>NZ_FOQW01000012.1:0-229893 GCF_900113845.1 Methylobacterium brachiatum | reverse complement strand
AACCAGAGGGCACGTTCCCACGCGTTACTCACCCGTCCGCCGCTGACCCCGAAGGGCCCGCTCGACTTGCATGTGTTAAGCCTGCCGCCAGCGTTCGCTCTGAGCCAGGATCAAACTCTCACGTTGAAGAGATTGATCAAAGCTGATCACTACATCTTGACGAAGGCTCACATTGATCCGGGCGTTTCCACCCGAACCGTGTGAGCTTCCAAAAAGCGTATGACAGCTCGCATCCTCTTGACGACCCGGCTCACGCCGGGCCCGCAAGGACGAGCGCCGTCCACGCTTCTCTTTCTCGTATTCACTTGTCAAAGAGCGGAACTGACCTTCGTCAGTACCTTGAAGAGACCAGTAAACCACCGGGCTGCCCCGGTCAAGTCCTGCTGAGATCTTCAGAAAGTCCGTCCAACCGGCTCGCCGTTGCTTCGGCACCGCGTCGGGAGGCGCCGTATAGGACGCCCCGCATTCCTATGTCAACAACCCTTTTGCCGGCATCTCACGGGAATCGCCGCGGCGCATCCCTGCATGTGCGGCGCCGTTCTTCACGCCGCCCCGCAATCGGTCCGCGGCTTCCGATGGCCAGGGCCGGCGACGTGGGCTGAAGCGTCGTGTCCCTTTGCAGCCGGGAAGGTGCGGGGCTTTGCGGCGCATTTCCCCTCTTCGGGATGTGCGCGCTCACTGTCTGGCAGCCTGGTCAGATTGGCTTCCAGAGAATCCCGAGCGCCCGGTCGTCCGCGCGACTGGCTGTCGGCCGCCTCCAACGTGGGCGACGTGGATTAGGCTTACGTCTCCGCCATCGCACAGATTGACGAAGCTCAAGCAAAAGATAGGATGATCCTATTTTTCGCACCCGAGCGGCGGCCATGGGTCATTCATCGGTCCGATCTGTCAGCGCAGAACCCTGCATCGCGGCCGATCCGTCGGCTGTCTTCCGATGACCGGCCACGCCGCACGCTCCGCGATGCGCGCCTCCGCCCTGGTGCGAAGCGCCGGCGACCGCCTTTGTGCGACCGACATCCTCACGCCCCGCACTCGTCACGTCGCGCGATCGACGGCAGCCGCGATCCTCGCCCTCGGGATCGCGTTCGGCCTGCAACTCGAGACGCCTTACTCGGCGGCCTCCTCGGTGCTGCTGGTGGCGAACGCGAACCCGGGAGCGGTTTTCGCCAAGGGTGGCTGGCGCCTCGCCGGCACGGTGGTCGGCGCGGCGGCGGCGCTCGCCCTGATGAGCCTGTTCATCCAGGCTCCCGCCCTGTTCATCCTCGGCTTCGCGCTCTGGCTCGGCCTCTGTACCGGCGCGGCCACGCTGCTCCGCCACTTCCGGGGGTCGGGCGCGGCGGTGGCCGGTTACACGGTCGGCCTCGCCACGTATGGCGCGTTGGAGGCGCCCGAGCGGGCTCTGGATGCCGTGCTCGGCCGGACCGCCACCGTCGCTGTCGGCGTAGCCTGCCTCGGGTTGGTGACGGCCCTGCTTAGCAGGCGTGCCACCCGCGCCACGCTGGATCAGGCGCTGATCGGGCAGTTCGGCACGATCGCCGGCATCGCCCTGGAGCGGCTGCGGCACGGCGGCCAGCCGCATGCGCTGCCTGCCGCGGCGCAGATTGCCAGCCTCTTCGCGGTCGACGACCTGCTGGAACTGAGCCGTGCCGAGTCCCGGGACATGGCAGGGCGTGACGCCGCGGTTCGTGACATCGTCGCCGCCCTGTTCGGGGCATTGCTGGGCACGCTGGACCTCGGCGATCCCGATCCACGGGCGCCCGAGGATCTCGTCGCGGCACGGAGGGACGTGGTCACCGAATTGCCGCGGATCCTGTCCGCACTGGAGGCCCGGTGCTGCGATGAGGCGGTCGAACGGATCACCGCGCTGAGCCAAGCGCTGCAGGCGCGGATCGACCGCGCCGAAGCCGCCGATGCCGGAACCCCCGCCCCGTTGATCGGCCTCGACCGGCTCCTGGCATTCGCCGAGGATTACAGGTCGGCGCTGTCCGGAATGGCAGGGCTGTCCGGTGGCCGCCCGGTGCCGGCGAGATCATTCCGGTTCCATCGGGATTGGGGGGCCGCGACGGAGAACGGCCTGCGTTCCGCGTTGGCGATCCTGCTCGCGGGCGCCTTCGGGATCGCGACCGGCTGGACCGACTGGTCGCTCCTGCTGCTGATCCTCGCACCCTACGCGGTCCTGCTCGCCATGACCGGCAACCCGGCCGCGAGCGCCGGCGCGTTCGTCAACGGTACGATCGTGGCCGTGCCGGCGGCGTTCGTCTGCGCCTTCGGCCTGATCCCGAACGTGCAAGGCTTTCCTCTGCTGATCGCCGTGCTCGCGCCGTTCTGGATGGCGGGCCTCTACGCCACCACCCTGCCCCGCCACATGCTGTCCGGGCTGGCCTTCCTGGTCGCGTTCAACACGCTCGTCGGCGCCACCAACCCGATGGTGTTCAGTGTGCCGGCCTTCCTGAACCAGGCGTTCGGCTGGATCGCGGCGGTCCTCGTGACGCGTCTGACCTTTCAGCTGCTCCTGCCGCACGATCCGCGCCGGCAGGCCCGTCGGATCCACGCGGCTCTGCGCCGCGACGCGCTGGCACTGCTCCATGCGGACCCACCGGACCATCGGCATGTCTGGGCGCATCTTCAGCATCACCGCCTGGCCCGCATCGCGCTGAGCCTCAGAGGCGACCCCGCCGCAGCGGCGATCCTGGCGGACGGGATCGCATGGCTGCGTCTCGGTCGCGCCGCAATCCGAGCCCGCGCCGCGGCCCAGCACCCCGCCGCATCCGCCCTCCTCCGCACCCCGATCGGGCAGGCCTTGGCCGACGCCGCCCGGTCGCCGCGACAGGCGCGCGCCACCCTCGCGGCGGCCGCCGACATCGCCACGCGCGCGAGCGCAAATTCTCGCGCATGGCCCGCGGCCCATCGGGTCGCCGCCGGCCTCACCGACATGGTGGCGCTGCTCGAAGCCCATCCGGACTGGTCGTTCGACCGGCACTGGAGCCCCCCATGCTGAGCGAGGTCGCGATCGGCGGCGTCTACCTGCCGCCCATCCTCGTCTACCTCGCCGCGGCGATCCCGGTCTTCATGGGGCTCCGTGCCGTCCTGGACCGGGCCGGGCTGCTGTGCATCGCCTGGCACCCCGCGCTGCTCGAATTCGCGGTGCTCCTCGCGACGGTGGCACTGCTCCTCCTCTTCGTCTGAGTGCCGCCATGACGGTCCTGAAGCGCCTGCTCCGCCCCTTGCTGACCCTGGCCATCGTCGCCGCTACGGCGATGCTGCTCACGGCCCTGTGGCGGGTCTACATGCTGGCACCTTGGACGCGCGACGGGCGGGTCAGCGCCGAGGTCGTGCGGGTCACCCCCGAGGTTTCGGGTACGGTCGTCGACGTGCGCGTCGCCGACAACCAGTTCGTCCGGCGGGGCGATATCCTCTACGTCATCGACCCACACCGCTTCCGGCTGGCGCTCGACACGGCGCAGGCCGTGGTCCTGGCCAAGCGCGAGGATGCGGCGCTCAAAACCGCGACAGCGCGGCGGCGCAGCCAGTTGAGCCCCGGTGTCGTCGCCTCAGAGACGATCGAGCAGGCAAACGCTACGGCGGCGATCGCGCGGGCGGATTACGATGCGGCGATCGCGGCCGCCCACGTCGCTGAGCTCGACCTCGATCGCACGACGGTCCGGGCACCGTTGGATGGCTACGTCACCAACCTCCGGATGCGGCCGGGCGATTATGCGACGGCCGGCCTGACCCGGGTCTCGATCATCGATGCCGAGGGATTCTGGATCACCGCGTATTTCGAGGAAACCAAGCTGTCCCGGATCGCCGTCGGCGCCCGCGCCCAGATCCGCCTGATGGGCTTCGAGCCGCCCATCTCCGGACATGTGGAAAGCATCGGACACGGTATCGCCGACGCCAACGATGTCCCGGACCATCTGGGCCTACCGAGCGTCAATCCGGTCTTCGCCTGGGTGCGGCTGGCGCAGCGCATCCCCGTCCGGATCCACATCGACAGCGTGCCCCCGGGCGTGACGCTCGCGGCGGGCACCACGTGCAGCGTGGCCGTCGGCGAGGCGGCTGCGGGGTACCGCCTGCTGTCGCGGCTGGATTTCTGGCCGTGACGCCGCCTTGGCGCTGAGACACCGCGCATCGGCGAACCTGATTGATGCCGAAGCGCAACCGCAACCCCTGTCCCGCATGCGGGGCTTGCTCTGTTGATGCAGCTTTCGTTCTCTTGAAAGCCTGATCCGTTCGCCATAAAGAACGCGCTCGCAAGCCGGCCGGTCACGCGCGCCGGTGCAATTCCGGCACAGGAAGGACGAGCCGATGCCAGAGGGACTCGATGCCCGCACGATCGCGGCGACCAACGGTGTGGCCCAGGATACGTCCTTCGGCGCCGTGATCGCGCCGATCCACCTGTCGACGACCTTCAAGTTCCCGGCCTTCGAGCAGCCCGGCCCCTACGATTACTCCCGGCTCGGCAACCCGACCCGCGACCAGCTCGCCGACACGATCGCCAAGCTCGAGGGCGGCGCCCGGGCCGTCATGGTGTCGAGCGGCATGGCGGCGCTCGACCTCGCCCTGTCGAGCCTCTGTCCCGGCGACCTGCTGGTGGCGCCCCATGATTGCTACGGCGGGACGCACCGGCTGCTCAGCCTGCGCGGCGCCCGCGGGCAGTACCGCGTGATCTTCGTCGACCAGACCGACGAGGCCGCGCTCGCCGCGGCGCTCGCCCAAAAACCCAAGGTCGTGCTGGTCGAGACGCCGAGCAATCCGCTGATGCGGGTGGTGGATGTCCGGCGCGTCACCGGTCAGGCCAAGGCGGTCGGCGCCCTGGCGGTGGTCGACAACACCTTCCTGTCGCCGGCGCTGCAGCAGCCGATCGCCCTCGGGGCGGATCTCGTCGTCCACTCCACCACGAAGTTCCTCAACGGCCATTCGGACGTGATCGGCGGGGCCGTGATCGCCGCCGAGGCCGCGGTCGGCGACGAGTTGGCCGCCTGGGCCAACACGATCGGGGTGACGGGCTCGCCGCTCGACGCCTACCTGACCCTGCGCGGCATCCGCACCCTGTTCGTCCGGGTGGAGCGCCAGCAGCAGAATGCCGGGCAGCTCGCGGCCTTCCTCGACGCGCATCCTGCGGTGAGCCGCGTCCACTATCCCGGCCTGGAATCCCATCCGGGCCACGCCATCGCCAAGGCGCAGCAGGCCGGGTTCGGCGCCATGCTAAGCTTCGAGCTGGTCGGCGGCCGCGCCGCCGTGAAGACCCTGGTGGAGAATCTGCAGGTGTTCACGCTGGCCGAGTCGCTGGGCGGCGTCGAGAGCCTGATCGCCCATCCGCCGACCATGACGCATGCGGCGATGGATCCCGAGGCGCGCGCCATCGCGGGCATCACCGACGGGCTGCTGCGCCTGTCGATCGGCCTCGAGGCCGTGGACGATCTCCTGGCCGACCTGTCCCGCGGCCTGGAGGCGGTCACGCGCGGCTGAGCCGGCGGCTCACTCCTCCTCGACCACGCTGAACCCGGACTCGTCCTCGACCACCCGGTACCGGGACAGCCGCAGGGTCTGCGACCGCTCGGCCGCCTCGTCCCGGCATTTCAGGACGTGGGCGATCCGGTTGACCACCTGCAGGTTCGGCACACCCCAGTAGCCGAGCAGCTCCGGCCAGGGCGCGTCGCGGTGCTCGCGCCAGACCCGGTAGAGCGGCACGGCGTGGTCGACCTCGGCGGTGCGCAGCAGCCGCTTGCCCGACGCGTTGCAGCGATGCCCCTGATGGCGCTTCAGCACCCGGACCTGCTCATGCGGGGCGATCCAGAACTTCCAGGCGGCGACACAGGCCGCGTGCCAGGCGGCCTTGCCGTTCGGCACGCCCTGCCCCCAAAGGTCGCGGTGCCAGCCGAACCGGTAGACCGGCTGGCCGCAGATGCAGCAGGCGCCGCGGCCGCGGGCGAAGGCCGGCTCGCGGAACGGGGCGGGTGGAATCCGGAAGCTCGCCGGGCGGCCGCCGGCGCCGCCCTCGCCGAGCTGCCAGGTCCAGCCCTCCGGCGTCCCGGAGCGCGCCGCCAGCGCCCGGGCCAGCCGGTCGGCCCGCAGGATGTGGTTGCGCCAGTAGCTCTCCACCGCCAGCCGCGGGGTCGGCGGGATCAGGGGCCGCGTCAGGGCGTGGTGCAGGACCGGGGCCGGGAAAATCGCCGGCAGCGCCCGTTCCAGCCGGGCCCGGGCCTTGGCGTTCTTCAGGTCGCGCCAGCTGGATGTCGTGATCGAGACCGTCATGTCGGGCCGTGCTAGAGCCGTTCCCGATCGCGTTGCAATCGGGCTCGCCTCTAAATCCTTCATATGACGCGCTCGCTTAGGCCGAACCGGTCTCCACTTCGGCGGCGTGCGCTCTAGCGCGCGACGCGGGGGAGGCGACGGCATCCTGGCCATAGGTTCGGGCGAGCAGGCTTAAGAAAGTGTTTCCCGTGAAACATCGCCGCATCCGCATGCGGCCGCGCCCTGTCGATGCCTACAGATCGACCGACATCGATAGGAGGTAGGTGCGCGGTCCGCCCTGGAAGAACGTCCCGAACGAGGCGACCCCGGTCCAGTAGCGCGTCCCCGTCGCGTTCAGCACGTTGGCCCGGAACGTCGTCCGGCGCCCGTCGATCACGGTGGCGTAGCGCAGGCCGAGGTCGAGCCGCGCCCAGTCCGGCAGCGCCTGGGTGTTGGCGAGGTCGATGAATTGCCGCCCGGTATAGATGACCGCCCCGTCGACCGTCAGGCCCGGCAGCCCGGGCAGGTCCCATTCGGCGCCGAGATTGAGCTGCACGTCCGGCACCCCGACCGGCACGTGGCCGAGATTGGCGGCGGTGGCCGTCCGGGTCAGGACGCCGTCGAGCAGGCTGAGCCCGCCCAGCACCCGCAGCTCCGGGGTGATCTCGCCGTAGACGCTGAACTCGAGCCCGCTGATCCGCTGCTCGCCGGTCTGGGCGAAGCTCCGGGTGACGGGGTTCGCCTCGCCATTCGGCCTGGTGATCCGGAAGGCGCTGAACGTCGCGCCGATCCGGCCGAGATCGAGCTTCACGCCGGCCTCGATTTGGTGCGCCACGTAGGGTGCCAGGATCGCGCCGGCATTGCTCGCCGCCAGCGGGGCGACGTCGCCGCGGCTCAGCCCCTCGATGGAGTTGGCGTAGAGCGAGACGGCGTCCCAGGGCCGGATCACCAGGCCGACCACCGGGGTGGTCGCGCTCTTGTCGTAGGCGGAACTCAGCGTGCCGACATTGGCCAGGTAATTGTGCGCCTCGACCCGCTGCCGGCGCACGCCCACCGTCAGCAGGATATGCTCGTCGAGGGCCGAGAGCGTGTCGGCCACCGAGATTCCCGACAGCGTGCTGTCGGACAGGCGCGGCCGCCCGGCGGTGATCGGCGGGGGGATGTAGGCGGCCAGACGCGGCGCGTAGATGTTCGACAGGTAGGCGCCGCGCCCGGCGGGGAATTGGCGGGCCGTATCCTCGTCGTAGGTCGAGGCCTGCACCACGAGCGCGTGGTGGATGACACCGGTGTCGAACCGGGCCCGGGCGCCGCCATCGACGGTCGAGCGAGCGATGCCCATCGCGTAGAATTGCGGCGTGCTGGTCGTATCGCCGCGGGCATTGAGGATCGTCGGCGCGGACTGGAAGTAGCGCTGGACCTCCGTCTGCGCGCCGCCGGCATCGGCGAACAGCGTGACCGCGTCGGTGAGGTCGTATTCCAGCCGCAGCAGGGCGCCGCGGTCGTCGATATCGGAATATTCCCAGCTTTGGGTCAGGTTGAGGCGTCCGTCCGGCGCCCGCGGGACCGGTACGCCGGCCCTGAGCTGGAACGGGCGCAGGGGCGCGTCGAAACGGTCATTCTGCGCCAGCAGGTAGAGCCAGCCCCGGAAACGGTCACCCTGGTAGTCGAGGGCGAGCGCCCCGACGCCGGTCGTCTCGGATTGGCGCGCGAACGGCGTGTCGCCGCCATGCAGGCTGCCGACGACGCGCGCCCCCCATTCCCGGCCCGGGCCGAAGCGGCGCGCGACGTCGAGCTGGCCGCCGCCCCGGGCGACCGAGCCGTAATCCAGGGTCAAGCGGGTCAGGTCCTCGCCGGCGCGCTTGGGGACGACGTTGACGACGCCGCCGACCGCGCCGTTCGGCGAGACGCCAGAGAGTGCCGCGGAGGGGCCCTTCAGCACCTCGATCCGCTCGGCATAGTCGGTGAAGACGCGAAAGCTCGGCGCGACGCCGTAGATGCCGTCGAACGCGATCTCGCCGCTCGTCCCCTCGCCGGACGGGAAGCCGCGGATGGAGAAGGAATCGAACGGCGCCCCGGTGGTCTGGGTGGCGCGCACCGACGGGTCGCGGCTCAGGGCCTCGGACACGGTGCGGGCCTGCTGGTCGCGCACGAACGTGTCGGTGTAGCTGGTGATGCTGAACGGCGATTTCTTCGCCTCGGTGTTGCCGAGCAGGCCGACGCGCCCGCCCTGCGCGACCTGACCGCCGGCATAGGCCGGCACGATCCCGCGCGCCGCGCCGGTGCTCTCCACCGAGAGCTCCTCGAGCTGGACGGTCGATCCGGGGCGCCCGTCCTCGGCCCGTGCCGTGCCGGCGGTGACCAGGATCAGGACACCGGCGCTCAGGATCGCAGGGGAGCCGCCAAACAGCGGCACGTACCGGCCCGAACGCATCATACCCATGGGAAACGACTCGCTGTCTCGGCGCCGAGCCGATCACGGGCGGCGTTTCATCCCGCGTGAAGCAAGTCAACGACAAACTGTAAGACAATCGTGGTTTTATGTTGTAATAATTATAGTTCTGAAGGCAAAAACAGACACTACGACTTGATACGAATGACCAATCTTGCGGAAGCACACGACAGTCCAATTTTTTAACTGAACGACATGACGAGACTCACAGCCAGCGCCCGTCGAAGTCTGAGCATTGCATCCTCCTCCCCGCACCCAGCGGTGCAAAGCGGGATCGGGCATGCGACGCGCCAAAGAAGTCTTCATGCCTTTCCGGCCAGCGTCAGGCGGCCTGGCCTTTCGCCCGAGCCGGCCCGCTTCGCCCCGGGGAGACATAGATGCGTCCGTATCCGCCCAAGCCCGCGCGCCCGGCCGGGATCTTGATCCTCGCCGCATTCTGGGCGTGCGCGCTCCCGTCCGCAGGCGCGCGGGCCGACCAGCCCTCGGCCAAGCTGTGCCAGGACGCGACCTCGACGCCCGAGACCCAGACCTGTCTGCACCAGGCGCTGGAAGCCGCCGACGCGAAGCTCAATGCGGCCTATAGGAAGGCCCTGTCGATCATCGACCAGGACGACCGCCCGGAGGACGCGAAGGCGGCCTGGAAGGCCCAGTTCGCAACGGCCCAGCGCGCCTGGATCGCCTTCCGGGACGCCGATTGCGGCGATCTCACCTTCAGCGAGTGGAACAACGGCAGCGGCACCACCGGCGCGCTGTATGCCTGCCAATACGACAAGACCGTCCAGCGGACCGAGGATATCCTGAGCCGGTACCCGCTCGATTGAGGCGCCGTTCCTGTCCGCGAGCCGAAATGACAGCGCGGAGGTTTCGGGGTTCGCACGACGCCCGCCCCGTCCGGGCAACCGCCCTCACGCTGAGCCGCCGGGTGATGCGTTTGGTCCGACCCTTGAATGCGCGGAGCCGTCGCGCTTGCGAGGGACCCGGATGATCGTCGACCTGAACTGCGACATGGGCGAGGGGTTTGGCGTCTATCGCCTGGGCGACGATGCCGGGATGCTGGCGATCGCCAGCTCGGCCAACATCGCCTGCGGGTTCCACGCCGGCGACCCGCTGGTCATGCACGAGACCCTGACGCTCGCCGCCCGGGCCGGCGTCCAGGCGGGGGCGCATCCGGGCTTCCTCGATCTCTGGGGCTTCGGGCGGCGCCCGATCCACGGCGAGCGCCCGGCGGATGTCGAGAAGGCCGTGCTCTACCAGGTCGGCGCCCTGCTGGCGCTCGCGCAGGATGCCGGCTGCCCGGTCCGGCACGTGAAGACCCACGGGGCGCTGGGCAACATCGCCAACGCGGATGCGAACCTCGCCCTGGCGGTGGCCCGGGCGATTCGCACCCTCGACCGCGACCTGATCTTCGTGGTGATGCCCGGCCTCGAGACCGAGCGGGCGGGCGAGCGGCTCGGCCTGCCCCTGGCCCGGGAGATCTACGCCGACCGCGCCTATGCCGAGACCGGCAACCTGGTGTCGCGCAAGCTGCCGGGGGCGGTGCTGCACGATCCCGTGGAGGCGGCCGAGCGCGTCGTGCGGATGATCGAGGACGGCGCGATCCTCTGCCTGTCCGGGCGGCGCATCCCGGCCCGGATCGACAGCATCTGCGTCCACGGCGACACCCACGGGGCCGTCACGATGGCCGCGCAGCTGCGCGCCGACCTCGCCGACCGGGGGATCGCGGTCAGGCCCATGGCCGAAGTGATCGGCGCCTGAGCGCATCGATTCCCGAGCCGGTTTCGGCCGCGATCCCGGGCGATGTCATGCAAACGTCGCAGATGGGCCAGAAAGCCACTCGCTGCTTGCAAGGCTGAGAGGGGCTCCATGGATTTCCACCGTCGCTTCACGGTTCTGATGTGCGCTCCCGCCTTCGATCCGGACGACCTGGAGGGCGCGCGCGTCGCCCAGATCGTGGCGGCGGTGGAGAATCGCGGCTTCGAGGTGGTGCGGGCGCGGCGTGTCGAGGACGCGGCCATCGCGGTGCAGACCGATGCCGCCATCGGCTGCATGGTGGTCGACTGGGGCAAGCGCGGCCTCGACGGCAAGGCCGCCGCGCTCATCGACATGATGCGCAAGCGCGGCCTGGAGATGCCGATCGTCATCATGGTCCGCCGCAAGCGGCTCGAGGACATCCCGGTCGAGCTCCTGGACTTCATCGACGGCTACATCTTCCTGGCGGAAGAGACCCCCGAATTCATCGCCCGCGGCCTGGTCAGCCGGGTGACGCAATATGCCGAGACCCTGAAGACGCCGTTCTTCGGCGCCCTCGTGGACTACGCCGAGAAGGGCAACCAGCTCTGGACCTGCCCGGGCCATAACGGCGGCATTTTCTACAACCGCTCGCCGATCGGCCGGATCTTCGTCGAGCATCTCGGCGAGGCGATCTTCCGCGACGACCTCGACAATTCGGTGCTCGATCTGGGCGACCTGCTGACCCACGAGGGTCCGGCCCTCAAGGCCCAGAAGGAGGCCGCCCGGATCTTCGGGGCGGAGAAGACCTATTTCGTCCTCAACGGCACCTCGGCCTCCAACAAGATCGTGCTGTCCTCGCTGGTGGCCGAGGACGACCTCGTCCTGTTCGACCGCAACAACCACAAGGCGGCCCATCACGGCGCCCTGTTCCTGGGCGGCGGCATCCCGATCTTCCTGGAGACCGACCGGAACGCCTTCGGGCTGATCGGCCCGATCTACCACGAGGCCCTGGACGAGACCCGGATCCGCGAGAAGATCCGGACCAACCCGCTGGTGACCGATCCCGAGGCCTGGCGCCGGGAGCGGCCGTTCCGGGTCGCGGTGATCGAGCAATGCACCTACGACGGCACGATCTACGACGCGCAGGAGATCCTGGAGCGGATCGGCCACCTCTGCGACTACATCCTGTTCGACGAGGCCTGGGCGGGCTTCATGAAGTTCCACCCGCTCTTCGCCCGCCGCTTCGCCATGGGGCTCACCGGGCTCGACGAGACCTCGCCCGGCATCGTCGCCACGCAATCGACCCACAAGCAGCTCGCGAGCTTCTCCCAGGCGTCGCAGATCCACACCCGCGACGGCCATATCCGCGGCCAGACCCGGCGCGTGGAGCACAAGCGCCTCAACGAGAGCTTCCTGGTCCACGCCTCGACCTCGCCGTTCTATCCCCTGTTCGCCTCCCTCGATGTCGGCGCCCAGATGATGAAGGGCCGCTCGGGCATGATCCTGTGGGACGACACGATCCGGCTCGGGATCGAGTGGCGCAAGAAGGTCCGGGCGATCCGGCGGGAATTCGAGGAGAACGAGGCCGATCCGCTGCGGCGCTGGTTCTTCGACCCGTTCGTGCCGGACCGGGTGACCGGCCCGGACGGCGCCGAGATCGCCTGGGAGCGGGTGCCCACCGATGCGCTCGCATCCGAGCCGCGCTACTGGGAGCTCACCCCGGGGGCGGCCTGGCACGGCTTCAGCCACGTGGCGCCGGGCTACGCGATCACCGACCCGAACAAGCTGACGGTGCTCACCCCGGGCTTCGACCGGGCCACGGGGGCCTATGCCGATCACGGCGTGCCGGCCCCGATCGTCGCGCAGTACCTGCGCGAGAACCGGATCGTGGCCGAGAAGAACGACCTGAACTCGCTGCTCTTCCTGCTGACGCCGGGCGTCGAATCCTCCAAGGCCGGGACCCTGATCTCGGGGCTCGTCGCCTTCAAGCGGCTCCACGACGACAACGTGCCGCTCGAGGAGGCCATGCCGGAATTCGTCAACCGCCGGCCCAACCGCTACCGCGGGGTGCGCCTGCGCGACCTCTGCGCCGAGTTCCACGCCTTCCACCGGGAGGCCGGCACCTCCGCGCTCCAGCGCCGGCAATTCGCCCCCGAGCACCTGCCCGAGATGGTGATGGCGCCCAAGAAGGCCGCCCAGATGCTGACCCGCAACAAGGTCGACTACGTGCCGATCGCCGAGGCCGAGGGGCGCATCGCCACGACCCTGATGCTGGTCTACCCGCCGGGCATCGGCACCGTGCTGCCGGGCGAGCGCCTGGACGACCGCGCCAAGCCGATGCTCGACTATTTCAAGATGTTCGAGGCCTCCGCCAACCTGTTCCCGGGCTTCGAGGCCGAGATCCAGGGCGTCTACCGCGAGGTCGATCCGGACGGGCGGATCCGCTTCCACACCTACGTCGTGCGGGACGGCGCCTGATGGAGATCGAGCCCGAGGCGGGCGCCCCAGTCCCGGCGCATCCGAGCCCGGACATCATCATCCGCGCCTCCTCGGACGCGGATGTCGAGGCCATGGTGGCGATCTACGAGCATCATATCGGCAAGGGCGTCGGCAACGTCGCCGATTTCGACGACGAGGCGCGCCTGCTGCCCGACGACCTGAAGCGGCGGCGCAAGACCATGCGCAAGAAGCGCCTGCCCCACCTCGTCGCCGAGCGCAGCGGCCAGGTGGCGGGCTACGCCTACGCGGTGCCGTTCCGGAAGCGACCGGCCTATCGCTACACCCTCAAGCACTCGATCTACGTGCATCCCGACCACCTCCATGCCGGGATCGGGCGGCGCCTCCTGCCGGCGCTGATCGAGGCCTGCGCGGCCGGCGGCTACCGGCAGATGATCGGCTACATCGACGCCGAGAACCAGGCGTCCCTGCGCCTCCACGAGACCTGCGGCTTCGTCCGCGTCGGCTACCTGAAGGCGGTAGGCTTCAAATACGGGCGCTGGTCGGACAGCGTGATGGTGCAGCGGGCCCTGGGCACCGGCTCCGAGGACCAGCCGGGGACGTAGAAGCGCGTTCCGGGCCGCCCGTGACCTTGTCCGTGACCGTCATCGACGGTCGTAGCGCCGGCGGAGTTCGGCGGTGCGCTCCACGGTATGGGCGATGAGGCAGGCCGACATCGCCGGGCCGGCTCCCGTGCCGCTCCCCCATTCGGAAAAGGTGAGATCCCCGCAATCGGCGTCGCGGAAACGCAGCCAGGCCTGCTGCGCCTGTTTGAGGCGCGCGCGCCATGTCCGGCCTTCGGCGTCGTCGCCGATCGAGGCCAGGGCCCGGGCATAGGTCGCGTTGAGGTCTCTGTCGGCAACCTGCTGAGCGGGCTCCAGGCAATACGCGATCCCAGAGCTGGTGGCCTCGGCGCAGAGCGCATCGACCTGGCCGGCGGCCTTCCCGTAGGCCCTGGACAGGCTGCGGGCCGCGCCCTCGCCGTAGCGGTTCATGCAGGCCGTCGGCTCGTCCGTGTCGCAGGTTCCGGGCGCCGGCGGGGCCGCCACGGCCGGAGGAGCGACGCTCACGGTCGCGATGACACCGGCCCACGCCCCCAAAAGGGCGCCGAGAACGTGCTTGCTCATGACGACGTCCAACCAGACTTTGCGGGGGATCCTGCGCCTGGGCGCATGGCCGGGGCGATCGTACGGATCGGCGGCGCCGCGCTCAGGGTGATGATCGGGATCGCGGGCCGTGCCGTCCGATCGCCGCGGCGGTACAGGACCTCAATAGTAGCGCCCCGGGATGAAACGGGTGCGGGTCGCGTTCCAGTGTCCCCTCATGTAGCCGACCGGCCGATTGGTGGCGTGGCAGGCCGGGATCCACCGCGTGCCGTGATAGCAGAGCTTGCCGTAGCGGCTGAGCCAGGCGACGTTGGTCACCGCGGTCTGACCGCCGGTCGCGAGGCCTGCATCCATGGGGATGGCGGGCCCGGCATAGGCGGAGCCCATGCAAGCCGCCGACAGCATTCCAGCAACGATGAGTGATTTCATGATTGGCGCCTTTGCCAGATAACGAGCGGACTCGTTTCGTTGACAGTAAATCTGGCGGCCAATCCGTTGAAATCAGTAAGCCGCCGCGGAATGACATACCGCTGCCGGCTCAGGTCTTAGGTGTGTCAGAGCACGTCGGTTGTGCGCGCGAAAACCAGGCGCCCTGGCGCCCTCCCGATCCCTGCGGAGGCGGCGCGTTCCGGTGCGTCGGGCTGGAGGACGTTTCGGCAGTGGCCGGGGCTCACGCCGAGCCCGCATCCGGGTCGGCGGCGCGCGCTCAGTGCGCTTCCGCCGGAGCGTCGGGCCGGGCGGTGGCGACGAGGTCGACATCGACCCCGACCTCGAGGGCGACCCATTGCCCGGAGGCCCAGGCGCCCTGGCCGACACCGAACGCGGTGCGGACGAGGCCGACATGCCCGGTGGCGTGCGCCCGGTCGCCGTCGAGCGACAGGTGGAAGGGCAGCGTCAGCGGGCGTTTCGTACCCCGGATCGTCAGGTCGCCGACGGCCTCGTAGTCGCCGCCGCCCTTGTCGACGAAGCGGCTCGCCTCGAAGCGCGCGTGGCTGGCGCTCGCCACGTCGAACCAGTCCTTCTGGGGCAGGGCCGTGTCGCGCTGGGTATCGCCGGTGCGAGCGCTGGCCAGATCGACCAGCACCGTGGCGCGGCCCGCCTCGGGCTTGGCGGGGTCGAACTCCACCCGGGCCTCGAAGCGCTCGAAGCGTCCGGAGAACGGGGTCCCGACCTGCACGCCCGAGAACCGGATCGCGCTCATGGCCGGATCCACCGCCCACGGGGCGGATAGCGCGGGGGACACGGCACCCGACAGGGCGGCCGACAGGCACAGGGCGAGGCGCAGGCGGCGCGGCATCATCGGGGCGATTCCAGGGCGTCGGGGAGCCCCGCCGGGCGGCGGCCGGGCAGCATCCGCTCCAGCACGCCGTCCCGCAGGATGAGATGGTGGCGCAGCGCCGCCGCCACGTGCAGCACCAGCAGCGCGGTGAGGATCCAGGCGCCGGAGGCGTGCAGCGCCTTGAGCAGCCCCTCCGCGCCCGCGGGATCGGTCAGGAGCGGCGCGAGCGGCAGGTGCGGCCAGGGCACGAGCCCGTACAGCACCGTCGGGATGTTGAACGGCGAGAGCGAGACCACGGCCCAGCCGGTCAGCGGCAGCCCGATGAGGAGCCCGTACAGGACGGCGTGCGCCGCCCCCGCCGCCCGGCGCTCCCGGGCCGGCATGGTCGCCGGATAGGGCGGCGGCCGGTGAGCCAGCCGCCAGGCGAGGCGCAGCCCGGTCAGGACCAGCACGGTGATCCCGACCGACTTGTGCCACTGGTAGAGCGGGAACAGGCGCATCGGCGCCAGCCCGGCATGGGTCATGGTCAGGCCCATGCCGATCAGGGCGAGAACGCCCAGCGCGCTCGCCCAGTGCAGCAGGATGGCCACCGCGGAGTAGCGCCGCGCCGACGCGTCGGGTGCCATGGCGATCCTCCCGCCCCGCGGTACCGGGTCAGTCCTGACGCTCGAAGGCGCCCGCGATGGTCAGGTGCAGGTCGTCGCCGATCAGCGGCAGGTAGGTCTTCACCCCGAACTCGGAGCGCTTGAGCGTGCCGGTGGCGTCGAAGCCGACCGTAACCTTCTTGCTCAGCGGGTTCACGCCGGCCCCGACCAGGGTGACGTCCAGCGTCACCGGCTTGGTCACGCCGTGGAGCGTGAGGTTGCCGGTCACCTTCGCCTTGTCCTTGCCCTCGGGGGTGACCTTGGTGGACACGAAGGTCATGTCGGGGAACTTGGCCGCGTCGAGCCACTGGTCGCCCTTCAGCTCGTCGGTGAGCTTGGCGCTGGTCGTGGTCACGGAGACGACCGGGATCTTGATCGACAGCTTCGCGGCCGCCGGGTTCTTCGGCTGCAGCTCGAGGGTGCCGGACACGTCCGAGAAGCCGCCGGCATAGTTCGAGAAGCCCATATGGGAGACCCGCCAGCCGACCTGGGTGTGGTTGGGATCGACCGCGTAGGTGCCGGCCTGGATCTGGGCCGGGTCGCGGGTCGCGGGGGATTGGGCCAGGACGGGGGTGGCGACCAGGAGGGCCAGAAGGCCGGAGGCGAGAATCGACTTCAAGGGTGTCTCCTACACAGCAGACGATCGTGCGCGATTCGGTGCGCCGCAGCCGCCCTGTAGACCCGTTCACGGCCGCGGTTGAGCCTGCTATCCGGAACCCCATGGTTGCGAGAACGGAAACCTTCCAGGGCGGCCTCGACGACGTGCGCGCCTTCTGCACGGTCGTCGATCTCGGCACCGTCACGGCCGCGGCCGCGAGCCTGCGGGAAACCAAGGGCAGCGTCAGCCGGCGCCTGTCCCGGCTGGAGCGGGCGCTCGGCACGAGGCTGATGGCCCGCACCTCGCGGGCGGTCTCGCCGACCGCGGAGGGGCTGGCCTTCTACGCCAAGGCCCATGAGAGCCTCGCGCTCCTCGACGAGGCCGCCGAGACCGCCCGCGACGCCCGGACGGTGCCGGCCGGGCACTTGCGCCTGACCACCTCGATCGATTTCGGGATCGAGGTGATGCCCGAGATCGTCGCGAGCTTCCGGGCGGCCTATCCGCAGATCACGGTCGAGATGCTGAACACCGATGCCCGCCTCGACCTGGCGGCCAACCGGATCGACCTCGCCCTCCGGCTCGGCGGCGCAGAGGAGACCGGCTACCGGGCCGTCGTCCTGGCGACCCTGTCGGTGGGCCTCTACGCCGCGCCCGCCTACCTGCTGCGCCGCCCGGCGCCCACCGACCTGGCCGGGCTCGACGCGCACGACCTGATCCTGTCCCGGGATCGGCCGGGCTCGGGCGCCCTGCCCCTCACGGACGGGCGCGGCCGGACCGAGCGGATCGTCCTGAGCCCGGCCATCCGGGTCAGCGACTTCGCGACCGTGCACCGCCTGACCCTGGTGGGGGCCGGGATCGGCCATATCCCGAGCCTTGTCGCCGCCCGGGCGGTCGCGGCGGGCCAGCTCGTGCGCGTGCTGGCGCCCTGGGCGAGTCGCGGAGCGGTGCTGCGCGCCGTGACCCTGGCCGGGCGCGATCTGCCGGCGCGGGTCCAGGTCTTCCGGGAGCATGTGCGCGGCGCGCTGAGGCTGTGCGGCGCGCATGACGGTGAGCCGCTTTCTAGCGACGAATACAATCAAGACTTGTAGATACTAAATATCGGCGCTTATTCATCGGGCGATTGAGACAATCTTACGATTTGGCGTAGCGGGATGTTGAGGGCCTCGGCGCACCATGGGCGTCGCGGTTTCCCGGGCCGCTCGGCGGGCGATCCGGTCCTCATCCCTTGGCCCCGGCGCATCCCATTTTCCAGCGGACACCCAACATGCCCCTTCGCGACCGGCGCCTGCAGCCCTTGCTCCTCGTCGGGACGGTGGTTCTGGCGGGTCTGTGCGTCGCGCCGCACACGGCCTGGGCGACGCTGTCGGCCACGACCCGGCTCGTCCTGCAGAAGGGGCGTCACTACGTGCCGACCGACCTGTTCCTGCGGCGCGGCGACACGATCACCCTGCGCAACGAAGATGCCAACCAGACCCACCACGCCTTCATCGAGGCGGACAGGTTCTCCTTCGATGCCGGCGATCAGGAGCCCGGCACCGAGACCCGGCTGGTCCTGAAGGAGCCGGGGGATTTCGTCATCCAGTGCGGCATCCACCCGAAGATGAAGCTGACCATCCACGTCCAGTAGGGCGTGGGCGGGTATGGCTGAGCCTGCCCGGCTCAGCCCTCGCTGTCGTGAGCGAGGCCGAGGCCGCGGATCAGGTCGCCGATCGGATCGATTCTCTGGGCCGCCTGCGCGGGGGCCGAATTCGGTGCGGCGGCGGCGACGATCGGCTCGACGGCCGCAGGGCGGTCCAGGCCGGCATGGCGCAGGCGGGCGGTCCGACGCAGGCCGCGATCCGCCACCTTCACCCGGCTCGCCACGAGCGTTTTGCGCACCTTCTCGGCCGGAGCCACCAGCGCGCTCGGCAGCGCCGGGGCCGTGACGGCGCCCGGCGGCAGCGCCGCGGCCAGCCGGGGCGACAGCAGGTCGGCAGCGGGCGCGCGCGCCGTCTCGGAGACGGCGGGTTCGGGCTTGATCGCGCCGGCCATCCGGGCCGGCGGATCCATCCAGGTCGACGGCGCGGCCTGCGCCGCCTCCGTCCGGACGGGGCGCGGCTGCACCTCATAATTACCCGGATGCAGAGTATGGGCGGCTACGACCAGGCCGAATACGGCGATCGCGGTCGTCGCAAGGGTGGATCTGTAGTGTTCCATGACGGCAGAACGAACAGCCAAGGTCATGGTTCCGCTTGACCGAAGCTCCAGGCCCAGGGCGCGGATCTCGGGCGTATATCCCGCGGCGGATACAGCACAGAAAAAAGGCCACTCCCGAAGGAGCGGCCCGAAGTCTAGGGAGGAAACGCCCAAGAAGGGCAGCGGGATCGCGACGCCATCGCCATCCCGCACTGCACAGATAGGCTACCGCATTGCGGCATGCAACAGACCGAGGGTTGTTTCTGCATGCATGGATGACACGGCCTGGTCGTCGAGATGCGCGTCCAGGCCATAGCTCCGGCCGGTCAGCCGTCGTTCTGCGGCTCGTCATGCCCGATGAGCCGGTCCACTTCGGCCAGGGCGACCGCCCGGGCGGCCCCCTCGGAGGCATGCGGGCGGTACGAGCCGCGGACCAGCTTGCCGCGGTCGCGGATCGCCCACGTGAAACGGCCCGGGTCATGCCGGCTCGGCCTGACCTCAACCGTGTAGAGATGCCCGCCATTCGCACCCATGACCCGCATGTGCGGATTCCCGCGCGCCGGCCCAGGGGGTGCGACCGTGGGCGGCAGCCCGGCGCTTACCGGGCCGCTTTCGGGAGGCCGGTCTCGGGCCGGTCCGGCGCGACCGGACCCTCGGTCCGGGTGCCGAGCCAGACCACGTGCTTGGGCCCGCTGCCGCGGCCGCTGGCGTGGACGCGGGCCTCCTCGACCGCGAAGCCGGAGCGCTGCAGGCGCGATTTGAACTTCCGGTCCGGGGCGCCCGACCAGACGGCCAGGATGCCGCCCGGCCGCAGGGCCCAGCGGGCCCGCTTGAGGCCCCAATTGTCATAGAGCCGGTCGTTCGAGCGGCGCATCAGCCCCTCCGGGCCGTTATCGACGTCGAGCAGGATGGCGTCGTACTGGCCTGGCCCCGCCTGGATCAGGCGGTTCACGTCGGATTCCTGCACGTCGACCCGGGGATCGTCCATGCAATCGCCGAAGACATGGGCGAGCGGGCCGCGGGCCCAGGCGATCACGGCGGGCACCAACTCGGCCACCACGACCCGCGCGTCCGGGCCGAGCCCCTCGAGCGCCGCTCGCAGGGTGAAGCCCATGCCCAGGCCGCCGATCAGCATCCGGGCCCGGGGCCGGTCCTTGAGCCGCTCGCAGGTCATCGCGGCGAGCGCCGCCTCGGAGCCGCTGCGGCGGTTGTTCATCAGCTCGATCGTGTCGGCCAGGATCGAGAACTCGTCGCCCCGCTGCATCAGGCGCAGGTCGGTGCCGCCCCCCGGGACGGAGCCGGTGTCGAGATGAACCCAGGGTATCACGGACGTTTCCTCGATTGGCGGTGCGGCCGGTCCGGGACCGTCGGCACGAAAGATCACGGCGAGAGCGGGGCCGCGGGCGGGTTCGGCGCTGCGCGCGGCGCAACCCCCTGCGCGGCGGTGCCCCCTGCCACGCGGGATCGCGCTGGCGTATCAGCACCTATGGCTAAGCGCATCAAGTCGAGACCCCAGGAACGGGGCTTCATTCTGTTCGACGTCGTCTTCGAGGACGGCTCCCGGGCCTCGAACCGGCGCGTCCCGGCCGAGATCCTCGGCGGGCTGGACGGCGACGAGCCGGCCCGGCAGGTCATCGCCGAGCAGGAGGAGGAGATCGCCCTCAAGGCCGGACGGCCCGGCCGCGAGATCCAGAGCCTCACGCGCTCGCCGATCATCAAGCCGAAGCCGATCGCCTGACCGGCCGGGCCGGCAGCCCGGATCAGACCGCCCCCTCGACCACTTCGAGCGCCCGCAGGATCGCGAAGCCGATCCGCTCCGCCTCCCCTTCCGTGTCGCCCGCCGCCGGCAGCAGCGCCACCGTCTCGACGGCGTGCTCGTCCTCCGGGCCGACCACGATCCGGAACACGTCGCCCTCCTGGGCGGCCGGGTCGCGGATCAGGCCGACCCGGTGGCCCGCCGCCGCACCGAACAGGCGCATCGGCGGCTGCCCGGGATCGGGCTCCGGGGGCGCGGCCGGGCGGGGCGCGCCGAAGGTCGGACGGATGACGTTGTCGTCGGACATGCCGAACCAGCCTCCTCAGGCGCGCGCGAGACCGGCGGTGGCCAGCACCGCGTCGGCCAGCACCTCCATGCCGGCCCGGGCCCAGTCCGGCGTGATGCTCTCGGCCTCGTTGTGGCTGATGCCGCCGTGGCAGGGGCAGAACACCAGGGCCGCCGGCACCGTCCGGGCACAGTAGACGGCATCGTGATAGATCGCGGTCGGCATCCGGGTCCAGGCATGGCCCCGCGCCTCGGCGGCCGCCTGGACGCGGTCGACCAGCACCGGGTCGAAGGGCGTGAGCGGCGCGCGCCAGAACTCCTCGACCCGGATCGTCACGCCCCGCTCGGCGGAGAGCGCGTCGGCCCGGGCCAGGACCTGCCCGCGCATCGCCTCCAGCTGCCCGGGATCGCCGTGGCGGGTGTCGAGGCTGAACCAGACCCGGCCCGGGGTGATGTTGCGGCTCGCCGGCTCGGCCTTCAGGACCCCCACGGTGGCGCGGCCGCGCTCGCCCTCCGGGCCGACGGCGTCCCGGGCGATGTCCTCCAGGGCCCCGATCAGCGCCGCGGCGGCCATCATGGCGTCGCGCCGCCCGGCCATGGGGCTGCCGGCATGGGCCTCCTCGCCCAGCACGGTGATCTCGTACCAGATCTGGGCGAGCGCCCGGTCGACCACGCCGATGGTCAGGCCGGCATCCTCGAGGCGCTTGCCCTGCTCGATGTGCAATTCGAAATAGGCGCCGATGCCGCGAAGAGCCGCGGGATCCGCCTCCCCCTGCCAGCCGATCCGGCGCAGCTCGTCGCCGAAGACGCGGCCGTCGAGGTCGCGGGTCTCCATCACGTCGGCCTCGGGCACAATCCCCATGGCGACGCCGCTGCCGCTCATCGGCGGGGCGAAGCGCGCGCCCTCCTCGTTGCACCAGTTGATCAGCAGGAGCGGCGCCTCGGTCTCGATCCCGGCCTCATGCAGGGCGCGCAGGATCTCCAGGCCGGCGAGGACGCCGAGCGGCCCGTCGAACTTGCCGCCGGTGGGCTGGGTGTCGAGATGGCTGCCGATGGCGACCGGCTTCCGGCCCGGGTCACGCCCCGGCCGGTGGAAGATCATGTTGCCGATCCGGTCCACGGTGAGCGTCAGCCCGATCGCCTCGCCCCAGCGCTGGAACAGGGCGCGCCCCTCGGCGTCCCGGTCGGTCAGGGCCTGCCGGTCGTTGCCGCCGTTGGGGAGCGCGCCGATGCGGGCGAGCGCCATCAGGCTGTCCCAGAGGCGCTCCTGCGAGAGCGGGAGATTGGTGCGATCCATGCTGGTGTGATCCCGCGCGCCCTGGCCGACCGTATACCGGAGCCGACAAGGTTAGGCCGTGATCCCGCGCAGCACCAG
Source organism: Methylobacterium brachiatum (assembly GCF_900113845.1). Classification (NCBI taxonomy): domain Bacteria; kingdom Pseudomonadati; phylum Pseudomonadota; class Alphaproteobacteria; order Hyphomicrobiales; family Methylobacteriaceae; genus Methylobacterium; species Methylobacterium brachiatum. The sequence continues at coordinate 207,762 of NZ_FOQW01000012.1, read as the reverse complement.
GGACGGGCGGCGGGGGCGGACATCGCCGTCAGAGGCGCAGATCGGAGAAGTCCTGCGCGTGCAGGCTCCAGATCGCCCGTCCATCCTCGGCGGTCACGTAGACCGCGTTGGCTCCGAGCTCGGCCAGATCGAGATCGATCCGCTTGGCCGCAACCACCGCGGCCGCGTCGCCGGCGGCCTCGAAGGGCTGCCGGTACAGGTCCGGGCCGAGCATCCCGTCCGGCTCGCGGCGGATCGCCCGGAAGATGTAGCTGCGCATCAAAAGACCTGGAACGATACGGTATCCGAGCATCGTGGGTGCTCACCGCCGACGTGGATACAGTCTCAACGGCGCCGAGACCGCATCACGAAAAGCTTTACGCCGCGTTTGCTCGGCCCGCCTGCGGGCTCACAGCGTCGGCCCGGTGCCGGAGACCCGTGACGACATGTCAGGGCCGGGGCGGCGCCGGACTTGGATCGATTCGCCGACAACCGAATTGTCGCTGGCTTGTGTCGCAGCAGGTTGTCGGGTGCCGGGCCCGACACAGCCGCTTCGGGGGATTGAATGGCGTTGGCCTCCACGGCGACCTCCGCCCTGCACGATGCGGGATTTGTCGGGACCTGGGACACGGATGTCTTGGCCGGCCGCTCCGTGCTCGACGCGGGCGCGGCCACCCTGCTGTCCGGAAATCCGAGCTTCGCCGGCAAGCCCCTGCCGCTGGACGTGGCCCTGGGGCGCATCCACCCCGAGGATCGCGGCTGGGTGTTCGACCGGATCCGCAAGGTGCGCCGGACCGGCGGCCTGGTCTCGCTGGAATTCCGCGTCCTGAGCGCGACCGGCGAGGTCCGCTGGATCCTCAACCGCGGCCGCCTGGCCCCGGATACCGGCGGGGCGCTGCGCGGGCGCGGCGCCTATATCGATGTGACGGACCTCTATCCCGGTTCCGTCCCGGCCGGACTGGACGCGGATGCCGCGCAGGTGAAGCATCTGGAATCCGCGGCCGACCACTGCATCCGGGTCCATTCCGCGCTCGATCGCTACGGCGACGAGAACCTCCGGCTGATCTCGAGCATGTTGCTGCTCGGGATCGGCCGGGCGCTGGCGCAGCGCGACCCGTAAGGCCGGGCCGGAGCGGTCTCAGGTCCGCCAGGGATGGGCCGGGAGCTCGGTCTGGCCGATGGCCTTGGCGCCGGCCTCCGCCACGACGTGATCGTTCTCGATCGTGGAGCCGCTGACGCCGATCGCGCCCGACATGACACCGTCGGCGTCGACGATCGGGATACCGCCCGGGAAGGTGATCAGCCCGTCATTGGAATGCTCGATGCCGTAGAGCGGGCCGCCCGGCTGGGACAGCTGGCCGATCTGGCCGGTCATCATCCCGAAGAACACCGAGGTCTTGGCCTTCCTGTGGGCGATGTCGATCGAGCCGACCCAGGCATCGTCCATGCGGTGGAACGCCTTCAGGTTGCCGCCGGAATCGACGACCGCGATGCACATCTGGGTGCCCAGCTCCTGGGCCTTCGCCCGTGCCGCGGCGATCGCCCGCTCGGCCTGCTCAATCGTGACGTGCATGATACCTCCCTGGTTGACCCCGGGTCGGCGCAGGATCGCGGAGAAATTCCATCGAACCCGGGCGTCTCCCGTTCTGGGTGAGAAGGCCCGAGCGGACGGCGCCGGTCAACTCCGGATCGGGCCGATCGCCCGGCCCGGCCTCCACGGACGACAGGCCGGGCACCCGCCTTGCACGGGGTCATGGGCGCCCGGCCATGCGGCCGTACCGGAGACGAAAGGGCAAGAGACCCCGGTACAACGTCGGGACCCGACCGGTCCGGCGTGCCGCCGGGTGGCACGGAGCGCTCGGTCGGGATGTGGCCCGCCGCAGATGGGCTGCGGCGGGCCCGCTGTCACTGATACGATTTTACCGGTCCGGCCCGGGCGCCGCTCACAAGCGCGTGAGGGCCGCCCGGGTTCGGATCCGCCTCAGGCGGCGCGGTCCCGGGCGGTCCGGATGCGGTCGAGCAGATCTGCCGCGAGGCCCGCGCGCGCCTCCGCGTCGGCGCAGGCCTGCCGCCAGACCACGCGCCCCGCACGCAGGATGATCCCGTCCTCGGCCGGCATCGGCGGCAGGGGCCGGTCGGGCCGGATATCGGCCGCGACGCCCTGGGGACCGCCGCTGAGCCGGGCCACGCCCAGCCCGCAGCAGGCGGCCCGCAGCCGCGCTAGGGTGAACAGGGCCAGGACCGGCGCCGGCGGCGTGCCGAAGCGGTCCTCGACCTCGCCGGCGAGCGCCTCGATCGCCTCGCCGTCGCGCAGGCGCAGCAGCCGCGTGTAGAGGCTCAGGCGGATCTCCGGCTCCGGGACGTAATCCGCCGGGATCCGGCTCGGCAGCCCGATCTCGATCTCCGGGCTCCAATCCTCGGCCGGCTCGCCCTTGGCGGCGGTGAGCGCCAGCTGCAGCAGGTGCTGGTAGAGGCCGAGCCCGACCAGCTTGGCGTGGCCGGCCTGGTCCTCGCCGACGAGGTCGCCGGCGCCGCGCAGGTCGAGGTCGCGGGCGCTGACCGCGAAGCCGGCGCCGAGGCGGTCCAGCGCTTCCAGGGCGCGCAGGCGCTGCAGGGCCGCCGGCGGGGGCGGCGCGGCCGGATCGCTGAGCAGGTGGACGACCCCGCGCCGCTGGCCCCGCCCGACGCGGCCGCGCAACTGGTGGAGCTGCGCCAGCCCGAACCGGGCCGCCTCCCAGACCAGCATGGTGTTGGCCCGGGGCACGTCAAGCCCGCTCTCCACGATGGCGGTGGCGAGCAGCACGTCGCCGTCCCCGTCGGCGAAGCGGACCATGACCTCGTCCATGGCCGAGGGCTTCAGGTCGCCATGCGCCACCAGCACGTCGAGGCCCGGCACGAGGCCGCGCAGGCGCTCGGCCATGGGGGCGATGTCCTCGATGCGCGGGCAGACGACGAAGCTCTGCCCGCCCCGGCGATGCTCGCGGATCAGGGCCTCGCGCACCGCGTCGGCCTCGAACGGCGCCACCACGGTCCGGACCGGCTGGCGCATCACCGGGGGCGTGGCGATCACGCTGAGGCTCTGCAGGCCGACGAGCGCCGCCTGGAGGGTGCGCGGGATCGGGGTGGCGGTGAGCGTCAGCACGTGCCCGCCCGCGGCAAGGCGGCGCAGATCCGCCTTCATCTTGGCGCCGAAGCGCTGCTCCTCGTCGATCACGGTCAGGCCGAGATCGGCGAATCGCACGCCGCGGCCGGCAAGCGCCTGGGTCCCGACGACGAGCGGGATCGAACCGTCGGCCAGCCCGGCCTTCACCCGCTTGGCCTCGGCCGGCGAGACCAGGCGCGAGAGCTGCGCGACCTCGATGCCGAACCGGCCGAACCGCCGGCGCAGGGTCTCGGCGTGCTGGCGGGCCAGCACCGTGGTCGGGGCGATCAGCGCAGCCTGTTTGCCGGCAAAAATCGTCGCCGCCAGGGCCCGCAGCGCGACCTCGGTCTTGCCGAAGCCGACATCGCCGCAGACCAGCCGGTCCATCGGCCGGCCGGAGGCGAGGTCGGCCATCAGCGCGTCGACCGCGGCGGCCTGGTCCGGGGTCGGGGCGTAGCCGAAGCCGGCGGCGAACCGCTCCATGTTGCGGGAGGGCGGCGCCAGGACCGGCGCCTCGGTGTCCCGGCGGGCGCGGGCGGCCTCCAGCATCGCCCGGGCGGTGCGCGCCATGGTGGCCTCGGCCTCCAGGCGGCGGCGGGCCCAGGTGCCGCCGTCGAGCTTGTCCAGCGTGACGGCATCCGGCTCCGGGCCGTAGCGCCAGATCCGGTCGGCCTGGGTCACCGGAACCATCAGGATCGCGTCGCCGGCAAAGCGCAGGCGCAGGGCCTCGGACGGCTCGGAGGCGGCTTCCGCGGCGATGCCCGTCGGCGTCTCGACCGGCTCGAGCCCCTCGAACACGCACAGGCCGTGGTCGCGATCAACCGCGACGTCGCCGGGGCGCAGGTCGACCTCGCCCATCGGCAGGATCGCCCGGGCGGTGCCGGCCACCGCGGCATCCGGCCCGAACAGGTCCGCCGCGGCGAACACCGTCGCGCCCCTGGCCGGAACCCGGAAGCCGGCCCCGACCGGTGCCTCCAGGGCGAGGATGTCGCCCGGGGCCGCGTCGGCGAGGTCGGACCAGCCGTCGATCAGCCGGACCGGGCGCTCGGCGATCTTGCCGGCCTGGCGCACGAGGCGCCGCAGCGGCTGGCGGGAGCCGGCCAGGACGACGATGTCCCCGGCCTTCAGCCGCTCGCGCATCGCCTTGGCGAAGGCCGCCTCGGGCCGGCGCTCCCGGGCGAAGACCGGCACCGCCACCGGCTCGGCCGCCGCGTCCGTGGCGACCGCGCGGGTGCGCTCCGCCACGATGGCCCGCCACGCCTCGGGGGCGAGGTAGAGGTCCGCGCCGCCCTCCGGCCGGCCGCCGCGCGGCGCCCGGCGGGCTCCGGCCTCGTCCATCTGCTCGTAGAAGGCGTCGACTCGGGCCTGGGTCCCGTCCTCGACCACCAGCCGGGCTTCGGGCACGTAGTCGAGCAGGGTGACGAGGCGGGGATAGTAGCGCTCGAGGCGGTGTTCCTGCCCGGTGAAGGGCTCGAAGCTCTGGCCGGAATCCGGCGCCAGGATGATCTCGGTGGCCGGGTCGATCACCAAGTCCGCGACCTCGGCGACGGAGCGCTGCGAGATCGGGTCGTAGGAGCGGATCGCGGTGACGCGGCCCTCGGCATGCTCGATCCGGCAGGGGCGCGGGGCGGCGGCGGGAAACACCTCGATGGTGCGGCCCCGGACCGCGATCTCGCCCGGCTCGTCGACCCGCTCGTCGAGGATGTAGCCGAGGCGCTTGAGGTCGGCCATCGCGGCGGCGACGTCGAGGGCGTCGCCGACCCGGAGGGTCACCCGGGCATCGGCCCAGGTCTCGGGCGGGGGCACGCGCTGGATCAGCGCCGGGGCGGTGGTGAGCACGAAGCCCGGCAGGGCGTCCCGGTCGGTGAGCCAGCGCATCGTGGCGGCCCGAGCGCCCATCATGCCCCGCGAGGGCGAGGCGTGGTCGAGCGGCAGGCAATCCCATTCCGGATAGACGGCGACGCGCGCCTCGGGGTCCAGGGCCCTGAGGGTTGCGGCCAGCTCGTCCAGCCGCCGGGCATCCCGGGCGACATGGACCAGGGGGGCCGTGCCCTCGGCCAGGTCCAGCAGCGCCACCGCCAGCGCGCCGGTGGGCATCAATGGCGCGTCTTCGGTCTCCGGTTGGGCGACCGTCTTCGTCCTGCGCTTGGCCATCTATGATCCGAACCTGTCCCGGCCGCTGGAAACGCCGGGCGACGGTTAGGGCTCCCGGCCGCGGCCATCCGATCCACAGACCCGATGCCGCATTCGAAAAGGCTTGCGTCCCGGATCCGGGCCGCCGCCCCTCGGGGTCAGGCCTCGTCGAGCCAGAGATCGCCGCTCGCCAGCGGCGCGTGCAGGACGTGGCGGGCGCCCTCGGTCAGCGCCCGGTCGGGGCCGGGCTGGCGCAGGTAGGTGGCGAGATCCCGGGTCAGGCGCTCCAGCGGGTGGTCGCGCAGGAAGCCCTGCAGGCCGACCGAGCGCTGCGCGCGTTCCAAGAGGTCGAGCCCGGCGCGCTCCACCGCGAGGCGCGCGAGGTTCACGTAGGCGATGATCCCGTCCGGATCGCCCTCCTCGCCCACGATCGCGGCCGCCCGCGCCACCCAGAGGCGCGCGGTCTCGGCGGCGATCACGCCCTCGCCGAGACGGGCGAGCTGGTGCGGATCCTCGCCGCGGCCGGTGGCCACGAGATGGCCGCGCCAGGCGTCGAGCAGCGCCTCCAGGCCGCCGAGCTGCACCGCGAGGAAGCGCCAGGCGCCCCCCGAGAAATGCGGCTGCGCCTGGTAATCGTCGGGCGCGCCGACCGGCGTGAAGCGATCGGCGCCGAGCCCGGTGAAATCCACGGTGCCGGTGGCCGAGGCTCGCATCCCCTGCGCCCGCCAGGCGGAAAGGTCCGCCCGCTCGCCGGGTTCGAGGGCGACGACGATCATCTGCGACCCGGGCGCGGCGGGCTGCGCGGTCACGAGGGCGCGGGTCACGAACCCGGCCCCCGACGCGAAGGTCTTCACGCCGCGCAGGACCCGGGTGCCGTCGGTGCCGTCGATCTTGAGGCCCTGGCCCGGCGGCTCGGTGTTCCAGACCCCGAACAGGTGGCCTTGCGCGGCATCCGCCAGCAGGGTGTTGCGTGCCTCGCCGCTGGCAAAGCGGGCGACGAGCTGGACCGCGTTGACGTGGCCCTCGTAGACGCGCCCGAGCGCGAGGCTGCCGGCCCCGATGCGCGTCAGCACCGCGCGCAGGGTCGCCCCGTCCGGCTCCTCGCCGAGACCCGCGCCGCCGTCACGCCGGGGGACCGGCGCGGCTAGCAGGCCGACCCGGGCGAGTTCGGCGACATCCTCGGCCGGAAAACCGCCATCGTGATCGTGGCGGCCGGCCCGACGCGCCGCCCCGGCCGCGACCGCGCGGGCCGCCGCAACCGGATCGCCCCGCGTGCCCCAGGCGATGTCGTCGAGTCTGAGGTCCACGGCTGCTCCGGTCATGACGAGCCCAGCCCGTCACCCTGGATACCGGATCCGGGGCGACGCGCCAGGGCCTTGGCTTGCCATCATCGTCTCCCGAACGCCGGCGACCACCCCTCGGAAGCATGCTGCCCACGGGCAACTTGCCGCTCAGGATTTCGGCCCACCGTGCGACGATACTGCACATCGCAAACCGTCGGGCGGTGGCTCAAGCGCGGACAGCCTGGCGACGCGGCGATCTGCACCGGGCAGCCGGACTCAAATCTGCACCCATGCGTTGTAGGGAGAACCGGCTTAACAAGTCGGCAGGCCGTGGGCGATCGCCCCAGTTTGGGAGGTCGGTGCCGTGAGCTATGACGCAGCCGTGTCGCGGAACGAGACCATGTCCTGCCCGTCGGGCTTCGAACGCCACCACCCCCAGCGCCTCGCGGCGCTGCACAGCTATGCCGTTCTCGACACCCCGCCGGACCCCGTATTCGACGACATCGCCCGGATCGCCGCCGCGTCCTGCGGCACCGCGCTGGCGCGGATCACCTTCGTCGACGCCGACCGGCTCTGGACCGCGGCCGCCATCGGCGGGGACGGGCCGGAGCGGCCCCTCGACGCCGAGCTGTGCATCCGGACCCTGTGCCAGCCGGGCACCCTGGTGCTGCAGGACGGCACCGGCGCGCCGGGCCTCGCCCTCTACGCCGGCGTCCCGCTCGTCACCCCCGATGGCTGGGCGATCGGCACGCTCGGCCTCCTCGATCCCGAGCCGCGCGGCCTGACCGGGCCGCAGGTCGCCATCCTGGAGGGGCTCGCCCGGACCTTGATGAGCCTGCTCGAGAGCCGGCGCGCCGCCGCGGCCCGGCACCGGGACGAGGCGCTGCTCCAATCCCGGGCGGACCGGCTGGAGGCGCAGGTCGCCGCCCAGACCCGGGACCGCGACCGGGTCTGGAACCTGTCGCCGGTGCTGAAGATCGTCTCGGACAAGAATGGGCAGGTCCAGTCGGTCAACCCGTCCTGGAGCCGGGCGCTCGGCTGGTCCGAGGACGAGACCCTGGGCGGGAAAGCCATCGACTTCGTCGTCGCCGCGGAGCGCGAGACGGCGCTGGCGGCGCTCCGGCCGCTCTGCGAGGGCCGCCGGGCCGAGGATGTCGAGCTGTCATGCATGACCCGCGACGGCGACCGGCGGCGGGTGCTCTGGACCGTCGTGCCGGAGGACGGGCTGTTCTACGGCTTCGGCCGCGACATCACCGAGCAGCGCCAGGCCGAGGAGGCGCTGCGGCAATCGCAGAAGCTGGAGGCGATCGGCCAGCTCACCGGCGGCGTCGCGCACGACTTCAACAACCTGCTGACCATCATCCGCTCGTCCGTCGAGTTCCTGCGCCGGCCGGACCTCGCCGAGGAGCGCAAGCGCCGCTACCTCGACGCCGTGTCCGACACGGTGGACCGGGCCGCCAAGCTCACCGGCCAGTTGCTGGCCTTCGCCCGGCGCCAGGCCCTCAAACCCCAGGTCTTCGATATCGGCCAGCGCCTGCGCAGCATCGCCGACATGATCGACTCGGTCACCGGTGCCCGCATCCATGTCGAGACCGACCTGCCGGAGAGCGCCTGCTTCGTGCGAGCCGACGAGAGCCAGTTCGAGACCGCGCTGATCAACATGGCGGTGAACGCCCGCGACGCGATGGACGGGGAAGGCAGCCTGACCCTGCGCCTCGAGAGCGGCCGCCCGATGCCGCCGATCCGCGGGCATGCCGGCGCCGCGGGGCCGTTCGTGGCGGTGGTGGTGATCGATACCGGCGCCGGCATCCCGGCCCCCGACCTCGGCCGGATCTTCGAGCCGTTCTTCACCACCAAGGAGATCGGCAAGGGCACGGGGCTCGGGCTCAGCCAGGTCATCGGCTTCGCCAAGCAGTCGGGCGGGGATATCGATGTGTCGAGCGAGCCGGGCCAGGGCACCCGCTTCACCCTCTACCTGCCGCAGGTCGACGCCCCCACGAAGGCGGCGGATCCGAACCGCGACGACCGCCGGGAGGCCGAACCGCAGCGGAGCCTGTGCATCCTGGTCGTGGAGGACAATCTCGGGGTCGGGCGCTTCTGCACCCAGATCCTCGAGGATCTCGGTCACGCGCCGATCTGGGCGAAATCCGCCGAAGAGGCGCTCACCGAGCTCGAGCAGACGCCGAGCCGCTTCGACGCGGTCTTCTCGGACGTGGTCATGCCCGGGATGGGCGGCGTCGCCCTCGCCCGCCATCTGCAGCGCAGCCGGCCGGAGCTGCCGGTGGTCCTGACCTCCGGCTACAGCCACGTGCTCGCGACCGACGACGCGCACGGATTCGCGCTGGTGCGCAAGCCCTATTCGGCCGAGCAGCTCGCCCAGGTGCTCTACGAGGCGACGCAGCGCCGGATCGGGCGGGGAACAAGGCCCCCGCTCTCCGGTTGATGCGATGCAGCACGGCGATGGCGTCGCCGCGCTGCTGCCCCTCGTGGGCGTTTCCTCCCAAGACTTCGGGCTGCCCTCTCGGGGGCGGTCCTTTTTTTGTTCGGGGTCCTGCTTCACCCCGACGGAGAACAACGCCGCCTGCGGCGAAAGGTTCTCAAGAATCTCTCATCATTAGCCGCCGCGGGTCCGATCCGGCTCAGGCCTCCAGCGCCAGCAGCGCGAAGGTCGCGAGCCAATGCTCGCCCATGTAGTCGCCGGTCACATGCGGAAGGCCGGCCTCCAGATGGGCCTCGGCGGCCGCCCGGAGCGGCGGGCGGCGGGGGTCGTCCGGGTCGAGGTAGGCGGCGAGCGCGCGGAAGCACCAGGCACGGCTGAGGTTCAGCCCGTCGAGATGGGCGATCTTGCCGTCGCTGCGGTCGGTCACGCTGGCGGGCCGGAACAGGGTCGCGGGCCGCCCCGCCGCGAGGTCGGGCAGGAACCGGTCGAACCAGGGCCCGAACGTGTCCGGCGGCAGGAGGCGGCGCAGGCACTCGGCCTCGATCAGCGCGGAGGACAGGAAATCGTCGCCCCCGGGCTCGCCCCAGGCGGGGCAATCCGCGTCCGCCCCGTACCAGCGCTCGGCGGTGCGCAGCAGCAGGTCGGACAGGGCCGCGTCGCCCGCGCCCTCGGCGTAGTCGGCCGCCAGCCGCAGCGCGAAGGCGGTGTTGAAATGCGTGCCGACCCGCACCGGATAGGGCGCGACCGGCAGGAATTCCCGCACGCGATCCGCGATCATCGCGGTGAGCGGCGCCAGGGCCTCGGCCCAGCGGCGCTCGGGCAGGCGGGCCAGCTCGTCGGCGAGCTTCAGGAGCCAGGCCCAGCCGTAGGGCCGCTCGTAGCCCCGGGCGGTCGGGGCGGCGAAGTAGGCGCATTCCCCGGCCACCTTGTCGGGCACCAGCTGCGCGTCGAACCGCGTGCGGATCGCCCCGGCCTGCGCCCCGTCGGGGAAACGCCGCAGCACCCGCGCCAGCAGCCAGTATCCGTGGACGCAGGAATGCCAATCGTAGCTGCCGTGGAAGACCGGGTGCAGCGCCGCGGGCGTGCGCGCATCCTCGGGGCCGGCCAGGACGTGGCCCGGCTTGTTCGGATATTCGCGGGTGACGTGGCCGAGGGCGAGTGCCGCGAAGCGGGCACCGATCTCCGGGGTGAGCGCGTGCGGCATCGCGGAACTCCCAATGCGGCGCCGGGCGCTTTGCCGGCGCGGTGCGAGACGGTTATCGCAAGCCCGGCCAGCCGGGCAGTCCGCCGGCTTGGCCTCATCGGGACTGTCCATGCGCCGTGCGCCGATCGCCGCCCTCGTCGTTACGCTCGCGATGCCGGCCGCGGCGGCGCCGGATCCCAGCCGGGACATGCTCTGGGCCGCGCTCAAGACCTGCGTGCTCGCCAAGCGGATCGCCGACCGGACGTTTCCGTGCCTCTCGGTCGATCTCGGCGACAAGGACCGTCCCGGCTCGGCGGTGCTGCGCGCGCCCGGCGAGCCGACCCACATCGTGGTGATGCCGACCGACACCACGCCCGGGCTCGAAGCCCCGGTCCTGCGCGGGCCGCGCGGGGCCGCCTATTGGCGGGCGGCGCTGGCGGCGCGCCCGTTCGTGTCGGATGCCCTGAAGGGCAGGCTGCCGCTCGAGGCCGTGGGGCTCGCGGTCAACTCCGCCCGGGGCCGGAGCCAGGACCAGCTCCACATCCACCTCGATTGCCTGAAGCCGAGCGTGCTGGCCGCCGTGAAGGCGCATGGCCGCCAGATCCGCGGGACCTGGACGCGCTTCCCGGTGCCGCTCGCCGGGGATCGCTTCCACGCGATGCGGGTGCCGGAAGCGGAGGCCGCGCGCTTCAACCCGTTCGCGGCCCTGCGCACCCTGCCGGGCCCCCGGCCGGACCTGCACCGGACGAGCTTTGCCGCCGTGGCGACGCCGCCGGGCGATCCCGAGCCGGGTTTCCTGCTGCTGGCCTACCGGGCGCCGAGCGCCAGCGCCGAGGACGTGATGGACCATAGCTGCGCCGTCGCCTCGGGCCGCGGCGGCGCCTGACCCGGCATCCTAAGCGACGCCCGCCGGCGGCAGCGCGTCCATGAGCTGGCGCAGGAAGCCGCGCACCGCCCGGGGCAACCGCCGGTCGCGCATGGCCTGGATCTGGATGCCCCGGGCGAGGCTCGCCCGGGCGCGGATCGGCAGGCTGATCAACGCGTTCAGGTCCACCGGCGTCCGCACCGACAGCGCCGACATCAGCGCGAGACCGCGCGACCTGCGCACGAAGGGCAGCTGAGTGGCCAGGTTGTTGGCGGTCAGGACCGGCTCGATCACGATCCCCTCGTGCAGGCAGGCGGCATCGAACACCTGCCGCAGGGTCGTGTCCCGGGTCGGCAGGGCGACGGGATAATGCGGCAGCTCGGAGAGCTGCACGACCTTCGCCCGCGCCAGGGGATGATCGGGCGCGGCCAGCACCCGCATGTCGACCTGCCCGTCATACAGCACCTCGACCTGCGTGGTCGGCGCGAGCGCGAAGGTGATGCCGAGATCGGCCTCGCCGGCGGCCACCATCTGGGTCACCTGGGCGGGGGGCAGCACCGTCACCTCGAAGCGCAGGCCGGGATGCGCCGCGTGGAAGGACGCCACGGCGCTCGGCACGATGTCGAGCGAAAACCCCTCGGAACTGGCCACCCGGATCAGGCCCCGGGCGAGCCCCTCCAGCTCGCGGATCTCGGCGACCACCTGCTCGGAGCGGATCAGCATCTGGTGGGCGTGCTGGGCCAGAAGCTCCCCGGCCGGGCTCGGCACCATGCCGCGCGGGCGGCGCTCGAACAGGACGCAATCGAGCTCGGCCTCGAGGTTGGCGATCTGCCGGCTGATCGCCGAGGCGGCGACGTTGAGCTGGGTCGAGGCCGCCGCGATGGAGCCGGTGCGGGCGACCGCCAGGAAGTAGCGCAGCCCGGTTGCCTGCATTATCCTGCCTCGATATCACTTATACCGCAGCCCCGTTGCCGAAACGGCAATGCAGCGCTCGCCAAATTCTACTTGTTGCGATCCCAGATGCACAACATCATCGCAGGGTGAAAAACGCGGCAGTCGCGGAGTCTCTCCGGGCATCCTGCCGCTCCGCCGTCGGAGACGGAGTCGACATGCCGGTACGGACGATCCCCCTCACCGCTTCCCTGGCAGTATCCCTGATCGCGCTGGTCGCTGCGAGCCCGGCCTTGGCCGGCAAGGCCGACGACACCCTGGTCTACGCTTCCGACAGCGAGCCGGAGAATGTCAGCCCCTATCACAACAGCGCCCGCGAAGGCCTCGTCCTGGCCCGGAACTGCTGGGACACGCTGCTGTACCGCGACCCCGCGGACGGCACCTACAAGCCGATGCTCGCCACCGCCTGGACCTGGACGGACGACACCACCCTGGACCTGACGATCCGCGAGGGCGTGACCTTCCACAACGGCGACCCGCTCGGGCCCGAGGACGTCGCCTTCACGTTCAACTTCGTGCTGACGCCCGAGGCCCGCACGGTCACCCGGCAGAACGTCGACTGGATGAAGTCGGTGGAGGTCACCGGCCCGCACAGCGTGCGGATCCATCTCAAGGCGCCGTTCCCGGCGGCGCTCGAATACCTCGCCGGCCCGACGCCGATCTTCCCGGCCGCCTACTTCAAGAAGGTCGGCCTCGACGGCTTCGCCAAGGCGCCGGTGGGCAGCGGCCCGTACAAGATCACCAAGGTCGATAGCGGCCGCGGCGTCACCATGGAGCGCTTCGCCCAGTACTGGACCGGCAGCCCGCTCGGGAAGCCGAAGATCGGCAAGCTGCAATTCCGGGTCATCCCGGACGGCGAGAGCCGGATGGCGGAGCTGATGACCGGCGGCGTCGACTGGATCTGGCGGGTGCCGAGCGACCAGGCCGAGCAGCTGCGCGCCGCGCCCAACGTCACCGTGCTCAATTCCGAGACGATGCGGGTCGGCTTCCTGCAATTCGACACGCTCGGTCGCGCCAAGGAGAACTCGCCGCTCAAGGACGTGCGGGTCCGGCAGGCGATCTCCTACGCCATCGACCGCAAGGCCATGGTCGACAACCTCGTGCGCGGCGCCTCGCGGGTGATGAACGCGCTCTGCTTCGTCGACCAGTTCGGCTGCAACGACCAGGGGGTGATGCGCTACCCCTACGATCCGGCCAAGGCCAAGGCGCTGCTCAAGGAAGCCGGCTACGCGAACGGGTTCGAGATCGATCTCGGCGCCTATCGCGAGCGGGACTATGCCGAGGCGGTGATCGGCTATCTTGGGGCGGTCGGCATCAAGGTGCGGCTCAACTACCTGCGCTACGCCGCGTTCCGGGATGCCCTGCGGAGCGGCAAGATCTCGATCGGCTACCAGACCTGGGGCTCGTTCTCGGTCTACGACGTCTCGGCCTTCGACGGGGTGTTCTTCCGCGGCGGCGAGGAGGACCTGACCAAGGATCCCCAGGTGATCGCCGACCTGCAGGAAGGCGACGGCTCGACCGATCCGGAGAAGCGCAAGGTCGCCTACGCCAAGGCGCTCCAGCGGATCGCCGCCCAGGCCTACGCCCTGCCGATGTTCTCCTACGCGACCAACTACGCCTTCACGTCAGACCTGAACTTCACCGCCCAGCCGGACGAGGTGCCGCGCTTCTACGCGGCGTCCTGGAAGTGACGGCGGTGGACACGGCGCACCGCGCCCCCTCTCCCGTGCGGGAGAGGGTTGGGGTGAGGGATCAGGTCTTCCCGGACAGGGCACGCCCCTCACCCTGTCCCTCTCCCGCACGGGAGAGGGGACACGCGATCCAGCCGGGTTCCGAAGGCGGAAGCCAATCCGGTCCGCTTCGCCGAAAGGGAGCCTGATCCATGCTGGCTTTCACGCTCCGGCGCATCCTGGTCGCCCTGGCGGTGGCCTTCACGGTCTCGGTGGCGAGCTTCATGCTCCTCCACCTCTCGGGCGACCTCGCCACGGCGATCGCCGGGCCCGAGGCCACCGGCCCCCAGATCGTGCAGATCCGCAAGGATTACGGCCTGGACCAGCCCCTGCTGTCCCAGTTCCTCGCCTGGGCCTGGCGGGCGCTGCACCTCGATTTCGGCAATTCCTTCTACTTCCGGGAGCGGGTGATCGACCTGCTCGCCGCCCGCCTGCCGATCACGCTCTATCTCGGGATCATCGCGCTCAGCGTAGCCCTGTTCGTGGCGGTGCCGCTCGGGGTGATCGCCGCGGTCAAGCGCGATACCTGGATCGACCGGCTCGCCCTGTCGATCTCGGTGCTCGGCCAGGCGATGCCGAGCTTCTGGTTCGGGCTGACGCTGATCCTGGTCTTCTCCGTCAACCTCCGGTGGCTGCCGGTCTCCGGCAATGCGAGCTGGAAGAACTTCGTCCTGCCCGCGGTGGCGCTCGGCTACTACGCCATGCCGGCGGTGATGCGGCTCACCCGCAACGGCATGCTCGAGGTCCTGGCCTCCGACTACGTCCGCACCGCCCGGGCCAAGGGGCTGCCGCCCCGCACGGTCCTGGTCCGGCATGCCCTGCGCAACGCCGTGATCCCGGTGATCGCCCTGGCGGCGGTGCAGTTCGGCTTCATGCTCGGCGGCTCGATCGTGATCGAGGCGGTGTTCTCGCTGCAGGGGCTCGGCCAGCTCGCCTGGGAGTCCATCGCCCGCAACGACTTCCCGGTGGTCCAGGCGATCGTGCTGGTTCTGGCGATGATCTACATCGCCCTGACGCTCGCGGCCGACCTGCTGAACGCCTTCCTCGATCCGCGCCTGCGCCAATCGTGAGGATGCTCGCCCCATGAGCCTGCCCACCGACACGGCGGCGCTCGCCGCCCCCGCCCTCCCGCCGGAGATCGAGGTCCCGACCGCCCTGGCGCCGGTGCGCTCGCCGACCGGTCTGGTCCTCCGGCGCGGCCTGCGCCACGGCGGCTTCCTGATCGGCGCCGGCATCCTCGGGCTGATCGTGCTGGCCGCGCTCGCCGCCCCGCTGATCGCCCCGCACGACCCCTACGCGCAGGACGTCTCGCGCCGCCTGATCCCGCCGGTCTGGCAGGCCAAGGGCACCTGGGACCACGTGCTCGGCACCGACAAGCTCGGACGCGACTACCTGAGCCGCCTGCTCTATGGCGGCCAGATCTCCCTGCTGATTGGGATCTCGGCGGCGCTGATCTCCGGGGTGATCGGCACGGTGCTCGGCCTCTGCGCCGGCTATTTCGGCGGCTGGGTCGATTCGGTCGTGAGCTACATCGTGACCACCCGGCTGGCGATGCCGGTGGTGCTGGTGGCGCTCGCCATGGCGTCGCTGGTCGGCGGCTCGCTGAAGGTCGTGGTGCTGGTGCTGGGCTTCCTGCTCTGGGACCGCTTCGCCGTGGTGACCCGGGCCGCCACCCAGCAGATCCGCAACCAGGATTTCGTCTCGGCGGCGCGGGCCGCCGGCCTGACCGACCTGCGCATCATCCGCCAGGAAATCCTGCCCAACATCCTCAACGCGCTGATCGTCGTGGCGACGCTGGAGATGGCGCACGCGATCCTGCTGGAGGCGGCCCTCTCGTTCCTGGGGCTCGGGGTGCAGCCGCCGCTGCCCTCCTGGGGCCTGATGATCGCCGAGGGCAAGCAGTACATGTTCTTCCAGCCCTGGGTCATCACCATCCCGGGCGTGGCGCTCCTCCTCCTCGTGCTGGCGATCAATCTCCTGGGGGACGGCCTGCGCGACATCACGGCGCCCGAGGGGCGCAACTGACGCGGATCGAGTCCGGCGAAGCCCCCCAATGTTTCACGGGAAACACACCATGACGCGAGACGCCGCCATCGCGCGCGCCACCGAGACCTTCGATTCGGGCGCGTTCCTCGCGCTCCTGCGGGAGGCGGTCGCCTACCCGACGGAGAGCCAGGCGCCCGGCCAGGAAGCGGCCCTGCACGCCTATCTCGACAGCTACATCACCCCGTTGGTGACGCGCCTCGGCTTCGCCGTTCCGAAGAAATTCGACAATCCGGACGGGGTGCACGGCCCGTTCCTGATCGCCGAGCGGCACGAGGGGCCGGATCTGCCGACCGTGCTGATCTACGGCCACGGCGACACGGTGCGGGGCTATCCCGAGCAGTGGCGCGAGGGGCTCGGCCCGTGGGAGATCGTGGTCGAGGGCGACCGCTGGTACGGGCGCGGCACCGCCGACAACAAGGGCCAGCACATCATCAACCTCGCCGCCCTTGAGCAGGTGATCGCGGCACGCGACGGCCGCCTCGGCTTCAACGTGAAGCTGCTGATCGAGATGGGCGAGGAATCCGGCTCGCCGGGCCTGCGCCCGTTCTGCCGGGCACAGGCCGAAGCCCTGCGCTCCGACGTGCTGATCGCCTCGGACGGGCCGCGGCTCAGCGCCGAGCGCCCGACCCTGTTCCTGGGCTCCCGGGGCGCCTACAATTTCGAGCTGAGCCTCAACCTGCGCGAGGGCCCGCACCATTCCGGCAATTGGGGCGGCCTGCTGCGCAATCCCGGCACCGTCCTGGCCTCGGCGATCGCGTCCATGGTCGATGCCCGCGGCAGCATCCGGGTCGACGCCCTGCGGCCGCCGCCGATCCCCGAGGGCGTGCGCGCCGCGCTCCGCGACATCCGGGTCGGCGAGGATCCGACCGCGCCGGCGATCGATGCCGATTGGGGCGAGCCCGGGCTGACCCCGGCCGAGCGGGTCTTCGCCTGGAACACCCTGGAGGTCCTGGCCTTCAAGACCGGCGATCCCGACGGGCCGCTCAACGCCGTGCCGCCCCACGCCAAGGCGACCCTGCAGCTGCGCTTCGTCGTCGGCACCGACTGGGAGAACCTGATCGCGAATATCCGCGCCCATCTCGACGCCAACGGCTTCCCGATGATCGAGGTCAAGCCGGCCCGGGCCTCGGAGGTGTTCCACGCGACGCGGCTGCCCGTGGAGGACCCGTGGGTCGACTGGGCGCTCGAATCGATGACGGCGAGCGCGGGCAAGAAGCCGGCCCTGCTGCCCAATCTCGGCGGCTCGCTGCCGAACGACGCCTTCTCGGAGATCCTGGGCCTGCCGACCCTGTGGGTCCCGCATTCCTACCCGGCCTGCCGCCAGCACGGGCCGGACGAGCACATGCTCGCCTCCAGCACCCGCGAGGGTCTGGCGATCATGGCCGGGCTGTTCTGGGATCTCGGCGAGGCCGGTCCGGACATCCTGCGTCGCCGTCAAGCGAGGGCCTGACCCATGAGCGAGCCGGTCGTCCGCATCCGTGACCTGACGATCGCGCTCCCCAAGGGCGCCGACCGTCCCTACGCCGTCGAGGGCCTGAACCTCGACCTCGAGCCCGGCAAGATCCTCTGCGTGGTCGGGGAATCGGGCTCGGGCAAGTCGATGAGCGCCTACGCGCTGACCGGCCTCCTGCCCCGGGCGCTGAAACCCGAATCCGGCTCGATCCTGTTCGAGGGACGGAACCTGCTGACGCTGGACGAGCCGGCCTGGCGCGCCTTGCGCGGCCGGCGCATCGCCATGGTGTTCCAGGAGCCCATGACCGCGCTCAATCCGGTGATGCGCGTGGGCGACCAGATCGCCGAGATGTTCGAGGCGCATAACCTGCTCACCCGGGCCGAGCGGCGGGCCCGGGCGGTGGCGCTCGCCACCGAGGTCGGGCTGCCCAATCCCGAGGAGGCGGTGCGGGCCTATCCGCACCAGCTCTCCGGCGGCCAGCGGCAGCGGGCGATGATCGCCATGGCGCTGGCCCTGGAGCCGTCGGTGCTTGTCGCCGACGAGCCGACCACCGCCCTCGACGTCACCACCCAGGCCCAGATCCTGAAGCTGATCCGCGACCTGCAGCGCAAGCGCGGGATGAGCGTCCTGTTCATCACCCACGATTTCGGCGTGGTCGCCGAGATCGCCGACCATGTGGCGGTGCTCCAGCGCGGCCGGCTGGTGGAATCGGGCAGCGCCGAGGCGGTCTTGCGCGATCCGCAGGCGCCCTACACCCGGGCGCTCCTCGCCGCGGTGCCGAGCCTGACCCCGCCGGTCCGGCCCAGCGTGCAGGCGGCCCCCGTGGCCCTGTCGGTGGTCGGGCTGTCCAAGACCTACACCACCAAGGCGGGCCTGTTCGGCAAGCCCCGGGTTGTGGCGGCCGTGAAGGAGGTCGGCTTCGACGTGCGGCGCGGCGAGACCCTCGGGCTCGTGGGCGAATCGGGCTCCGGCAAGTCGACCACGGCGCGGCTGGCGATCCGGCTGATCGAGCCCGATGGCGGCACCGTCCGGCTCGGCAGCCTCGACTACACGGCCCTCAGGACCGCGGACCTGCGCGCCCAGCGCAGCCGCATCCAGATGATCTTCCAGGACCCGTTCGCGTCCCTGAACCCCCGGCGTACCGTCGAGCAGATCATCATCGCCGGCCCGATCGCCCATGGGGTGCCGGTCGCGGAGGCGCGGGAGCGCGCCCGGAGCCTCC
Source organism: Methylobacterium brachiatum (assembly GCF_900113845.1). Taxonomy (NCBI): domain Bacteria; kingdom Pseudomonadati; phylum Pseudomonadota; class Alphaproteobacteria; order Hyphomicrobiales; family Methylobacteriaceae; genus Methylobacterium; species Methylobacterium brachiatum. The sequence goes on along the minus strand of NZ_FOQW01000012.1, from coordinate 189,335 downwards.
TCGATCTGGTCGGGCTCGATCCCAAGGCGGCCGCCCGCTACCCGAACGCGTTCTCGGGCGGCCAGCGCCAGCGCATCGGCATCGCCCGGGCGCTCGCCATGGAGCCGGACGTGCTGGTGGCCGACGAGGCGGTCTCCGCCCTCGACGTCTCGGTCCAGCGCCAGGTGCTGGACCTGCTGGAGGATTTGAAGCAGCGGCTCTCGCTGGCGATGCTGTTCATCACCCACGACCTGCGGGTGGCGGCCACGATCTGCGACCGCATCGCCGTGATGCATCGCGGCGCCATCGTGGAGATGCGCACCACCGCCGACCTGTTCGCCGCGCCGGAGCACGCCTACACGCGCAGCCTGCTGGCGGCCGTGCCGGGCGCCCGCGCGTCGTAGCGGGCGGCTGAGACGTCCTGGCCCCTCTCTGAGACGCCGCGGGCCGCCATTGGACACACAGACAAGTTTTTTGGACGGACTCGGACTGTCCCGCTTCGGGCCATCCGGTAAAATGCCGGCATTGTCGAGGGCAGAGCGCCCCGGCGGATCTACGGCCGACCGCAACGTCCGTCCCCGCTCGAACCTCGAACGCGGACGGGGACTCTTGACGTGTCGTTCTCAGCCAAGCCCGATGATCCTCAGCCCTCGCGCAGGCGGTCCCTGCCGGACGGGCAGCCGTCCCGGCGCCAAGGATCGGCGCACCGGGCGGGCCGCAGGGCCAACACCGGCAACCGCCGCGCGGGCAAGCCGGAGGCTGTCGCCGAGATCGTCGGCGCTCGGATCATCTACCTGAGCTGGGCCCAGACCTTCGGACGTCCGCCCCGGGCGCGGTTGCCCGGGATGATCGCGCGCATCCTGCCGTTCCGCCAGCGGTAACCGGCGACCGGAGGAAACCGCTGATCGGCGGAGGCGCCGGTCAGCCTTTGGTGCCCGTCCTGCGCTGATCGGCGCGGGCACCCGGAACGCCGAGGCCGATCGCCTTGGCGAGGGCGGAGCGCTGCGCGGCATAGCCCGGCGCGGTCATCGGATAATCCGCCGGCAGGCCGTAGCGCTCGCGGTAGCGCTCGGGCGTCAGGCCGTGGGCCGTCAGGTGGCGCTTCAGCGTCTTGTACGACCGGCCGTCGATGAAGCTGATGATGCCGTCCTGCTGGACCGACTTGCGGATCTGGGCCGCGGTCGGCGGCTCGATCACGGGCTCGACCTCCACGGGCGGCTTGCCGTCGAGATTGACCAGGGCGCCGTGAACGCTGGCGATCAGCTCGGGCAGCGCGGTCGGCGGGACGGGATTGTTCGAGACATAGGCGGCGACGATGTCGCCGACCAAGACGGCCAGTTCGGCGCTGCTCTCGGGGATCGCTTCGGGCACTGCGCAAGTTCCAGTCTAAGATTTCGTTCGTGACACCACGGTTCCAAAGCAAAAACCGTCGCAGTGTCAAGATGCTTTGTTCAGCCGATCCCGATTCGCGGCAGCATTTTAATGCAGCCTCTAAGGAAAACACGTTTCCGACAGAGTGTTTTCACTGCGTCCGCCCCGCGATTTGCTGGGCCTGTCCCGATCAGATCTGCAGAAAATCCGAAATACGAAACTCAGAACGCAGTATGCTTCTGTCCACGGTCTCAACCGATCCCGAGTCCGCGGATGAGACCGAGGCTGACCGCGACCAGGACGGCCAGCGAGGCGGTCACCGCCAGGGTGACCCGGCCCCCGACGCGGGCGAGCACGCGCACGTCGACCCCGAGACCCAGGGCCGCCATGGACAGGACCGTGAGCACGCCCGCGAGCTGCGTCAGCGGCTTGACCGCCGCATCCGGGATCAGCCCGAGGGAGCGGGCGGTGGCGAGCGCCAGGAAGCCCAGGATGAACCAGGGCACCAGCTTGGTCAGGCCGGGACGGGGCTTCGGGCCGGTCGCTTCGAGCCCGGCCTCCTGGGGCAGGCGCGGGGCGATCAGCGAGAACGCCACCACCACCGGCCCGAGCATCAGCACGCGCACGAGCTTGACCAGGGTGCCGACCTGCGTGGCGAGCAGGCTCACCGGCACGGTCGCGGCCAGGACCTGCGGCACCGCGTAGACGGTGAGCCCGGCCAGCACGCCGTACTGGTGATCGCTCAAGCCGGCGAGCGGCACGAACAAGGGCAGCCCGAGCACCATCAGCACGCCGAGCACCGCCGTGAACGCGATGGCCGCCGCGATGTCCTTGGGCTGGGCCCCGATCACCGGCGCCACCGCGGCGATGGCCGAGTTGCCGCAGATCGCGTTGCCGCAGGCCACCAGGATCGCCATCCGGGGCGGCAGGCCGAGGGCCCGGCAGATCGCGACGCTGGCGCCGATGCCGATCACCACGGTGCCGACGATGCCGGCGAGCAGGGCCGGTCCGGAGGCCAGGATCGCCCCGAGACTGAGGGAGGCGCCGAGCAGGACGACCGCGACCTCGAGGAGTTGCTTGGCCGAGAACGCGATGCCGGTGCGGAACCGGGCATCCGGGGTCCAGGCGGTGCGCACGGCGATGCCGATCAGGATCGCCAGCACCAGCGCCTCGACATAGGGGTGGCCAGCGATGCGCTCCTCGAGCGCCTGCGCGGCCATGGCGACGGCGGTGATCGCCGCGCACAGGCCGAGGCCCGGCAGCACGGAGGCACCGGTTCCGTCCCGCACGGCCGCGCCGGTTTCGCCCGTCCGGGACGAGGTTTTTGAGCTCACGCCGGTCGCTCCGTGGTCGACACTCAAGCAAAGGGAAGAAAACGTTTGCCGCGAACGCGCAAGAGAGAAGGACACTCTACGACGCGAGAAAACTTCGGAAGACGCGTCCATTGCGGTGCGAGGGTCCGAGCGCGACATTCACTCTCATGCGCACCACCCCGAACACCCGGTCGACGACGATGGCGTTCGACCCCTTTGGCGAGCCCGTCGCCGAAGGCGTGGCGAACGCTTGCCCGACCGCGTCCGGCGACCGGACCGCCCGTCGGGTCGGCGGCGCCGTGTTCTGGACGCTCGCGCTGGCGATCCTGGCCGGGCGCGTCTACGCCTACGACATGCCGGCGGTGGAAAGCGTCGCCTCCTACGCCGCGCAGGTCGTCGCCCTGCGCTGAGGCGCGGTCGTCACTCAATACGTATCGGCCAGGTAGGCCGCGATCGCGCGGCCATCCGCCTCGTCGATCGGGGCGTGGTAGACCCTGATCATCTTGGTCACCTCCGCATCCCAGAACGCCTTGCCGCGGCCCGGCGGCTGCGTGGCGATGTAATCGACCGAGTGGCAGGTCTGGCAATTGGCCTGCGCCGCCGCGAAGCCCCGGCCCTGGCTGCCCCCCTCCCCGTCCCGGGGCGCCTTCAGCTCCGCGGTCGGATCCGGCACGGAGTAGCTTCGCGGTGCCGACAGGGCGGTGCCCGCGATCAGGCCGGCGGCCAGCGATCCGACAAGAAGCGCGCGCATCCCGTTCCCCTTCACGCCACCCGGACCCGGGTGGTCTCGACCCCGTTGCGCATGTAGCCGGATGGGTTCCAGCGCGACTCCATCGGCTGCGTGCTGCCGTCGTTGGCGGTGGCCCGGACCCGGATCGCGCGCGGCCCCGGATTCAGATCGAGATCGAGCGACCAGGGACGGAACGCGTAGGGGCCGAGATCCTGCCCCAGGGCCGCCGGCATCCAGTTCCGGCCATCGTCGGTGGAGACCGCGACGGCCTTGATGCCGGAGCCGCCGTCGAACGCGATCCCGCGCAGATGCGCCTTGCCGGCCCGGATGTCCGCGCCGTCGACGAGGTTGGTCAGGAACGACCGCACATTGAGGCGCCCGATCGGCACCGTGGCGGCGGCCGCCTGGCCGGGCTCCGTGCAGGCGCACGCATTGTCCGGGATGCGGTAGGCGCTCTTCATGAAGAAGCCGTCGAAGGGCGTGTCGCGGACCGTGATCGCGTTCAGGTGCTTGACCCAGTAGGTGCCGTAGAAGCCCGGCACCACGAGGCGCAGCGGAAAACCGTTGAGCCAGGGGAGGTCTTCGCCGTTCATGGCCCAGGCCAGCATCACCTGCCCGTCGCGGGCATGGTCGAGGCCGAGCGCCTTCACGAAATCCGGGGTCTCGGGCAGGACCGGGCCGTCCATCCCGTCGAACGTCACCTGCACGGCGCCGGCCTTCACGCCGGCCCGGTCGAGCACGCTCTTCAGCGGCACGCCGGTCCAGCGGGCGCAGCCCATGGCACCGTTGCCCAGCTGGCCGCCGGCCATGCGCGGCTCGAAGAAGCCGCGGGAATTGCCCGAGCACTGGTTCACGGCCACGATCTCGGTCCGCCCGGGCAGGGCCTTGATCTCGGCCAGCGACAGGGAGACCGGGTGCTCGACATGGCCCGTCACCCCGAGCCGGAACGACTCCGGATCGATCTCCAGCGGGATGTCGGCCAGGTGGTAGCGCACGAAGAACGCGTCGTTGGGGGTGATCGCCCCCTCATCGAACACCGCGAACGGCGTCTCGAGCTGGGGCGGCCGGGCCGTATTCTGGAGAAGCGGGCGCTTGCCCGGATAGGTGACCAGCGGCCGTATGCCGTTGCCGAAGGGAAGCGTGACCTCCTCGGCCCGGGCCCGCGCCGGTGCCGCGACGGCCGCGAGCGCGCCGAGACCGCCCTGCAGAACCCGGCGCCTGTCGAGATCAGCCATCGTCGCGTCCTTCTTCCACCACCCTGGGAAACCGAACGATCTGCGCGCGGACGCTCCTCGATCCGACAATCCCGGGGCGGCCCTACCGTGGGGGTGTATCAGAATTTCGTCCGGCCGAACCGGCCTCTCCCGAGGCATTCGTGTTTCACGGGAAACATTGCGCCGCTTTCAGCCCAGCGCCGCGATCTCGGCCGCGAGGGCGTCGGGGACCGTCAAGCCGTCGCGCGCGGCGCGGCTGCGCAGATCGAGGCGCCGGCTTCCCGGCAGCCGGGCGCCGTCCTGATCCTCGATCGCTCCGGCCAGGACGGCGAAGCGCTCCGGCGCGTCGGAGCTCAAAGCCGTGGCGTCGATCGCCAGGATCAGTTGCCCGGTTCCGGGCGGGTCGCCCGCCGCGTCGAGGAACGAGCTGGCCTCCGCTGCGAAGCGCCCCCCGGTGAGTCCGGCAGCGAGCAGCTCCACCATCAGGGCGAGGGCCGCGCCCTTGGCGTCGCCGAGCGATACCATCGTGCCGTCGAGGGCGGCGGCGGGATCGGTGGTCGGACGGCCCTCGGCATCGAGCGCCCAGCCCTCCGGGATCGCCTCCCCGCGCTGCTTGGCGCCCACGATGGCGGCCCGGGCGACCTTCGACAGAGCCAGGTCGATCACGATCGGCGCGCGACCGGGCAACGGGCAGGCGAAGGCCAGCGGGTTGGTGCCGAACACCGCGCGGTTGCCGCCCCAGGGCGCCATAGCGGCCGGCGTGTTGGCGAACAGGATCGCGAGACATCCGGCCTCGGCCAGGGCCTCGACCGGCCGGCCGGCGGCGCCGCAATGATGCGAGCGCCGGATCCCGGCCGCCGCGATCCCCTGCCGGCGTGCCAGTTCGGGCAGCTCGGCCAGCGCCGCGTCGAGGGCCGGATAGGCGAAGCCGTGTCCGGCATCGATCGCCAGGAGCCCCGGCCGCGGGTGGGTGACGCTGACCGCGGCATCGCCCACGACCTTGCCGGTCCGCAGCTGCGCGGCGTAGCTCGGCACCCGCGACAGGCCGTGCCCCTTCAGGCCGTCCGCCTCGGCGGCCACCAGGGCCCGGGCGGTGCTGTCGGCCGCAGCCGCCGAGGCGCCACAGCGGCGGAAGGCGCCGGCCGCGAGGGCGTGCGCCTCCGCGAGGGACAGGATCGGCATGGTCAGGACTCCGGATGGCTGCGCGACATCACCCGACGCCATGCCGGACTTCGGTCAGGCCTGCATACCCCAACGCTGGATGGTCCGCCGCTCGATCGTCTGGAAGATCAGGTTCTCCACCACGAGACCGATCAGGATCACGGTGAGCAGCCCGGCGAACACGTTCGGGATGTCGAGCATGTTCTTGTTCTCGAAGATGAACCAGCCGAGCCCGCCCGCCCCGGACGAGACGCCGAACACGAGCTCGGCCGCGATCAGGGTGCGCCAGGCGAAGGCCCAGCCGACCTTCAATCCGGTGAGGATCGACGGGAAGGCCGCCGGGATCAGAATCTTGCCGATCAGCCGCGGTCCCGACAGCCCGTAATTGCGCCCGACCATCCGGAGCGTCCGGCTCACCGACAGGAAGCCGGAATGGGTGTTGAGCGCGATCGCCCAGGTCACCGAGTGGACCAGGACGAAGATCAGGCTGCCATTGCCCAGACCGAACCAGATCAGCGCCAGCGGCAGCAGCGCGATGGCCGGCAGGGGGTTGAACATCGAGGTCAGGGTCTCGAGGAAATCGGTCCCGATCCGCGACGCGATGGCGATGCCGGTGAGCAGGGTCGCCAGCACGATGCCGGCGGCGTAGCCCATCAGCAGCACCTTCAGCGAGCTCCAGGCCCGGGCCGGCAACGTGCCGTCGGCGACCGCCCGGAAGAACGCCTCCATGGTCGCCGAGAAGGTCGGGAACAGCAGGTCGTTGTCGAGGTAGCGCCCGTAGGCCTCCCAGATCCCCGCCAGCAGGACCAGGATCAGGATCTTGCGCAGCCAGGCCTGGTTGTAGAGCCGCTCGAAAGCCGAGAGCGGCTTCTCCACCACCGGGGCGCCGTGGGCGTGGCCGGTCTCCCGCACGATCTCGGGGCGGACCGGCTCCGCGGCGGCGGCCGGCCGCGGCGGCACGGCGGTCGGAGCCTCGCTCAGAAGGGGGGCGCTAGACATTCTCGGCCTCCTGGATCTCCTCGGAGAACAGCATCTGCTGGATGCGGTTCTCGAGCCGCAGCGCCGCCTCCGGGGTGGCGGCGCTGTTGAGCTCGGCCTTGACCTCACCGGGATGGGGCGAGAGCAGGAGGATGCGGGAGCCGACCTTGATCGCCTCGGGGATCGAGTGCGTCACGAACAGGACCGTGAAGCGTGTCTCTTCCCAGAGCATCAGCAGCTCGTCCTGCATGCGCCGCCGGGTGAGCGCGTCGAGCGCCGCGAACGGCTCGTCCATCAGCAGGATATCGGGCTCCATCGCCATGCCGCGGGCGATGGCGACGCGCTGCTTCATCCCGCCCGACAGGGTGTGCGGGTAGCTGTCGGCGAATTTCGTCAGGTTGACCTTGTCGATGTAGAGGTTGGCCCGCTCCAGCGCCTGGCGGCCTTTCAGCCGGCCCGAGGCTTCGAGGGCGAAGACCACGTTCTGCCGGACCGTCTTCCACGGCAGGAGCTGGTCGAATTCCTGGAACACCATCATCCGGTCGGGCCCGGGCTCGGTCACCGGGCGGCCTTTCAGCCGGATCTCCCCCTCGGTGGGGGCCATGTAGCCGCCGACCGCCTTGAGCAGGGTCGACTTTCCGCAGCCGGACGGCCCGAGCAGGACGAACCGGTCTCCGGGCCAGACCTTGAAGCTCACCCGGTAGGTGGCCGTGACGAGGTGCTCGGGCGTCTTGTAGCGGAGCGTGACGCCGTCGACCTCCAGCAGAGGCTGACCCGTACCCATCCATCCTCCCTGGCGCCGCAGCTTGAGCCGCGTGTCGCTGATGGCCCGGAGATGGTCCGGGCCTCACGGGAAAGTGTAGGGTCGGCGAGGAGAGGCTGTAAAGCGGCGTATTCTTGATAAACCAGGATTGCTGTCCGGATCAGCCCGATTGTTTCGTCTATCCCGGTCTGCCGCTCAGGGTCGGGAATATCCAACAGAGCCGTTCCCGGCGGGCAGCCGAAGGGGCGTCTCTCGTACATCTCCCGGCCGAAGCGCCCGTTCGATGGTCCCGCACCGTCATGGCGAGCGTGCCTCCCTATCTCAAACCGGGTGCCACCACCGGCCCCGCAGCACCACGCCCTCGGAAAAGATCCGCTGGGCGCCGGTCATGTGCTCGCCCCTTGTGTCCACGTAGTCGAACGCGCCGTCCCGGACCGACAGCACGGTGGCGTCGCCGAGCGCGCCGACCTTCAGGGTGCCGTATTCCATCCGCTTGAGCGCCACGGCGGCGTTGACCGTGGAGGCGGCGATGACCTCGTGCAGGCTCATGCCGAGACAGAGCATCTTCGACATGGTGGTGACCTGGTCGAAGGCCGGGCCGTCGATGCAGAGCTGGTGCACGTCGGACGAGATCGTGTCCGGCAGGAAGCCGCCGGCCAGCATGGCCCGGGCGGTCTTGAACGCGAACGAGCCCTTGCCGTGGCCGATATCGAACAGCACGCCCCGGGCCCGGGCGTCGCGGAGCGCCGGCTTGACCGCGCCCTGCGCGGTCACGGGGGAATTCGGGAACGGCCGGAAGGCGTGGGTCAGCACGTCGCCGGGGCGCAGCGTGGCCAGCACCTCCTCGTAGCTCGGCGGCGGCTCGTCGATATGGGCCATCAGCGGCAGGCCGGTCTCTTCCGCGACCTGGAGGGCGATGTTGAGCGGCGCGGTGCCCTGGTCCCCGGAGGAGTTGCGCCCGACCCGGACCTTGATGCCGACGATCACGTCGCGGTTGGCCTCGGCCACCTCCACCGCCTCGCGGGGCGCCATGAGCTGCGGGTCCCTGCTCTCGCCGACCATGATCGTCTTGGAGAAGGCGAAGATGCCGGCGAACGACACGTGAAGGTAGGCGAGGATGCGCGCCTCCGAGCGGTCGATCACATGCTTGCGGAAGCCGGCGAAATTGCCCGGCCCGGCGCTGCCGGTATCGACCGAGGTGGTCACCCCGGAGGTGCGGCAGAATTCGTCCGCATCGATCCCGATCGAGGTGCCGCCCCAGTAGACATGGGTGTGCAGGTCGATCAGCCCCGGGGTGACGATGGCGCCCGCCATGTCGCGGACCTGCGTGGCGGGTCCGGCCGGCAGGTCGCGGCCGAAGCCCGAGACGCGACCCTCCGCGAAGGCGACGTCGCAGACGCCGTCATGGTTCTGCGACGGGTCGATCACCCGCGCGCCCTTCAGGATGAGGTCGTGATGCACGGTTGTCTCCAAAAGCCGTCTGCAGGGATCCGATCCGTCAGGCCGCCTGGGCCGGCACGGCCGCGTCGTTGAGGTGGCAGGCGGCGAGGTGGCCGGCGCCCACGGGATCCAGGGTCGGCTCCTCGACCCGGCAGCGGTCGAAGGCCTGCGGGCAGCGGGTGTGGAAGCGGCAGCCGCTGGGCGGGTTGATCGGGCTCGGCACGTCGCCCTTGAGCACGATGCGGGTGCGCCCGGCCCCGGGCTCCGGGATCGGCACCGCCGAGAGGAGCGCCTGCGTGTAAGGGTGCTTCGGGGCCAGGAACAGCTCCCGGCGCGGGCCGATCTCGACGATCTTGCCGAGATACATCACGGCCACCCGGTGGGTCATGTGCTCGACGATGGCGAGGTCGTGCGAGATGAACAGCATGGCGAGGTCGAGCTCGCGCTGCAGGTCGCGCAGCAGGTTGACGATCTGGGCCTTCACCGAGACGTCGAGCGCCGAGACCGCCTCGTCGCAGATGATCAGGTCCGGCTCGGCGGCGAGCGCCCGGGCGATGCCGATGCGCTGGCGCTGGCCGCCGGAGAATTCGTGGGGCCAGCGCCCCAGGGCCTCCCGCGGCAGGCCGACCCGCTCCATCAGGGCGGCGAGCTTCGCCTCGAGGTCGGCCGAGCCCTGGGCCAGGCCGAAATTGCGGATCGGCTCGGCCAGGATCGCCCGCACCCGCATCCGCGGGTTGAGCGAGGAGAACGGGTCCTGGAACACCATCTGCATCCGGCGGCGCAGCGGCCGCAGGGTGCCGGCCGAGAGGTCGTCGATGCGCCGGCCCGCCAGCACCACCTGCCCGGCCGTCGGGGTGTAGAGGCGCATCAGCGCCTTGGCGACCGTGGACTTGCCGCAACCGGATTCGCCGACCAGCGAGAGGGTCTCGCCCCGGTCCACCGTGAAGGACAGGCCGTCCACCGCCTTCAGCACCCGGGCGGACCGGCCGAACAGGCCGCCGCCGAGGGCGAAGTGCTTCTTGAGGTCGTTGACCTGGAGGAGCGTGCGGGCGGTCGTGGTCACGGGCAGCCTCCCAGGATCGCGTCGACCCATTCCCCTCTGCGGGCAGGAAGGCTCTCACCGCGCCTTGTGTTGGCGATGACGTACCCCCTCTCCCGGGCGGGAGAGGGTTGGGGTGAGGGATACGCCCTCTCCGGACAAACCTGTCCCCTCACCCTGTCCCTCTCCCGCACGGGAGAGGAGACCCGCGCCGCATCCGGCATCCCGTGAATTCGACGGCCGCTGCGAAGGCGAAGGGATTCTGCGCCAGCCAAGTCACAAACGATCATGCCGCGAGGGCGTCCTTGGGCGCGTAGTGGCAGGCGGCGAGGTGGGCCGGGGCCTTCGGCTCCAGAGCCGGGGCGTAGGCGCGGCACAGGTCGGTCACGTCCGGGCAGCGGCCGGCGAAGACGCAGCCCTCGATCCGCTGCTTCAGGCTCGGGACCATGCCGGGGATCTCGGCGAGCCGCTCGGTGGCGCCGTGCTCGACCGCGCCGAGCTTGGGCACCGCCCCCATCAGCCCGCGGGTGTAGGGGTGGCGCGGCGCCCGGAACAGGTCGCGGACCGGCGCCTCCTCGACCTTCCGGCCGGCATACATCACCACCACCCGGTCGGCGACCTCGGCGACCACGCCAAGATCGTGGGTGATCAGCATGATCGCGGCGCCGACCCGGCGCTTCAGGTCGCGCATCAGGTCGAGGATCTGCGCCTGGATGGTCACGTCGAGCGCCGTGGTCGGCTCGTCCGCGATCAGGAGCTTGGGCGAGCAGGCGAGCGCGATGGCGATCATCACCCGCTGGCGCATGCCGCCCGAGAGCTGGTGCGGGTATTCCCGGACCCGGCGCCCGGGCTCCGGGATGCCGACCAGCGTCAGCATCTCCACCGCCCGCGCCTCGGCCTCGCGCCGGCTCAGGCCCTGGTGCAGCCTTAAGGTCTCGCCGATCTGGCGGCCGACGGTCAGCACCGGGTTCAGGCTGGTCATCGGCTCCTGGAAGATGACGCTGATGTCGTTGCCGCGGATCTTGCGCATCGCCTTCATGGGCAGGTCGAGGAGGTTCTGGCCCTCGAACCGGATGGCGCCGGCGATGCTGGCCGGCGGCTCGGGCAGGAGCCGCAGGATCGACATCGCGGTCACCGACTTGCCGCAGCCGGATTCACCGACGATCGCCAGGGTCTCCCCGGCCTGGATCGCGAAGGACACGCCGTCCACCGCCCGGTTGGCCCCGTCGGGGGTGCGGAAATGGACCTGCAGGTTCTCGATGGAGAGGAGGGGTACGCCGTTCACGCCGGGGCTCCTCATGCGTCTTTCGCCATGCGGGGGTCGAGGGCGTCGCGCAGGCCGTCGCCGACGAGGTTCACCGCGAGCACCGTCATGGACAGGAAGATCGCCGGGAACAGGATGATGTAGAACTTCACCTGCCAGAGGGCCCGGCCCTCGGCCATGATGTTGCCCCAGGACGGCGTCGAGGGCGGCACGCCCGCACCGATGAACGACAGGATCGCCTCGGTGATCATCGCGGAGGCGCAGATATAGGTCGCCTGCACGGTCATGGGCGCCAGGGTGTTGGGCAGGATGTGGCGCCAGATGATCGCCGGCATGCGCGTGCCCGTGGTCACGGCGGCCTCGACATAGGGCTGCTCGCGCAGGGACAGCACGACGCCCCGGACCAGCCGGGCGACCCGGGGGATCTCCGCGATGGTGATCGCCACGATCACGTTCTGGACCGAGCCGCGGGTGAGCGCCATCAGGGTGATGGCCAGCAGGATCGGCGGGATCGACATCATGCCGTCGACGATCCGCATCACGATCCCGTCGAGCCAGCGCACCATCCCGGAAATCAGGCCGACCGCGAGCCCCGCAACCGAGGCGAGGAGCGCCACCGAGAAGCCGACCAGCAGCGACACGCGGGCGCCGTAGACCACCCGCGAGTAGATGTCTCGGCCGAGCATGTCGGTGCCGAACCAGTACTGGGCCGAGGGCACGCGGGTGCGCTTAGCCGGGGCCAGGGCGGTGGGATCGACGGTGCCGAGATAGGGGGCCAGCACCGCCATCAGGAACACGACCAGCAGCAGGATCCCGCCGACCACGATGGTCGGGTGGCGGCGGACATAGGTCCAGACCGGCCCCCGGCGCTTGCGCGCCGGGATCACGTCCGGCATCGGCGTGGCGACGGCGATGCCCGCGGGGGGCGGCCCCTTGGGCGGCGCGTCCTTGAGCGACGGGTCCCGGGCGAGGGGCGGACCGGAGAGAGGCGCGACGGTCGCGGTCAATAGCGGATCCTCGGGTCGAGCAAGGTGTAGAACAGGTCGATGGCGAGGTTCACCAGCACGTAGACGAAGCTGAACAGCAGGACGACGCCCTGGATGACCGGGTAATCGCGCCGCAGGATCGCATCGACCGTGAGGCGGCCGAGCCCGGGGATCGCGAAGACCGTCTCGGTGACCACGGCGCCGCCGATCAGCAGGGCGATGCCGATGCCGATCACGGTGACGATCGGCACGGCGGCGTTCTTCAGGGCGTGGATGAACAGCACCGGCCCCTGCGCCAGCCCCTTGGCCCGGGCGGTGCGGACGTAATCCTGGCTCAGCACGTCCAGCATGGTCGCCCGCGTCACCCGGGCGATCAGCGCGATGTAGACGAGGCCGAGCGTTACCGCGGGCAGGATCAGGTTCGCGAACCATGGCCACAGGCCCTGCTCGATCGGCGTGTAGCCCTGCACCGGCAGCCAGCCGAGCTCGAGGGCGAACACGTAGGCGAGCACGTAGCCGACCACGAAGACCGGCACCGAGAAGCCCAGCACCGCGAGTCCCATGACCAGCCGGTCGATCAGGCTGCCGGCCTTCCAGGCCGCCACGACGCCGAGCGGCACCGCCACCACGATGGCCAGGATCAGGGTGACCAGCATCAGCGACACGGTCGGCTGCACCCGCTGGCCGATCATCGTGGTGACCGGCAGGTTGGTGAAGATCGAGGTGCCGAGATCCCCGTGGAGGATCTGCCAGGACCATTCGCCGAACCGCACCAGGAACGGCCGGTCGAGGCCGAGCGAGGCGCGGATGCGGGCGACGTCGTCCGGCGTCGCCTGGTCGCCCGCGATGATCGCGGCCGGATCGCCGGGGGCGAAGTAGAGGAGGCTGAAGACGAACAAGCCGACCACCGCCATCACCGGGATGGTGGCCAGGATGCGCCTGCCGATATAGCCGAGCATGGGTCCTCCGCTATGTCGTGGGCTGGGTGTTGCGGTGGGCTCGACGCAGTCCCCTCCCCCCTTTGCGGGGGAGGGTGGCCCCCGAAGGGGGTCGGGAGAGGGGAGCGGCGGCGCAGGACGAAGTGGTGGCCTTCATGAAGGCTGCACCCTTCCCGGCAGCCGGGCTCCCCTCTCCCGACCCCTGCTGACGCAGGGGCCACCCTCCCCCGCAAAGGGGGGAGGATGTGCGCGGCGCGCGTGCCGACATGACAACCATCCGCCCCATCACGCCTTCGACACGCCCCAGGTGAACGGGATCGGCCCCTTCACGACGCCCGAGACGCTCTTGCGCCAGGCCTGGTAGCCGAGGAAGAACCCGGTCGGGACGTAGACCACGCCCTCGCAGGCGGCGGCGTTGACCTTGTCGATGGCGGCCTTCTCGGCGGCCGGGTCGGCCGCGTCGAACCATTCGGCGATGGCCGCCTCCACGGGCGGGACGTTCGGCCAGCCGAACCAGGCCTTGTCGCCGCTGGCCCGGACCGCGGGGTAGCCCGCCGGATTGATGCAGTCGGCGCCCGCGTGCCAGGTGTGGAACATGTTCCAGCCGCCCTGGCTCGGCGGCGCCTTGGAGGCCCGGCGGGTGCCGGTGGTGCCCCAGTCGGTGGCGACGAAATCGACGTTAAAGCCCATCTGCTTCAAGAGGTCGGCGGTGATGTCGCCCTGCGCCTTGGTGATCCCCTGGTCCTGGGCCACGATGCAGACCACCGGCTCGCCCTTGTAGCCGGCTTCCTTGAGCAGCTTCTGGCCGAGCTTGAGGTCGCCCTTACCGACATGGGCGCCCCCCGCCTCGCTGTAGAGCGGCGTCCCCGGCGTGAAGAAGCCCGGTAGCTTCTTCCACAGGCTGTCGTCGTCGCCGACGATCGCCCGCATGTAATCCTCCTGGTTCATGGCGGTCATGACCGCCTGACGGATCTTCGGGTTGTCGAAGGGCGGATACAGGTGGTTCATCCGGAACGACCCGACATTGCCCAGCGGATCGGCGATATCGACGTTGAGGTTGGCGTTCTTGCGCAGGAGCGGCACGAGGTCGGAGATCGGGTTCTCCCACCAATCGACCTCGCCGTTCTGCAGGGCCGCCGAGGCGGTGGCCGCGTCCGGCATGATCACCCACTCCACCCGGTCGACCAGGATGTGCTTGCCCCCGGCCAGCCAGGAATTCGGTTCCGCGCGGGGCTTGTAGCCGGCGAACTTCTGGAACACGGCCCGGGCGCCCGGCACCCATTCGTTGCGCACGAAGGTCATCGGGCCCGAGCCGACATATTCGGTGATCTGCGTGAACGGGTCGGTCTTGGCGATCCGCTCCGGCATGATCAGGGCCATCGGGGCGTTGGTCTTGCCGAGCGCGTAGAGGAGCTTCGGGAAGGGCTTCTTGAGGCGCCAGCGGAACAACCGGTCGTCCACGGCGGCGAGGTCGTCCTGGATCCCGCGGATCATCAGGCCGATCGGGTCGCGGGCCATCCAGCGGGTCAGGCTCGCCACGACATCCTTGGCGAGCACCGGCTCGCCGTCATGGAATGTCTGGCCGGGGCGGAGCCGGAAGGTCCAGGTCAGCTGGTCGCCCGAGACCTCCTCGGATTCGACCATCTGCCGCTGCGGCTTCAGCTGCGCGTCGACCCCGTAGAGCATGTCCCAGACGAGGGTGCCGGCATTGCGCACGACGTATTGCGTGCCCCAGATCGGATCGAAATTGGCGAGGTTCGCCTGGGGCACGAAGCGCAGCACCTTGGCGCCCTGCGCCACGGCCGGCATCGCGATCTGCGGCGCTGCCAGCCCGAGTGCGGCCGAGCCCTTGAGGAAGGTCCTGCGGTCCATCGTGATCTCCCTGGCCGGCGGGATTGCGATCCCGGCTACCGGCCCGCACCCCGGGTGCGCCTGTGACTCGGTCGACGGAAGGCTTCGGTCCCGTATCGGGGCCGGAGCGGGCTGGCATTTCACGCGATCAGCAGCATGCGCCAGTTCCCTGCTGCCGCAAGACGGTTTTGGAGATTTGAATTCTAGTTATCCGCATCCTGTTCGCGCGCGCCGTCGTCCGGCCGGATGCAGGCCGGCAGGGGACACGGATGGGCGTCGGGGGATCGGCGGTCGTCATGCTCACGGGCGCTGCCTCGCAAGCCTCGCGCCACCGTGAGGGGAAGAGAATTCAAAATGCAGCGCGACCGCCCGGCAGGACGGGGCGGGAGCGCAAGCTCACGAAAGGGATTTCAGAGGGCTCTCAGCCCTTTCGTGGGGCTCGGTGCGGCGTCACCCGGAGGCCAGGGCTCCGCCCTGGACCCGCGAAAGGTCTCGGACCTTTCGAAACCGGGACTTGCCTCAGCTGACCTGGCGCAGGTGCGAGCCGGCCTCCGCCGGTTGGGCGC
This sequence comes from Methylobacterium brachiatum, assembly GCF_900113845.1. Lineage (NCBI taxonomy): Bacteria > Pseudomonadati > Pseudomonadota > Alphaproteobacteria > Hyphomicrobiales > Methylobacteriaceae > Methylobacterium > Methylobacterium brachiatum. The sequence continues at coordinate 173,742 of NZ_FOQW01000012.1, read as the reverse complement.
GGATGAAGGCGGCGATCCGCGGGGCGATGACCGTCCGGTAGCGGGAACCGTTGAACACGCCGTAATGCCCGACGCCCGCCTGGAGATGGTAGGCCTTGCGGGATTCGGGCAGGTTCGGCGTCAGCTCGAGGGCCGCCTTGGTCTGGCCGACCCCGGAAATGTCGTCGTTCTCGCCCTCAACGGCCAGGATGGCGCAGCGGCGGATCGCCCCGAGATCGACCGGGGTGCCGCGGTGGCGCATCTGCCCCTTGGGCAGAGCGTGGTCGACGAAGACGGTCTGCACGGTCTGGAGGTAGTACTCCGCGGTGAGATCCATCACCGCCAGGTACTCGTCGTAGAATTCCCGGTGCTTCTCGGCCGAGTCGCCGTCGCCCTTCACCAGATGGTCGAACATGTCCGAATGGGCGGTGACGTGGCGGTCGAGGTTCATCGCCATGAAGCCCGACAGCTGCAGGAAGCCCGGATAGACCCGGCGCCAGGCCCCCGGATAGATCGGCGGCACCAGGCTGATCGTGTTGCGCTCGAACCAGGCCTGGCCGCGCTCCTGGGCGAGGCAGTTCACGGCCGTGGGTGAGCGGCGGGTGTCGATCGGGCCGCCCATCAGGGTCATCGAGGCCGGCACGGCCGGATCGCCCGCCGGATCGGCCTTGGCCTCCATGAGCGCCACCGCGGCCAGAACCGGCACCGCCGGCTGGCACACCGCCATGATGTGCAGGTCCGGCCCGAGGATCGCGAACATCTCCTGCAGGTAGTCGATATAGGTGTCGAGGTCGAAGCTCCCGAAGGTCAGCGGCACCATCCGGGCATCGGTCCAGTCGGTGATGTAGACCCGGTGGTTCGGCAGCATCGCCTCCACGGTGCCGCGCAGCAGCGTGGCGTAGTGACCCGACATCGGCGCGACGATGAGCAGCTTGGGCTGCGGCTCGGCGGGTGGCGTGAGGAAGGCGCGCTCGAACGCGACCAGGCGGCAGAACGGCCGCTCCCAGACGACGCGCTCGCTGACCGGGACCGCGATCCCGTCGACCCGCGTCTCGGTGAACCCGAAGGCGGGCTTGCCGTAGCGGCGCGTGGCGCGCTCGAACATCTCGCAGCCGGCGCTGATCGCCCGGGCGTAGGGCCCGTAGGCCAGGGGATTGCCGGGCATCTGGAGGGCGTGGCGGGTCAGGTCCGCGGCGACCCGGGCCGGCGCCATCAGGGCGCGGGCGCCTTCGAACATCGCGTAAGCCAGGAGCATCGCCACCTCGCGGTCTCGAATGCCGCCCGGGGCCGACCGGGACCGGTCCGCCGCGGGACGACACACCATCCGGGCCGCCGACATCCGGCCTGCGCGCGGAGCCTGCTGCAACCCGCCGCGTAGGATAAGGTTCCACCCTGAACGATCACGGAACATCCCCCGCCCCGGGCGACTTGCCCGTGACCACGCCCTCGGCGCGACGGATCCGGCGGCCCGCTCCGGATCCGGTGCCGCGGTACCCATCTTGAAAATCCGCGCCGGCGCGGCCCGACCGGCGCTCCACCGATAACCCCATGCCCGATAGCGACCTCAACGGCCTCGTCCGCAACGCCCGCCACCTCCGGCTCGACACCTTCGTCCGCCTGCGCTGGCTCGCCATCACCGGCCAGAGCGCCGCCGTGGTCGGCGCGCAGTTCGGTCTCGGGCTGGCGCTGCCGTTCGGCTGGTGCTTCCTGGTGATCGCGACCTCGTCCTGGCTGAACCTGGCCCTGCGGATCCGCTTCCCGGCGAGCTACCGGCTGAGCGACGATTCCGCGGCGCTGCTGCTCGCCTTCGACATCGTGCAGCTCGCCGCGCTGCTGTTCCTCACCGGCGGCCTTCAGAACCCGTTCTCGCTGCTGTTCCTCGCCCCCGTGCTGATCTCCGCCACCGCGCTGCCGCCGGAGCGGACCCTGGCGCTCGGCCTGCTCGCCGTGGGGCTGGCGACGCTGCTCGCCCTGGTGCACCGGCCGCTGCCCTGGTTCTCGGACGGGCGGATCGAATTGCCGTTCCTGTACGTGTCCGGGGTCTGGACCGCGATCCTGCTCGGCACCGCGTTCACGGGCGTCTACGCCTGGCGGGTCGCCGAGGAGACGCGGCTCCTCGCCCAGGCGCTCGCCGCCACCGAGCTGGTGCTCGCCCGCGAGCAGCACCTCTCGCAGCTCGACGGCCTCGCGGCGGCGGCTGCCCACGAATTGGGCACACCCCTCGGGACCATCATGGTGGTGACCAAGGAGCTGATCCGCCAGCTCGGGCCCACCGCCTCGCCGGCGGTGGCCGAGGACCTGAACCTGCTGCGCGAGCAGGTCGACCGCTGCCGCGGCATCCTCGGCAAGCTCACGTCCCTGGATGGCGACGGGGTCGGCTTCCTGGAGACCGTGACGTTCAGCCATCTCGTAGAGGAGCTGGTGGCCCCCCAGCGCGCCCTCGGAGCTGTCTTAGAAATCTCCAGCCGCGGTGACGGCCCGGAACCGGCCTGCCGCCGCAACCCTGGGGTGATGTTCGGGCTGGCCAACATCCTCGACAATGCCGTCGACTTCGCCACCTCCCGCGTCACCGTGGAGGGCCGCTGGACTCAGGAGCGGGTCTGGATCGAGATCCGCGACGACGGCCCGGGCTTCTCCAGCGAGGTCCTGCTGCGCGCGGGCGAGCCCTACGTAACCACCCGCAGCGGCGACCGCCCGCAGACCGGCGGGACCGTGGGCGCCGGCCTGGGCCTCGGCCTGTTCATCGCCAAGACCCTGATCGAGCGCTCGGGCGCACAGCTCGCCCTGATGAACGTCTCGGCGCCGGACGCCCATGGAGCGATCGTGCGGGTGTCCTGGGCCCGGCACATCTTCGAACGGGGTGCAGCCCCGCGCCATTCGCCGGAACTCAATATCGGCGCGCCCCTGCCACCGCGCGATGTCGTACCTATATGAGGATCAGACCGAGAACTGACTGAGTAATTCCCTTACGAAAACCCGAAAGGAGTGCCGGATGCTGACGCAGCCCGGGACCACGGCAGCGATCGATCCCGCCGTGATCAACGAAGCCGATCCGCTCGCCGCCTTCACCGACCGCAGCCTGCTGATCGTAGACGACGACAAGCCCTTCTCGACGCGGCTCGCCCGCGCCATGGAAAGCCGCGGCTACCATGTCCAGGTCGCCGACAGCGTCGCCGACGGCGTGTCGGCCGTCGAGGCCCGTCCGCCGGCCTTCGCGGTGATCGACATGCGGCTCGGCGACGGCAACGGCCTCGACGTGATCGCGCGCCTGAAGGAGCGGCGCCCCGACGCGCGCGGCGTGATCCTCACCGGCTACGGCAACATCGCGACCGCCGTCACGGCGGTGAAGCTCGGCGCGTTCGACTATCTCGCCAAGCCCGCCGACGCCGACGAGATCCACGGCACGCTGATGGCGCAGCCCGGCGAGAGGGCCGACCCGCCGGAGAACCCGATGTCCGCGGACCGGGTCCGCTGGGAGCATATCCAGCGGGTCTACGAGCTGTGCAGCCGCAACGTCAGCGAGACCGCCCGGCGCCTCAACATGCACCGGCGGACGCTGCAGCGGATCCTGGCCAAGCGCGCCCCGCGCTGAAGCCCGGACCCACCGATCCCGGGTCCCGCGGTTGCATCCCCCCTCCCCGGTGGGCTAGCTGCGCGGGTCCCGGGCGCATTTCGTCCGGGGCCTCGCAATCGACCGGGGGACGAGTCTCGTGAACGGGCGCAACGCCATCACCATCGTGAGCATGATGGTCCTCGTCGGCACGGAGGTTTTCGCCGTCGCCATCGCGGCCGGCTGGGCTCTTGCCGGCCTGTTCGACCTCGGCGACCGGGTCGGCCATGTGCTGATGGGCGTCTTCAGCCTGTTCGCGGCCTGGATCATGCTCCAGCTCTGGCGCCGGGCGACCAGCATCGAGCCGATCCGCACCCGCGCCACGTCGCGGTAGCCGGATTGGGTGTGTCGCCGGGCCCGTGCCCGGCACGGCGTTCGACAGGCCGGCGGCCTTCCTGCTAGGGAACGCGCGACGGCCGCCCGTGTAACGACGCCGCGGGTTGCGCCCACGTTTTCGGCTGCGCGTGAGACCGGAAGATCCATGAAAGCCCGTATCATCGTCACCCTGAAGACCGGTGTGCTGGACCCGCAGGGCAAGGCGATCGAGGCCGCGCTCAAGTCCCTCGGCATCGATGGCATCGACAGCGTCCGCCAGGGCAAGGTGTTCGATCTCGAGGTCTCGGCCGCCGATGGCCCGACCGCCGAAGCCACCCTCCGGACGGCCTGCGAGAAGCTGCTCGCCAACACCGTCGTCGAGAACTACGCGATCGAGATCCTCTGATGCACGCTGCGGTCGTCGTCTTTCCGGGGTCGAATCGCGAGAGCGACGTTGCCCGGGCTCTGCGCCGGTCGGGTGCGCGGGTCAGCATGGTCTGGCACGCGGACCACGACCTGCCGGCCGGAACCGACCTCGCCGTCCTGCCGGGCGGCTTCTCCTACGGCGACTACCTGCGCTGCGGTGCCATCGCGGGCCGTGCGGCCGCGATGGATGCGGTGCGGGCGCATGCCGCCCGGGGCGGCCTCGTGCTCGGCATCTGCAACGGCTTCCAGATCCTGTGCGAATCCGGCCTCCTGCCGGGCGTGCTGATGCGCAACGTCAACCGGCGCTTCATCTGCCACCGGCAGACCCTCCGGGTCGAACGCACCGACACGCGCTTCACCAGCGCCTACCAGAAGGGGCAGGTGATCGACGTCTGCGTGGCGCATGGCGAGGGCAATTACTTCGCCGATCCCGAGACGCTGGCGCGGATCGAGGGCGAGGGTCGCGTGGCCTTCCGGTACTGCGACGCCGCCGGGACGATCACGGTCGAGGCCAACCGCAACGGCTCCCTCAACGCGATCGCGGGGGTCTACTCGGAGGCCGGCAACGTCCTCGGGATGATGCCGCACCCGGAGAACTTCGTGGAAGGGCTGATCGGCGGCACCGACGGGCGCGGATTGTTCGACAGTCTCGCCGCGTAAGCTCGTCGCCGGAAACTGGTTTTTAACCGCCGATTAAGGTTCACACGGCATAAAGAGGCATCCAGAGTTCTGGATATCGAGTTGGACGACCTCGTCCGCTCTGTTTGATGCCTCCCTGATGACTCTCCCAAGCCGCCCCCAACCGGGCGGCTTTTTTCTGTTGCCTGCGCAGGCCGCGACGGGTCCCGCTCGGGCTCGCGGATCCACGCAACGCGGCCCGCGATCATTCTCGGCCGCAAGAGATGTCTGTCCGAGGCCCGCATCCGGCAGGGCGGTAGAAGATCGTAGCCTGGAAGGGCGCGGCCGCCCGCGCTTCGTCGCAGTGGCGTGAAGCGCATCCCACGGGGCAACGCCGGAGGATCGGGCGCAAAAGGCCTCGGTCCTACCCAACGGTTAGGACCGAGGCCGATCCCTCAGTAGAGCCCGCCCGCCTGTGCGGCCCGGTCGGGGTCCGCCGGGACCGCCGCGGGGGCGGCGCTCTGGGCCGGGGCGACGTAGGAATCCGGCGGCGCGGTGCCGGGCTTGAACGCCTCCAGGATCGTGCCGGCGCCCTCCCCCGAACCGGCGCGGGTGCCGGAGGCGAGGTTGACGCGGATCAGCTTGATCCCGGGCGGCACCCGGAACGGGGTCGGCGGCTTGTCCTTGAGGGCGACCTTCAGGAACTCGAGGGCGATCGGCGCCGCGAGGCCGCCGCCGGTGGCGCGGTCGCCCAGCGAGCGCGGCTTGTCGAAGCCGATATAGATCCCGACCGCGAGATCCGGCGAGAAGCCCACGAACCACGCATCCTTGGCGTCGTTGGTGGTGCCGGTCTTGCCGGCGAGCGGCTTGCCGATCTGCTTCAGCAGGGTCGCGGTGCCGCGCTGGACCACGCCCTCCATGATCGAGACCATCTGGTAGGCGGTCAGCGGGTCGAGCACCTGCTCGGAATCGTCCACCAGCTTCGGCTCGTCCTGGCCGGACCATTTCTCGGCGTCGCAGCCGATGCACTTGCGGTTGTCGTGCCGGTAGATCGTCTCGCCGATGCGGTCCTGGATCCGGTCGATCAGCGTCGGCCGGATGCGGCGCCCGCCATTGGCGAGCATCGAGTAGGCGGTGACCATGCGCATGACCGTGGTCTCGCCGGCCCCCAGCGACATCGGCAGCACCGGCAGCATGTCGTCGTAGACGCCGAAGCGGCGGGCGTATTCGGCGATGAGCGGCATGCCGACATCCTTGGCGAGCCGGACCGTCATCAGGTTCTTCGAATGCTCGATCCCGTACCGCAGGGTGTGCGGGCCGCCGGACTTGCCGTCGTAGTTCGAGGGCGTCCAGGCTTCCTGGCCGGGGCCGGCCTCGATGGTGATCGGCGTGTCCTGCACGATCGAGGACGGGGTGTAGCCGTTGTCCAGCGCCGCCGAGTAGACGATCGGCTTGAACGACGAGCCAGGCTGGCGCATCGCCTGGGTGGCGCGGTTGAACTCGGATTCGTCGTACGAGAAGCCGCCGACCATCGCGTGGACGCGGCCCGTATTCGGGTCCATCGCCACGATGGCACCGGAGACCTCGGGCTTCTGGCGCAGGCGGTACTGGCCGCGGCCGCCATCCATCGCCTCGACATAGACCATGTCGCCGGGCTGGAGGTTCGGCCGGCCGGCCCAGCGCATGCCGTCCGGGGGGATCACGCCGGTCTCGCGGTCCTTGCCGACCTGGCCCGACGCCTCGCGCTTGGGCTGGAGGCCGACCTGGACCCCGCCGCCGCCATTGCCCAGCACCACGGCGAGCCGCCACGGCGCCACGTCGCCGAGCGCCGGAACCTCGGCGGCCGCCATGCCCCAGTCGCGCCCGGTCAGGTCGACCTTGGTGACCGCGCCGCGCCAGCCATGGGCCTGGTCGTAGCGCACGAGGCCGTCGACCAGCGCCTTGCGGGCCCAGGCCTGCATCTTCGGATCGAGGGTGGCGCGCACCGAGAGACCGCCCTCGTAGAGCTTCTTCTCGCCGTAGCGCTCGGAGATCTCGCGCCGGACCTCCTCGGTGAAGTAGTTGGCGTTGGCGGCGTTCGGGAAGGCGACCCGCGGGTTGACCCCGAGCGGCATCTTCTTGGCGGAATCCGCCTCTTCCTTGGTGATGTAGCTGTTCTCCGCCATCAGGCGGATGATCTCGTTGCGGCGGTCGAGGGCCGCCTGGGTCTTGCGGTAGGGGTGGTAGTTGTTGGGACCCTTCGGCAGCGCGGCGAGATACGCGGCCTCGTTGATGGTCAGCTCGTGGACCGACTTGCCGAAATAATCGAGCGCGGCCGCCGCGACGCCGTGCAGGTTGCGGCCCGGGACGATGGTGCCGAGGAAGATCTCGTTGAGATAGAGCTCCAGGATCTTGTCCTTGGAGTAGGCGGCCTCGATCCGCAGCGCCAGCAGCGCCTCGCGGATCTTGCGGTCATAGGTCTGCTCGGAGGAGAGCAGGAAGTTCTTGGCGACCTGCTGGGTGATGGTCGAGGCGCCCTGCCGCTTGCCCGACTTGGCGTTGGTCAGGAAGGCGCGCACGATCCCCTCGGGGTCGATGCCGCCGTGCTTGTAGAAGTTCTTGTCCTCGGCCGACAGGAAGGCCGCGACCACGATCTTCGGCATCGCCTGGATCGGCAGGTACAGCCGGCGCTCGCGGGCATATTCGGCCAGCAGGGAGCCGTCGGCCGCGTGGATGCGGGTCATCACCGGCGGCTCGTAATTGGCGAGCGCGGCGTGGTCGGGCAGGTCCTGGCTGTACTTCCAGTAGAAGTAGCCGCCGGCCGCAGCACCGACCACGAACAGCACCGCGCCGGCGCTAAACAGGATCCCGAAGAAACGAAGGATCAGACGCATCCGGTGTTCCGCTCGTCGCTGGCCCGGCCGCATGCCGGGTTCGGCTCATCCGGCACGGGCGTCCGTATTCGACGCGGTCGGCTCCCGGACGCTCCCGTGAGGCCCCCTCGGATTGCCGGTTCAGCGGCGGTGCGACGGGGCGTCGGACACCCCGTATCGACACTCTATCTATGGTAAAACTGGGGCGACGGCCGCCGACCGGCGCGGGTTCGTGGACGGCTTCAGGGTCGCGCGGTTGCCGAAGAACAGGTCGATCGCCTTCGCCATCGAACCGGTGACCCCCGCGCGCCACTCCGGCGATTGCAGCATCTCCAGGTCGCGCTTGCTCGAGAGATAGCCGAGTTCCACCAGCACGCTCGGCACGTCGGGGGAGCGCAGCACCATGAAGCGCGCCTCCCGGTGCGGCTTGGCGCTCATCTCCATGACCGGGGCGAGCTGGCCCATCAGGGTGCGGGCGAAGCCCGACGAGAAGCCCCGGGTCTCCCGCAGGGTCAGTTCCTGCAGGATGTCGGCGATGTCCGGGGGGGCCTCGGCGGAATCGGCGCCGGCGGCGGCGTCGGCCTTGTTCTCGCGCTCGGCGAGCCGGGCGGATTCCACGTCGGTCGCCTTCTCGGCGTTGGTGTAGATGGTGGCCCCGCGCACCTGGGGCGCGGCCGAGATCGAATCCGCGTGGATCGACACGAACAGGTCGGCCTTGGCCTCGCGGGCGAGGCGGACGCGGTCGGCCAGCGGCACGAACACGTCCCGGTCGCGGGTCATCCGGACCCGGTAGCGGCCGCTCGCTTCCAGCTTCTCGACCAGAGCCTGCGCGTAGCCGAACACGATGTCCTTCTCGAACACCCCGCCCACCGCGATCGCCCCGGGATCGGTCCCGCCATGCCCGGCATCGACCATGATCAGCGGGCGCTGGTCGGCGGGTTCGGGGGCGGCGCTGCGCGCCTGGGCGGGGGCCGGGTCGCTGGCCGCGGCCGCCTTGCGGAACGCGTCGCGCTCGACGCGCTGGAGCGGGATCGTCAGCAGCACCGCACCGTCCCGGGCCCGGGTCACGGTCTCGATCCGCCCGATCGTGGCCGGCGCGGCGAGGTCGATCACGACCCGCGAGCGGCCGGGGGCGAACAGGCCGTAGCGGAAGGATTGGACGAGGCCGTCGCGGCGACGCCCCGCCCCGGAATCGAGCTGGAAATTGACCTCCGGCAGGTCGATCACCGCCCGGTCGGGCCGTTCCATCACGAAGCCGCGGGCCTCTACGGCCCGGGACAGGGTCAGGGTGAGCCGCGTCGTGCCGGCCTGGCTGGCGAGATCCGCCCCGATGGCGATCGCGGGCGTCGGCGCGGCGGGCTTGTCGCCGTTCTGCGCGAGGACGGGCGAGCCTGCCAGCGTCAGAGCCAGGCAGAGGCGGTGGATGGCGGAACGGATCTGGCGCGCGCGACTCGGCATCGGTCCGGATTCAACTCCCGTGCCCCTTGATAGGGCATAGGAGCGGTATGGTTAATCGACGGTTGCCCGGAACGAGGCGGCCGGCATGTCGCGCGCATGCGACAGCCTGAACGTGGCGATCGTGCGTCAGCGGAACGCGACGAGACGGCTCGCCTTGCGGATGACGTCGCTCCAGCAGGTCAGCGAGGCATCGGCGGCCCGCTGGACCTCGCCCATCTGCAGACGCATCAATTCGGTCGGCGAGCCCGCTTGCGACAGGGCCCGCAGATGCGCCAGGGCGGCCTCGCTCTCCCCGCGCATGTAGCGGGCGATCGTCGAGCCGATGCCGGTGCCGTCGCGGTGATTCGGCGTGAACCCGGCCCGGCTGGTCGCGGCTAAGCTGGTCGCGGTGAGGTGTTCGGCGGCTTCGTCCCGCGCGACGGGCGCAGCGGACGGAGCCGTCACCGGCGGGATCGTGACGGGTGGGACGAGGGCGGCCACCGGGACCGAGACCTCTGCGGGAGCCTCCGGCGCGGCACCATCCGGCTCGGAGGCGGCGACGGTCTCCGTGGCCTTGGCAACCGCCACGTCCGGGATGGCCGTGTCGGTGGGCGGCGGAACGGCGCGGAGCGCGGGCCCGTCGGCATTGAGAGCCGGCTTCGGAGCCCAATCGGGGCGGGGCCCCTTCGGTCGACGCGGCTTGCTCATGGCGCGATCTCCTCCTCGTCCGCATCGGGCCCCCTGACGGAGCGGCGGCCGGAGGGAAGACCGTGTTCGGAAGGCTTCTATCCGGCGGTGCCCCGCCGCGTCGGGCCGGGCACCGCCTCGAACGATCCGCTCTGGGCGGATCGGTGCGTCTTCAGCGGGCGACGTTCTGCTGCGCGAGGGCGCCGAAATCCTTGGCCTGGGCCTGGAGGGCGGCGAACTGGCTGCGGACGAACTCGGACTGCAGCTCGAACGCCTCGCGCAGGTCCTTGGTGCGGGCCAGCTTCTGGGCGAAGTCGAAGGTCGCGTTCGCGTTGTTCTGCGCGTGCTCGAAACCCTTCGAGACCGCCGCCGTCATGGTCGACTGGAAGGTCTGGCCCGAGGCCTGGACCTGCTCGGTCGCCTTGATGGCGTTCGCCATCATGGTGCCGACGGCGTTGCGCGCCTGGTCGACGCTCTTCTCGGCGAAGTCACGCATCTCGGTCGGGATCTCGAAGTTCGGGGTCTGCATCGAAGTCTCCAGCACACGCTGTCTCGGGATGGGACGCCGATCTGCGTCCGCGGTGACGCGTCTCTATATGTTGCAGTGCAACAAGAAGTCAAGTGCATGTTCGGGAGTGCGGCGCGGGCGCGAGAATCCGGATAAAATGCATGATTCCGGTATCTGAACAGTCTTCGCGCCGCCATAGCGGCAACGCGCCCGCTTCCAATAAACCTTGGCCGTTCCAGGCATGGTCATGGTGCGATTCGGCCGCACAGACGCCTCTCTATATCAATCTTTCCGGCTGTCTATAGCCGACGCGCCCGGGTTTGGGACTTGCCGATTCGGTATCAGGCCGATTCAGCGCTCGGCCGGTCCGGCCGGGCCGCGGCGCCGGCATGGTGCATCGCACCAGTCCCACGCTGCACGAGCCCGGCATAGAGCGACCGGAGCGCGGCGGCATGGGTGGCAAGCGTCATCGGCGCGGCCCGGACCTGCGCCCGGGCATTCGCCCCGAGGGTCGCCGCGCAGACATCGTCCCGCAGGGCCGAGAACGCCGCCGCCAACGCCCCGATCTCGGGGGGGACCACGAAGCCGGTGCGCCCGTCCCGGACCTTCTCGGCGGCGCCGGACCGGTCGGAGGCGACCACGGGAAGGCCGGCCGCCAGGGCCTCGTAGACCGTGAGCGGCCCGGTCTCGTACCAGCGCGATGGGGCGGCGAGCGCGCGGGCGCGGCTGCGCAGCAGCGCCCAGACGGCGTCCGGCGCCTGCCAGCCGATCACCTCGACACCGGGCCGAGCGCGCAGTTCCGCTTCCAGGGGACCGGCGCCAACGAACAGGGCCGTGAGCCCGGCGGACCGGGCCGCGTCCGCCACGAGGTCGGCGCCCTTCTCCCGGGTCAGGCGCCCGACATACGCGATGGCGTCGCCCCGGGCGGGATCGGCCGGCGGCCCGTCGGCGATCCGGACGGGGTTGTCGACGCGGTGATGGGTGAGCGCGTAGCCGCCGAGCAGGTCGCCGAGCCGCCGCCGGCTGGCGTCGCAGACATGGACGACATGGAGCGGCCGCCGGTGCAGGGCCTGCCGGAGCGCCCCCGCGCGGGCGACGCGCACGAGCTTGTGAACCCGGCTCCGCGGATCGCAGGGCGCGGCGAGGCAGGCTGGCGAGAGCGGCGTGAGCCCGCAGGGCTCGGCCCGGTCGAACCGGTAATAGACCCCGTTCGGGCAGGCTAGGGCGTAGTCGTGCAGGGTGACGACCACCGGCACCGCGAGGCGGGTCAGGACCGGGAAGATCGCCGGCGACAGGGTGCGGGTCCATTGGTGCAGATGGAGGCAATCCGGCGGTGCCGGAAGCTCCCGGAGCGCCGCCTCGAGGGCGCGGGCCGCCGCGGCGTGCCAGATCCCGGTGGCCGCCGCCTTGAGGCCGCCCAGGGTCCAGATGTCGGGCAGGCCGAGTTCGATCCGCCGGATGTTCCCGTGGTCCAGCAGGGGATCGACCGGGCCCGGGATCGCCTGGATGTAGGTGACCGCCAGGCCGGCCTCGGCGAGCCCGCGGGCGGATTCCAGGGCGACCTTTTCCGCCCCGCCGCTGGCGGTCGCGAACTCGGCCAGGATCACGACATGCATGACTTGTCTCGGCAGGACCCGCCGCGATCATAAGTCCAGGCCGGTTTACGGAGGATCAACCGCCGGCCGTTACAGATCTCCACCCCGAAAATAGAGCGGCGGACTTCCTGACGTGCACATCGTCCTCGTCGCCGACCATGCCGCGATCAACGGCGGCCAGGCCAAGGTCGCGATCGAATCCGCCCTCGGGCTCGCCGCCCGGGGTCACCGCGTCACCCTGTTCGCGGCCGTGGGCCCGGTCGACCCGCGGCTGGAACCCGCCGGCATCCGAGTGGTGTGCCTGGGTCAGGACGACGTCACGACGGCGCGCAGCAAGCTCGCCTTCGCGGCCCAGGCGATCTGGAACGCACCGGCGGCCCGCGCCCTGGCAGCCGAGCTCGCCGCCTGCGATCCGCGGGACACGCTGGTCCATGTCCACGCCTTCGCCAAGGCGCTGTCGCCCGCCATCGGCCCGGCCCTGCGGGCTTCCGGCCTGCCGTGCCTCTACACGATGCACGAGTTCTTCCTGGTCTGCCCGACCGGCGGGTTCTACGCCTATCCCGAGCAGACGATCTGCCACCGCACGCCGATGTCGGCCTCCTGCATCCTGGCGCAGTGCGATGCGCGCAGCTACCCGCGCAAGGTCGCCCGGATGATCCGCCATGCCGGGCTCGCGCATGTCGCGCGGCTGCCGGAGCTGTTCGCCCACGTCGTCACGATCAGCGACCTGCAGGAGAGCGTGGTCCGGCCGCTGATGCCCGCCGGCACGATGTTCCACCGGGTCGACAACCCGATCGCGGTGGCGCAGGCGCCGGTCCATGAGGGACCGCCGGGCGACTGCCTGTTCGTCGGCCGGATCTCCACCGAGAAGGGCGCGCCGATCTTCGCCGAAGCCGCCCGCCGGGCCGGGGTGCGGGCCGTGTTCGTCGGCGACGGTTCGGAGCGGGCCGACCTCGCCACCCGCTATCCCGAGGCGGTGATGCTCGGCTGGCGCGACCCCGCCGGCGTGCAGGCGCTGATGCGGCAGGCGCGGGCGCTGGTCTTCCCGAGCGTCTGGTACGAGGGCCAGCCGCTCACCGTGTACGAGGCTCTGGCCTGCGGCACGCCGGTGATCGTCAGCGATGCCTGCGCCGGCCGGGAGGCGGTGGTCGACGGCGAGACCGGGTTCTGGTTCCGCTCGGGCGATCCGGATGCGCTCGCCGCCCATCTGCGCCGCCTGTCGGACGACGCCCTCGCGGCCCGGATGGGCCGGGCCGCGCATGCCCGCTACTGGACCGCGCCGCTGACCCCGGAGGTGCATCTCGACCGGCTGACGGGCGTCTACGAGATCGTGATGCGTGAAGCGTCTGCGCGAGGTCGCGCGACGCGGTTATCAGCCGGCCCGGCGGTGGCGACGGCCTGATTGATACGCCCTGCGCCCGAAAAAACCGGAAACACCCGGGCCCCGTCGCGTTGACGCGCACAGGCACCGCGCGTGCACACGTCACCGATAAGGGACAGACATGGCCGACGACCACAAGCTCGAGAACGAGACCAAGCCCGGCTTCCAGCAGGGCAGCGCCAAGCCGGACGACAAGGCCAATCCCGCCAACAAGCCCGAGAAGATGGACGAGCGCCTCGACGATGCCCTCGAGGAGACGTTCCCCTCGAGCGACCCGATCTCGGTGAAGATCACCAAGTAGCGGGGATCCCGAAGGGCTCAGCCCTTGGGCGGGGCTATCGGGGCAGAGCCCCGATGGAGCCGGGCTCTGCCCGGCACCCGCACAAAGTCCCGGACCGTGTGAATCCGGACTTTTTACGCCGCTTCGAGCAGGCGCCGGGCGATGACCTGGGCCTGGATCTCGGCGGCGCCCTCGAAGATCGACAGGATGCGGGCGTCGCACAGAATCCGGCTGACCGGGTATTCCAGGGCGAAGCCGTTGCCGCCGTGGATCTGGAGCGCGTTGTCGGCGGCCGCCCAGGCGACGCGGGCGCCGAGCAGCTTGGCCATCCCGGCCTCCAGGTCGCAGCGCTTGCCGGCATCCTTCTCGCGGGCCGAGAAATAGGTGAGCTGGCGGGCGATGTTGATCTCCACCGCCATCATGGCGAGCTTGTCGGCGACCCGCGGGAAGCTGACGAGCGCCTTGCCGAACTGCACCCGCTCCTCGGCGTAGCGCAGGGCCACGTCGAGGGCCGACTGTGCGACGCCGATCGCCCGGGCCGCGGTCTGGATGCGGGCCGATTCGAAGGTCTGCATCAGCTGGGCGAAGCCCTTGCCCTCGACCTCGCCGAGCAGGTTGCCGCCGGGCACCTCGAACCCCTCGAAGGCCAGCTCGTATTCCTTCATGCCCCGGTAGCCGAGCACCTCGATCTCACCGCCGGACAGGCCCTGGACCGGGAACGGCTCTGCGTCCGTGCCCCGGGGCTTCTCGGCGATCAGCATCGAGAGGCCGCGATGGCCCTTCTCCTCGGGCTTGGTCCGCACCAGCACGGTCATGATGTCGGCCCGGACCGGATGGGTGATCCAGGTCTTGTTGCCGGTGATTTTCCACGTCTCGCCGTCCTTGACGGCCTTGGTGCGCAGGCTCGCGAGGTCGGACCCAGTGTTCGGCTCGGTAAACACGGCAGTCGGCAAAATGTCGCCGCTGGCGATCTTCGGCAGGAAGCGGTGCTTCTGCTCCTCGGTGCCGCCGCACAGGATCAGCTCGGCGGCGATCTCCGAGCGGGTGCCGAGCGAGCCGACGCCGATATAGGCCCGGGACAGCTCCTCGGAGACCACGCACATGGCGGTCTTGGGCAGGCCCATCCCGCCGTATTCCTCCGGGATGGTGAGGCCGAACACGCCCAGCTCAGCCATCTTGGTGACGACCTCCATGGGGATGTATTCATTCTTCAGGTGCCACTCATGCGCCTGCTCGACCACCTCGGCCTTGCCGAAGCGGCGCATCTCGGAGCGGATCGCCTCCATGTCCTCGTCGAGGCCCGAGGCGCCCACGGTGGCCGAGCCGCCGCCCTCGCGCATCAGCGCCACCAGGGCGGCGCGGTTCTCCGGGGTGTTGCCCTCGGCGATCAGGGTCTCGACCGCGTCCGAGCGGTACTGCGCGACCTCCTTGGCCGAGAGGCCGAGCGAGCCGGTCGGCCGGACCATCTCGCCCTGGCTCATCGGGATGCCGGAGAACAGCTGGTCGAGATACTCGCCGGCGCCGATCCGCACGAGCAGCGTCTCGGTCTCGCCGAACCGGCCCTCGGCCTGGAGGCGCTCGGCATAACCGCCGAGCTCGGCCACCGCCTCCGCGTAGGTCGCCAGCCAGGCCAGCCCGTGGGCGGCGTGCTGCTGGGTCTCGAGCTTGCCGGCATCGATCCGCCCGTCCGTACCGAGGATGCGCGTCCGGACCCGGCGCGTGGCTTCCGCCACGAGGGCCTTCGCGCTCTCGCCGGCCGCCTTGGCGAGGCTGACGACGTCCTGCGGCTCGGTCTGGATGGCGGGGGATGCGGACATGGTTTTTGGCTCGCGTGGCGTTTTATTGGATCGTGTCTTCTAACCCGTCCGACGTCGAGGCCGAAGCAGATTTCATTTGCGGCGTCTTGAACTGAAGTTGAATGCGTCAGAGTGCTCGCGGCCGAAATGGAGACCGGTTCGGCGCACGTTATTTCGTATACACAATCACTGACAGCCGTGCCCGCGTGCTACGGTACGGGAAGCCGTTTCAGCCCGGCTCAGCGCTTCTGCTCGCAGCGCGTCTTCACGTAGGCGCCGTTCTCGCCGGTGAAACCGGTATTGGCTGCCAGTACCGGTCCCTGGATCAGGCATTCCTGCAGCGTGTGGGCCGGCCCGGTGATCACGTCGAGGGCGGTCTCCCGCGAGCAGTCCGGGGCCTGGACGTTGGCGGCGCAGATGAGCGCGACGACGAGGATCTGGTTCATGGGGCCTCCCGGGGATCTCGGTGATCCGGCCCGGCTCTTCGGCGGCTGGGCGGCAACAAGCGAAAGACCGGGTCTTACCGGGGGTTCCGGGACTGCGGCGCCAAGGCCTCCTGTCAGGCCCGGCTCGCCACCGCGACGCCGAGCGCCGCCACCGCCATCCCGGCGCCCTGCACCAGGGTGAGCACCTCGCCGAACAGCAGGTAGCCCAGCAGGGCCGCCACCGGCGGAACCAGGAAGAACAGGGCGGCGACGCCCGCCACCGCGCCCCGCCGGATCAGCGCCAGGAGCAGTAGGATTCCGGCCACCGAGTTGACCAGGATCGCCCAGGCGAGCCCGAGCCACAGGGGCGCGACCGGGTCGATCGTCGCGTGGCCGAAGGCCAGCGCCAGCGGGATCGCGCAGGCCATCCCGCCCACGAATTGCAGCGTCGCGTTGGCCAGGAGGTCGCCGCCCCCGCCGGTCCGCTTCTGCCAGAGGGTGCCCAGCGTCAGGGCCAGGACCGCCACCAGGCTGACCGCCAGGGCCACCGGCGGGATCCCGGACGGGTCGGCGGCGCCGAGCTTCGGGGCGAGCACCAGCCCGGCCCCGGCAAAGCCCAGCAGGATCCCGAAGGCCCGCCGGCCGCTGACGCGCTCGCCGAGCAGCGGCCCCGCCAGGAGCGCCGTCAGCAGCGGCTGGAGGCTGCCGACCAGGGCGGCGATCCCGGCCGGGAGCCCCCGGCTCACCGCCCAGAACACCCCCGCCAGGTAGATGCCCTGCATCAGGAAGCCCGCGACGATGGGATCGCGCCAGCCCGCCCGGGTCCCGGGCCAGCGCACCCGGGAGGCCACGGCGATCAGCGCCAGCAGCAGGGCGACGCCGGTGAACCGGACCGCCGTGAAGCCCAGCGGATCGGCATGCGGAATCACGGCCCGGGCGGAGATGAAGCCGGTCGCCCAGATCGGGACGAACAGCACCGGGAGGGCGCTGGCCGCGCGGTTCGAATCGCCTGGGGGGGTGGGCATGACCGCGCGGACGGAGCATGCCGGCGGAGAAATGGCAACGGCGATTCGGCCATCGGGGCGGTCCGGCGTGGCCGCGGCGCGTCACCGGGCCGCGAACGGGACCGGACGGGTCCGGCGGCGTTGACGGGCCGGGCCGCGCGCCCTTCATCGGCGGGCGCGCTACGAGGATCGTTGGACACCCGTGAAATCTCTCCGCAGCGGATTACAGGTCGCGGGCCTCGCGGCGCAGCGCTTCGTCGCCCATGACGGCTGGGCGATCGCCAGCCACATCGCGCTCTCGACCCTGACCTCCCTGTTCCCGTTCCTGATCCTGCTCGCGGCGCTCGCCGGCCTGTTCGGCACGCAGTCCCTGGCCGACGAGGCGGGCAACCTGATCTTCGACGCCTGGCCCCGGGAGATCGCCAAGCCGATCGTCGGCGAGGTCCACCGGGTGCTCACCGAGCAGCGCAGCGGCGTGCTGACGCTCGGCGCCCTGTTCGCCCTCTACTTCTCCTCCTCGGGGGTCGAGAGCCTGCGGGTCGGCCTGAACCGGGCCTACGGCCTGCGGGAGAGCCGCCCGTGGTGGCTGACCCGGCTCGAATCGATCGGCTACGTGATCTGCGGCGCCTTCGCGATGCTGGCCTTCGCACTGCTCGTGGTGCTGGGTCCGCTGATCTGGCGCAACATCGTGCTGGTCGCCCCGGGGGTGGAGCCCCTGGGCCTCACGGTGGCGATCGGGCGGATCGTCGTCACGGCCCTGCTGCTGGCGGTGGTGCTGATCATCGCCCACAAGTTCGTGGCCGCCGGCCGGCGCTCGATCCTGTCGGTGCTGCCGGGGATCGGGGTGACGCTGATCCTGTGGTTCCTCGCCGGCCTCGGCTTCGGCTATTATCTCGACCGGTTCTCGAACGCCTACGCGTCCACCTACGGGGGCTTGGCCACCGCGATGGTGTTCCTGGTGTTCCTGTACTGGCTCGCCGCCATGTTCCTGTTCGGCGGCGAGATCAACGGCACGGTGATCGCCGCCCGCCGGAGCCGCCTGCAGGCGAAGATGCTGGCCCGGCGCGCCGGGATGGAGGGACGATGGACGGCACCGAGCACCTGACCGTGCGCGTGAACGGCGCGAACCTGCATGTCGCGCGCCGCGGCACGGGATCGCCGCTGCTGCTGCTCCACGGCTGGCCGGAATTCTGGCTGACCTGGGAGCCGGTGATGGAACGGCTGTCCGCCCGCCACACCCTGATCGCCCCGGACCTGCGCGGCTTCGGCGACAGCGACAAGCCCGAGGGCGCCTTCGGACCACCGGAGCAGGCGGCCGACATGGCGGCGCTGCTGGAGGCGCTGGGCATCGACCGCGCCGGCATCGTCGGCCACGATGTCGGCGGCGCGGTGATCCAGGCGCTGGCGCGCGCCCATCCGGAGCGTTGCGCCGGCCTGTTCCTGTTCGACTTCGTCTATCCCGGGATCGGCCCCCGCCTCGGGGAGCCGGACCGGCTCAGCGAGATCTGGTACCAGTCCTTCAACCAGATGGACCTGGCGGTGACCCTGGTGGGCGCCAGCCGGGAGAGCTGCGCCGCCTATATCGGCCATTTCCTGCGTCACTGGTCGCACCGCAAGGACGCATTCGATCCCGTGATGGACGCCTTCGCGGACAATTTCTGGAAGCCGGGAAACCTCGCGGGCGGCTTCGCGCATTACCGGGCGGCCCATGCCGGCCGGATCGCGATGCTCAAGGGCGAGGCCCCGCCCCTGCCGCCGATCGCCGTGCCGACCTGCGTGCGCTGGGCCGAGCACGACCCGATCTTCCCCTATGCCTGGACCGACCGCCTCGGCGAGACGTTCTCGGATCTCGACCTGGCGCCGTTCCCGGGCGTCGGCCACTTCCCCCACCGGGAGGACCCCGACCGGGCCGCGGCCGAGATCGCCGGGTTCTTCGGGCGGATCGGGTGGGTGTGACCTGACCGTCAGCGGGACTGGTTGCGGTAGACGCAGTCGCGCCCGCGATCCTCGTACCCGCCCGGGCAGGCGGTGACGCAGGCGCCGGCCGCGAGCTTCTTCGGGGGCGGGCAGGCGCCGGCAACTTGCGCCTGGGCCGGCCCGGCCGCGAGCAGCGGCAGGATCAGGAGCGCGATCAGGGCCTTGGCCATGATCGCGGGATTCGCCGAGGCCCGGCCGATCCCTTCGAGACACCGCATCGTCGTCCATCCCGCAGCCGGATCGGTGAGCAGGAGATAGGCCCTCGCGCGGCCGCGTCACCCAGCGGCGGGGTGCTCCGGCGCACCGCGCTCCGTCAGCGCGGCCACGATCCGCGCCACCTCGGCCTCGGCGGCGGGAAAGCCCCGGCTGGTGTCGATCACGAAATCGGCCCGGGCCCGCTTCTCGGCATCCGGCATCTGCTTGGCGCGGATCGCCTCGAAAGCCGCCTCGGTCATGCCGGGGCGGGCCAGCACCCGGGCGCGCTGCACCTCGGGGGGCGCGCTGACCACCGCGACCGCGTCGCAGCGATTCTCGCCACCGGTCTCGTAGAGGAGCGGGATGTCGAGGACGACCAGGGGCGCGTCCGCGTGCCGGGCCAGGAAGGCCGTGCTGGCCGCCCGGACCAGCGGGTGGACGAGGGCCTCGAGCGCTTCCATCCGGCCGGGATCGCCGAGCACCGCCGCGCGCAGGCGGGCGCGGTCGACGCCGCCCTGCGGGTCGAGCACCCCGGGAAAGGCTTTGCCGATGGCCGCGGCGGCCTCGCCGCCTGGACCGTAGAGGGCGTGGACGGCGGCGTCGGCATCGTGGACCGGGACGCCGAGCGCCGAGAACATCCGGGCGGTGGCCGACTTGCCCATGCCGATCGAGCCGGTCAGGCCGAGTATGACGGGGCGGCTGACGGGATGCCCCTTGCTCATCCGGTAAGATCCGCCACGATCCGGTCCCGCAGGCCCGGGGTGACGGCCGGGCGCAGGCCGAACCAGGCCTCGAAGCCCGGCACCGCCTGGTGCAGCAGCATCCCGAGTCCGTCGACCGCGGCGAGCCCCCGCCGGCGTGCCGCCGCGAGCAGGTCGGTCTCCAGCGGGGCGTAGACGATGTCGGCCACCGCGGCGGTTTCCGGCAACGGGGTGAGGTCGAGATCGAGGGGCGGCTGGCCCTTCATGCCGAGCGAGGTGGTGTTGACCAGGAGCCCCGCCCCGGCGAGCGCGTCGGGCAGGTCGTCCCAGGCGAGCGCCGCGCCGATCCCCGGAGCCAGGGCCGCCAGGGTCTCGGCCCGGGCCCGGGTGCGGTTGGCGATCAGGATCCGGCTGAGGCCGCTCTCGGCGAGGCCGATCACGATCGCCCGCGCCGCACCGCCGGCGCCCAGCACCACCGCCGTGCCGCCGGCCCGCTCGGGCCAGCCGGCGCCGAGACTGTGGTCGAGATGGGCGCAGAAGCCCGGCGCGTCGGTGTTGTCGCCGCGGACCCGGCCGTCGGGCCCGACCACCAGGGTGTTCACCGCGCCGATCTTTTGCGCCCGCGGCGTCAGCGTGTCGACGAGCGCGTAAGCCGCCTCCTTGTGGGGGATCGTGACGTTGCCGCCCCGGAAGCCCGATTCCGGCAGCGCCCGGAGGAAATCCGGGAACGCCTCCGGGGCGACGTCCAGGCGCTCGTAGGAGCCGGGGATACCGTGCTGGCTAAGCCAGTAGCCGTGGATCAGCGGCGAGCGCGAATGCGCGATCGGGTGTCCGACTACGAAGGCGCGGGGGATCGGGGACGCGCTCATGCCGCGCATTCCCGGGCGAGCCGGCAGGCCGGGCCGCCGGCCGCCTCGATCTGCAGGGTCGCGTGGCCGATGCCGAAGCGGGTGCGCAGGCCCTCGGCGGTCTCGTTGAGGAAGCCGTTGGCAGCCGCGCGATGCTCCGGGTGGTCCTCGGCGATCACCAGATGGACCGTGAGGGCGACGCTGGTGGCGCTCATCGGCCAGATATGCAGGTCGTGGAGGTCGATGACCCCGGGCCGGTCGCGCAGGAAGCCGGTCACCGCCTCCGGGGAGATCTCGGGCGGCACCGCGTCGAGGGACATCGCCACGCTGTCGCGCAGGAGCCCCCAGGTCGCCCAGACCACGAGGCCCGCGATGGCGAGGCTGACCGCCGGGTCGAGCCAGGCCTGGCCGGTGAGCTGGATCACCAGGCCGGCGACCACGACCCCGGCCGAGACCGCGGCATCGGCCACCATGTGCAGGAAGGCGCCGCGGATGTTGATGTCGCCCTTGGCGCCGCTGGCGAACAGCCAGGCGGTGACGCCGTTGACCAGGATGCCGACCGCGGCGACCACCATCACGATGGTGCCGACCACGGGCTCGGGATGGACCAGCCGGACGAGCGCCTCCCAGATCACCGCGCCCATGGCGACCAGCAGGAACACGGCGTTGAACAGGGCCGCCAGGATGGAGGAGCCGCGATAGCCGTAGGTGAAGCGGGCGCTGGCCCGGCGGCGCACCAGGATGGCGGCGATCCAGGCGGCGGCCAGGCCCAGCACATCGGAGAGGTTGTGGCCGGCATCGGCCACCAGGGACATCGAGTTGCTGAGGTAGCCGTAGGCCGCCTCGACCACCACGAAACCGGTGTTGAGCACGATGCCGATCGCGAAGGCCGGCCCGAAATTCTTCGGCGCATGGACGTGGCCGCCATGGCCGCCATGCGCGTGACCGCCATGGGCGTGGCCCCCGGATCGGCCAGCCGTCGAAGACGTGCCGTGGCCGGAATGCGAAGCACCTTCGAAGGGAGGGCCTCCATGCGAATGATCGTGCCCGGCCACGCGGTGCTCCCTAGAAATCCAGATAGCCGGCGGCGCGCAGGCGGGCGAGCAGCGGCAGCAGCGGCAGGCCGAGCACGGTCGAATGGTCGCCGGTGACCGAGTCGAACAGGTGGATGCCCGGTCCCTCGAGCTGGTAGCCTCCGACGCTGGCGCGCACCTTTTCGGCGCCGGCGCAGTCCACATAGGCGGCGATCGCCCGGGCATCGAGGGGGCGGATCGTCAGCCGGGCGGTCTCCACGAAGGCGTCGTCGATGGCGCCGGCCAGCGCCACCGCGGAATGCAGGGCGTGGGTGCGGCCGGCGAGGCGGGCGAGCTGGGCGCGCGCTGCGTCGGAATCCCGGGGCTTGTGGAAGATCGTGCCGTCGAGCTCGAGGACCTGGTCGGCGCCGATCACGACCCGGCCCGGATGGCGGGCGGCCACCGCGTCGGCCTTGGCCCGGGCGAGGCGCAGGGCGAGGTCGGGCGGCGACAATCCCAGGCTCGACGCCTCGACGGCGCGCTCGTCGACATCGGGGGATGCCGTCTCGACCGGCAGGGCCGCGCTCTCCAGGAGCAGGCGCCGGGTCGGGCTGGTCGAGGCGAGGAGGAGCGGATCCGGACGGAGCCAGGGCGAGCGGGGCATCGCGCCAGTGTCACGGATCGCGTCGCCGAAGCAAGGCTGCGACGAGCCCCGCCGCCGGGATGAACCGGTCGGCGGGGCTGTCGCGGAGCCGATACGCAACCTGGCTCCCAAGGCCGACCATGGCAGGCACGGGTTAGGAGAAGGTCAACGCGGTCTCTGGTTTCCAAAGGGCCGAGCCCTTTGGCGGGGTTCGGGGGCGGAGCCCCTGAGATCGACCCGATCAGGTGTTCATCGAGTCGAAGAAGTCGCTGTTGCTCTTGGTCTGGCGCAGCTTGTCGAGCAGGAACTCGATCGCGTCGGTGACGCCCATCGGGTTGAGGATGCGGCGCAGCACGTAGGTCTTCTTGAGGGCGTCCGGCGGGACCAGCAGCTCCTCCTTGCGGGTGCCGGAGCGGGTGATGTCGATCGCCGGGAAGATGCGCTTGTCCGAGACCTTGCGGTCCAGGATGATCTCCGAGTTGCCGGTGCCCTTGAACTCCTCGAAGATCACCTCGTCCATGCGCGAGCCGGTGTCGATGAGCGCGGTGGCGATGATCGAGAGCGAGCCGCCCTCCTCGATGTTGCGGGCGGCGCCGAAGAAGCGCTTGGGCCGCTGCAGGGCGTTGGCGTCGACACCGCCGGTCAGCACCTTGCCGGAGGACGGCACCACGGTGTTGTAGGCGCGGCCGAGCCGGGTGATCGAATCGAGCAGGATGACGACGTCGCGGCCGTGCTCCACCAGGCGCTTGGCCTTCTCGATCACCATCTCGGCGACCTGCACGTGGCGGGTGGCCGGCTCGTCGAAGGTCGAGGCGATGACCTCGCCCTTCACCGAGCGGATCATGTCGGTGACCTCCTCGGGCCGCTCGTCGATGAGCAGCACGATGAGGTAGCATTCCGGGTGGTTGAGGGTGATCGACTGCGCAATGTTCTGCATCAGCACGGTCTTGCCGGTGCGCGGCGGCGCCACGATCAGGGCGCGCTGGCCTTTGCCGATCGGCGCCACGATGTCGATGATCCGGGGCGAGAAATCCTTCTTGGTCGGATTCTCGAGCTCGAGCTTGAACCGCTTGGTGGGGAAGAGCGGCGTCAGGTTGTCGAAATGGACCTTGTGCTTGATCTTCTCCGGGTTCTCGAAGTTGATCGTGTTGACCTTCAAAAGCGCGAAGTAGCGCTCGCCGTCCTTGGGGCCGCGGATCGGGCCCTCGACGGTGTCGCCGGTGCGCAGGCCGAAGCGCCGGATCTGGGTCGGCGAGATGTAGATGTCGTCCGGGCCCGGCAGGTAGTTCGAGTCGTTCGAGCGCAGGAAGCCGAAACCGTCCTGCAGCACCTCGACGGTGCCGGCGCCGATGATCTCGACCTCCTTGGCAGCGAGCTGCTTCAGGATGGCGAACATCAGCTCCTGCTTGCGCATGGTCGAGGCGTTCTCGACCTCGACCTCCTCGGCGAAGGCGATCAGGTCGGTGGGCGTCTTGGCCTTGAGGTCGAACAGCTTGACCTCGCGCACGCCCTCGAGGACGGCGACGGTGCCCGGGGTGGCGGGCGCGTCGGCCTGATCCGCGGTCTCGGGATCGGCCAGGGGATCGGCGAAGGCGTCGGGATGTGGCGTCATGGGGTGTCTTGCAACCGACGGAGAAGGTGGGAGGGCCGGTTCTGCGCCAAGCAACCCGGGGGACGGGCGCCGGAGAGCGGGCCGCGCTGGAACAGCGAGGGGCCCGAAGATCGTCTTGGCTGGACCGTTTTCGGCAGGACCCTCGCGGCTCACGGGCGCGCTGCGGCGCTGACCTTGTGAAGAGGGCCCACAAGAAATAACGCGTTTCGCCACCGCACTCAAGGGGCTGATGGATCGGAGGCGCCCGGGGACCCGCGGGATCGGTGACGACGGGCCGGCTTCGTCGCGGGATGGGGCCGTAACCGACCCCCCACGCATCCCCTCCCCGGCAGAGGGGGGAAGGGAGACGCAATCTTATTTAGAATTTTAGAATCGTTGGCACCTCTCGAAGACGTGCATTCACCCGTCACGATCCCTTGAACGCCCCCTGCGCAGGCCGGACCTCGCGGATCGGCTCGCGCGGCGCTAAAGGGCTCCGCGCGGAACCGGGGTCCCGCGGGGCCGTTCCCCGTCCCGGCGCCGCAGCGCAGCAAACCCGTCACCCGAGAGCCCGGCCCCACAGACATGCGCGACGACGCCACCGGACGCACCATCACCGCGCACGAGCCGCGCCGGATCCCGTGGCTCGACATCGTGTTCGGCTTCGGCCCGATGGTGCCGATCGCCGTCGGCGCCGCCGCCGCCTGGTGGCTGAACGGGCAGCCGCTCGATTATCTCGTGGCCCTGTTCACCCTGCTCTACGCCGCCTCGATCCTGCTGTTCCTGGCGGGCGTCCACCGGGGCGTCAGCTTCCGCACCGAGGGTGGCCCGCGGCTCGCCCAGATCGTCACGATGCTGATCCTGTACGCGCTCGGCCTGTTCAGCCTGTTCTCGGCGGTGATGGGCAAGGCGGTGCCGGCGCTGGCCATGCTGATCCTCGGCTACGCGGCCATCGGGATCCTCGATCCGATCGCCGCCCGCGCCGGCGAGGTGCCGCTGGCCCATGCCCGACTGCGCCCGCTGCAGATGCCCATCGCCGTGGTGAGCCTCGCGGTCCTGCTCTGGCTCAAGCTGACCGCGCCGTATTGAGGGTTTGACGAGCGTTCCCACCCGCTACCGTCATCGCGCGCGCAGCGAAGCAACCCAGCGTAGCGCGAGGCCCCCGAACGTGGCGTTTCCCTGGGTCGCTTCGCGACGCGCGATGACGGCGCGGGCTAGGCGGCCGAGTGAGCCTACTGGAAACCGAATTCCCCTTTCGCCCGTCATGCTCTAGAGCCCGGCCCCAGGATCCCCGCCGCGCCGGGGACGACTCACACCGGATCCGGGCTCCGGGTCCGCGGGAAGCGAACGCGTTCACATGTCCAAGCCCGAAACCGCGAAGGCCGAAAGCCGGGCCGAAACCCTGAAACCCCGCCTGCCCCGCGGCTTCGTCGACCGCCGCGCCGACGAGATCGCCGCCCAGGGGCGGATGCTGGAGACGATCCGCAAGAGCTTCGAGCTCTACGGCTTCGAGGCCCTGGAGACCCCGTTCGTCGAGTATACCGAGGCGCTGGGCAAGTTCCTGCCCGACCTCGACCGGCCGAATGCCGGCGTGTTCTCGTTCCAGGACGACGACGAGGCCTGGCTCTCCTTGCGCTACGACCTGACCGCGCCGCTCGCCCGGTTCGTGGCCGAGAATTACGATTCCCTGCCCAAGCCCTATCGCAGCTACCGGGCCGGCTACGTGTTCCGCAACGAGAAGCCGGGGCCCGGCCGGTTCCGACAGTTCATGCAGTTCGATGCCGACATCGTCGGCGCCGGCAGCGTCGCGGCCGATGCTGAGACCTGCATGCTGATGGCCGACACCCTGGACCGGCTCGGGCTCGGCGGCCAGTACGTGGTCAAGGTCAACAACCGCAAGGTGCTCGACGGGGTCATGGAGGCGATCGGCCTCGCCGGCCCCGACAAGGCCGGCCAGCGGCTGACCGTCCTGCGGGCGATCGACAAGCTCGACCGCCTCGGCGTCGACGGCGTGCGCGACCTGCTCGGCGCCGGCCGCAAGGACGAGAGCGGCGACTTCACCAAGGGCGCCGGCCTCGACGCCACCGCGGTGTCGCGGATCCTGGCCTACGTGTCGTTCCAGGCCGATGCCGGGGACGGCGCCGACAAGATGGCATTCTGGGAACAGTTCTTCGCCGGCTGGCACGAGGCGGTGGGCGAATCCGAGACCGGCCGCGAGGGCATCGCCGAGCTGCACGCGATCATGCGGCTCTGCGCGGCGGCGGGCTACGGCCACGATGTGATCCGCGCCGATCCGAGCGTGGTGCGCGGGCTCGAATACTATACCGGCCCGGTCTACGAGGCCGAGTTGACCTTCCCGGTCACCAACGAGGACGGCCAGACCGTGCGCTTCGGCTCGGTGGCCGGCGGCGGACGCTACGACGGCCTGGTCGGGCGGTTCCGGGCCGAGCCGGTGCCGGCCACGGGCTTCTCCATCGGCGTCTCGCGCCTGTTCTCGGCGCTCCAGCTGGTCAAGAGCCCGCTTCTGGCCGGCACCGAGACCCCCGGCCCGGTGGTGGTGCTGGTCCTCGACCGCGAGAACATGGCCGATTACCAACGGCTGGTCGCCCTGCTGCGGGCGGACGGGATCCGGGCCGAGCTTTATCTCGGCGCCGCCGGCATGAAGGCGCAGATGAAATACGCCGACCGCCGCCGCGCCCCGGTGGCGATCATCCAGGGCTCGAACGAGCGCCTGGCCGGCGAGATCCAGATCAAGGATCTGATCGAGGGCGCCCGCGCCGCCGAGTCCATCGGCAGCAACGCCGAGTGGAAGGCAGCCCGCCCGGCCCAGTTCTCCTGCCCGGAGGCCGACCTGGTCGCCCAGGTCCGCGCCGTCCTGGCCCGGCATTTCCCGGCCACTGCGGGCTGAGTCCCGGTTTCAAAAGGTCCGTGACCTTTTGCGGGTGCGGGCAGAGCCCGCGTTCCTCAGGGGCTCCGCCCCCGAACCCCTGCCAAAGGGCTGAGCCCTTTGGGAACCCAGGATCTCTACGTGTCGCCAAGCGCGACTGCGATTGCTAGAGAGCGCCCGCGAGGGACATGCGATGACACGACCGGAGGCCGGTGAGACGGGGGCGGGCGACGCGGCGCGGACGCGGCTGCTCGCGCATCTGAGTGCGGCCGGCTACCGGCCGGTGACGCCCCCGGTGCTGCAGCCGGTGGAGCCGTTCCTGGAACTGTCCGGCGAGGATATCCGCCGGCGGATCTTCGTCACCCAGGACGCGGCCGGGGCCGAATTGTGCCTGCGGCCGGAATTCACGATTCCGGTCTGCCGCCTGCACCGGGCCCAGGCCGACGGCCAGACGGCCGATTACAGCTATTGCGGCCCGGTCTTCCGGCTGGCCGCCGACGAGCCCGACGAGTTCTTCCAGGCCGGCATCGAATCGATCGGCCGCACCGACACGCCGGCCGCCGATGCCGAGGTGCTGGGGCTCGCCCTCGAGGGCCTCGCCTTGTTCGGCCGGACCGACCCGGCGGTGCGGCTCGGCGATATGGGCCTCACCGTGGCTTTGCTCGACGGCCTTGCGGTGCCGCCGGCGGCCAAGCGCCGGACCCTGCGGGCCCTCGCCGCCGGCCGCTCCCTCGACGAGGTCACCAATGGCGGCGAGGGCGCGCGCCCCGAGGATCCCCATGCCGGCCTGCTGGCCGCGATCCAGGGCCAGGACCCGCAGGGCGTGCGCGCCTTCGTGGAGGATGTGCTGGCCATCGCGGGCATCTCGGCGGTGGGCGGCCGCAGCGCCGGCGAGATCGCCCAGCGCTTCCTCGGCAAGGCGGCCGCGCAGGCCAATGGCGGCGCCGGGCTCAACGCCGAGAACCGCGCCGTGCTCGACCGCTACCGGGCGATCGCCGGCCATCCGGACGCGGCGGCCCGCGACCTGCGCGGGCTGGTAGCCGAGGCGGGCCTGCACCACGATGCCTTGTCTGCCGCCCTCGACCTGTTCGAGGAGCGCACCGGCTTCATCGCGGCCCGGGGCCTGCCGATCGAGCGCTTCCGGTTCCAGGGCGGCTTCGCCCGCAACCTCGACTACTACACCGGCTTCATCTTCGAGGTGAACGAGGGGGACGGCCCGATCCTGGTCGGCGGCGGCCGCTATGACGGCCTGCTCGGGCATCTCGGCAGCGCGGCGCCCCTGCCCGCGGTGGGCTGCACCTTCTGGGTCGAGCGCGTGGCGGGAGCCGGCCGATGACCTCCTCGGATTCGGACGCCATGCCGCTGATCCTCGCCGTCCCGTCCAAGGGGCGCCTCCAGGAGAATGCCAGCGCGTTCTTCGGCCGGGCCGGCCTGCGGCTCGCCCAGGGCGCGGGCGCCCGCGACTATCGCGGCAAGCTCGTGGGCGTGCCGGGGGTCGAGGTGCGCTACCTCTCGGCCTCGGAGATCGCCGCGCAGCTCGCCTCCGGTGCGGCCCATCTCGGCATCACGGGCGAGGACCTGATCCGCGAGACCCTGCCGGACGTGCGCGGCCAGGTCGAACTCCTGACCCCGCTCGGCTTCGGCAACGCCACCGTGGTGGTGGCGGTGCCCCAGGCCTGGATCGACGTGCGGGCGATGTCCGACCTCGACGAGGTCGCGGCGCTGATGCGCACCCGCCACGGCCGCCGCCTGCGGGTGGCGACCAAGTACGTGAACCTGACCCGCCGGTTCTTTGCCGAGAAGGGCGTCGCCGATTACCGCATCGTCGAGAGCCTGGGCGCCACCGAGGGCGCGCCGGCGGCGGGCTCGGCCGAGATCGTGGTCGACATCACCACCACCGGCGCGACGCTCAGCGCCAACGCCCTGAAGGTGCTGGACGACGGCATCATCCTGCGCTCCGAGGCCAACCTGGTCGCCTCGCTGAAGGCCCCCTGGGGCGAGGACCAGCGGACGGCTCTGCGCACGGTGCTCGGCCGGATCGCCGCCGAGGAGCGCGCCCGCACCACCCGGGAGGTCCGGGCCGCCCTGCCGGAGAGCGGCACGATCGACCTCGCCACCATCGCGGGCCTGCACGAGGCCGAGTTGCCCTACGGTGCCCCGCGCGGGAGCGACGGCGAGATCGTGATGCGCTGCCCCGAGGGGGCCGTGTTCGCCCTCGCCGGCGCCCTGGTCGAGGCCGGCGCCCGGGCGGTGACGGTCCGGCGGGTCGACTACGCCTTCGCGGCCGAGAACCCGCTGGCGGAGCGGCTGCTGGCCCGGCTCTAAGACACCCGGCGATGGAGCTGAAATGGCTCGAGGACTTCCTGAGCCTCGCGCGCACCGGCAGTTTCTCCCGCGCGGCGGTGGAGCGCCACGTCACCCAGCCGGCCTTCGGGCGGCGGATCCGGGCGCTCGAGGGCTGGCTCGGGGTCCCGCTGATCGACCGCAGCACCTACCCGACCGCCCTGACCCCTGAGGGCCAGCTGTTCCGCGAGACCGCGCAGGAAACCGTCCGGCTCCTGTACGAGGGCCGCGCCGCGCTGCGGGCCCGGACCCGGCCGGCCGCCCGGGCGGTATCGGTGGCAGCACTCCACACCCTGGCGCTGACCGTCTTCCCGGGCTGGTACCGGGAGATCGAGGCCCGGACCGGTCCCCTGGGCAGCCGGCTGCTGCCGGGGGACTTCCACGCTTGCGTGCAGGCGCTGGCCGAGGGCAGCCACGACCTGCTGCTGACCTACCATCATCCCGGCGTGCCGATCCCCCTCGACCCCGCGGCGTTCCCGCACCGTGTCATCGGCCGGGACAGGCTTGTGCCGGTGCACCGGCCGGGTCCGGCGCAAGCCGACCTGCCCGGCCTCGGCTACCCGGCGGATTCCTTCCTGGGCCGGGTGGTGGCGCAGAGTGCCGAGCCGATGCCGGCGGCCCATATCAACGAGAACGCCATGGCGGAGGCCCTGAAGTTCATGGCGCTGGCGGGCCATGGCCTCGCCTGGCTGCCCGAGAGCCTGGTCACCCGGGAGCTCGCCGAGGGCAGCCTCGTGGCCGCCGGGCCCGGGGCCGCGCTGGAAATCCGTCTCTACCGGAACGCCGCCCGCCGCCACCCGGCCCTCGACGCGGTCTGGCAGGCCGCCCACGCCCTGGCCGACGCGGGCGGCTGAAACCGGGTTCCCAAAAGGCCAGCCCTTTGGCGGGGTGCCGGGGCAGGCCTCCGACGATGCCGGACCGGCATGGCCCGTGCCGACACGGCATTGGACCCGCCTGCCTTCGCTCCCCATGACGGTCTCCGCGACGTTCGGAGGCGAAGATGCTCGGTGTTCTCGGGGGGATGGGTCCGCTGGCCACGGCGGACTTTCTGGCCAAGCTGGTGCGGGCGACGCCGGCCCGGCGCGACCAGGACCACATCCCGACCCTGGTCTGCTCGGCGGCCGACATCCCCGACCGGGCCTCCGCCATCCTGGGCCGGGGTCCGGACCCGCTGCCGGCGATGCGCGCGGCCCTGGCCCGCCTGGAGACGGCGGGCGCCACCCGGATCGCGATTCCCTGCAACACCGCCCATCACTGGCACGCGGCGCTCCAGGCCGGCACGGCGCTGCCGATCCTGCATATCGTCGACGCGGTGGCCGACGACCTCGCCGGAAGCGGCCTTGCCGGCGGCCCGATCGGCCTGCTGGCGAGCGCCGGGACCCTCCGGGTCGGTCTCTACCCGGAGCGGCTCGCCCGGCACGGCTTCACCGGCCTGAGCCCGGATCCGGACGGACAGGATGCGGTGGTCGCGGCGATCGACCTGGTGAAGGCCGGCCGGGTGGCCGAGGCGGCCCTGATCCTCGAAGCCCAGGCCCGGGCCTTGATGGCGGCCGGATGTCGCCGGGTGGTGATGGCCTGCACCGAGATCCCGGTGGCGCTGTCCGACCTCGACGATGAACTCGCGGGCGTGATGGTGGATGCGACCGAGTCCCTGGCCTGGGCCTGCGTCGCCGCCTGCCGGGCCGATGCGGCGGCGCTGCCGCTCGTGGCGTGATGGACGGTTGATATCGCATATTGCGATATGCGCTGCGTGTCCCTACAATCGCGGCAGAGCCTCGCGCGATGCTGCCTTCATGCACATCATCACCCAGGCCCGAATCTGGGCGGCGAAGAAACGGTGGCCGCAAGCGGCGAGCGCCCTCGATGCCTGGTACCGGCTGATGAAGATGTCCGAGCCGAGTGACTTCGCCGGCATGAAGGCGCTGTTTCCGGCAACTGACAAAGTCGGCCGTTTTCATGTGTTCGACATCGGCGGCAATAAGATACGACTTATTGCCGTGGCACAATACAAATTCAAGAAAGTTTATATTCAAGCGATCATGGATCACGCCGAATACGACACCGGCAGATGGAAGGCGTAAGTCGATGCGTCCCCTCGTCAAGGAAGCCGTCGAGCATTGGCCCTACGTCGCGCCATTGCTTACCATGCCGACCGACCAGAAGGATTACGATCGGTTGGTTCAGGCGATGGATCAGATCCTGGCCCTCGTCGGCGAGGATGAGGATCATCCTCTGGCGCTCCTGGCGTCCCGGATGGGCGACTTGATCGAAGCCTATGACGAGGCCCATCGACCCATGCCGCAGGTCACGGGTGCGGCGGCGCTCCGCGCCATCATGACCGAGCGTGGTCTCGGCCAGGGTGACCTGCCAGAGGTGGGCACCCAATCCGTCCTCTCAGAGATCCTGAGCGGGAAACGTCAGATCAATGTCCGTCAGGCCAAGGCGCTGAGCGAGCGCTTCGCCTTCCCGGCCGCGGTGTTTCTCGGGTTGTGATGCGCTTCCAGGGGAGCCGTCAGTGCGAACGCAGCGAAGCAACCCAGGGCAGCGCGCGCTCTCAGTTCGCGGCGTATCCCTGGTTTGCTTCGCTGCGCTCGCAATGACGGTGAGGCGATCAGCCGGGGATGAGACCGGTCACCTGACCATCCGTCACTGCGGCCCCTGCTTGGCGAATTCCGCCAGCACCCCGCGCAGCACCTTGAGCCGGGTCTCGTAGAGGCCGCGCAGGCAGGCGATGTCGGCGCCGCAGACGTGGCGCTCCTTGAGCCAGGCTTCCTGATCATCGCGCAGCTTGGTCTGGCCGCCCATCGGCAGGACGTCCTTCAGGATGGCGAAGCGGGTCGCCATCTCGACATCCATGTCGTTGAGCGGGAGATGGGCGCAGATCGCCTTCTCGTCTTGGGTCTCGGCCTTGTCGCAGGCGAAGCTCGCGGCCCGGGCGGGGGCGGCGCCGAGAAGAGGCAGGAGGGCCAGCGGCAGGGCGAGGGCGAGAACCTTGGTCATGGCCCCCCAACGGCCCGGCCGGCGAAAGGCTCCGGGGATGCCGGCAGTGCGGGGAGCCGGATCACAGGATCCCGGGATCAGAGGCCCGGCTTGACGATCGCCAGGATGACGATGCCGATCATCAGGAGGGTGGGCACCTCGTTGAGCACCCGGTAGAACCTGTGCCCGCGGGTGTTCCGGTCGGCGGCGAAATCCTTGACCATCCGGGCGAGCCAGCCGTGGATGCCCGACATCGCCAGCACCAACACGAACTTCGCCTGGAGCCAGGGGCTGGCGTAGAAGCCGCTCATCCAGGCTAGCGTCAGCCCGAACGCCCAGGTGGCGATCATGGCGGGGTTCATGATCGCCTTGAGCAGGCGGCGCTCCATCACCTTGAAGGTCGCGGCCTGCCCGTCCGAGCCCGGCGGCAGGCTCGCGTGATAGACGAACAGCCGGGGCAGGTAGAGCATGCCCGCCATCCAGGCGATCAGGCTGATGACGTGCCCGGCCTTGAGCCAATCGTAGAGCACGGCCTACCTGCGCAGCCGCGCGAGCATGCGCTCGACATGGGCGACTGGCGTCTGCGGGGTGATGCCGTGGCCGAGGTTGAACACGTGCGGCAGGCCCGCGGTCGCCTCCAGCACGGCGTCGACCCCGGCATCCAGGGCGTCGCCGCCTTCGATCAGCGTGTCGGGATGCAGGTTGCCCTGGGTCACCGTAGTGGCGGGCAGCTGCCGGCGCAGGGCCTTCAGGTCCACCGCCCAATCGACGCCGACTGCGTCGGCCCCGGTCTCGGGCACCACCCGGGCATGGCCGTCGAGGCCCGAGCCGCGGGCGAAGACGATGATCTTGGCGTGCGGCACCCGTGCGCGGACGCCGGCGATCATCCGGGCGATCGGGCGGAGCGACCAGCGGGTCAGGGCGTCCATCGCCGCCTCGCCCGGCAGGGCGCTCTCGGTCACGTCGCCTACCGGCTCGACGATGTCCCCGGAGGCGGGCACGGCGCGCGGCAGGGTGCCGGCATGGGATTCGAAGATCTGCACAGCGTCGGCGCCGGCCTCGAGCTGCCGGACGAGATACGCGGTTTGCACCGTGACGAGGCGGTCGATCAGGCTGTCGACCAGGGCCGTGTCGCCCTCGGCCAGCGCCCGCGCGGGGGCGAGGTCCGGGGTGCCGCGGCCGCCGATCATGTAGCTCGCCACCGTCCAGGGTGCGCCGCAGAAGCCGAGCAGGGTGGTCTCGCCGGGCAATTCGGAGCGCAGCCGCTTCACGGTCTCGAAGACCGGAGCCAGGTGCGAAAAGATCGCCGGATCGCCGGCCTCGCGCAGCCGCCCGAAGGCGTCGCGGCCGTCCAAGGGATCGAGGCGCGGCCCCTCGCCTTCCACGAAGCGCACGTCCTGGCCGAGCGCGTGGGGGACGACCAGGATGTCCGAGAACAGGATCGCGGCGTCGAAGCCGAAGCGCCGGATCGGCTGGAGCGTCACCTCGACGGCGAAGTCCGGGCTGTAGCAGAGGTCGAGGAAGGAGCCGGCCTCGGCCCGGCTCGCCCGGTATTCCGGCAGGTAGCGGCCGGCCTGGCGCATCATCCAGGCGGGGGGCGGTCCGATCGCTTCGCCCTCGAGGACGCGCAGCACCTTCCGGTCGGACTTGCCTTCGGACTTGCGCTCCGTCCCCGTCATCGTCGCTCCCATCCCGTCTTCGTCATCCCGCATGCCCGTCGGCGCGCCTCCTGTCGAGTCGAGGCGCACCGGATCCCCACACAGGCCCCTCTCGAAAAGAAAAGAGAGATTCTAGGACTCTGTTTTTTCTATTGGGGGGCCTCAACGCGGTGGTGCAAGCGGGTCCACAGGCCGTCCCCGCCGCCGCGCCGTTAACGAGGCTTTAAAGGATTCGCTCCATGTTGCGAGAACGGCCAAGTCCAACAGCGGCTTGCGAACGCCGAGTCCGGTACGCGCCCCTGTTGCGTCCCGGATTCTCCCAGTCGCCCGGATTCCGTGCGCCTCGACGGCGTACCTGTGAACGGCGGAGTCGATAAAGCGCAGCCCCTGCGCCCTGGACCTGCCCGAAGCCGCATCCTATCCACACTCATCGACTCCCCTGGCGGCCCGCGGTGGATAACCCGACCGCCGAGGCGAAGGAGACCGGATGGGCCGCAGCTACTTCCACCTCCACCTCGTCTCCGACTCCACCGGGGAGACGCTGATCAATGTCGGCCGGGCGGCGGCCGCGCAGTACGAGGGCGTCTCGGCGATCGAGCATGTCTATCCGCTGGTGCGCTCGGCGGCGCAGCTCGACCGGGTGATCTCGGAAATCCGGGCGGCGCCGGGCCTCGTGCTCTACACCCTGGTCGGCGGCGATCTCGGCGAGCGGCTGGAAGAGGTCGCCCGGGAGACCGGCTCGCCCTGCCTGTCGGTGCTGCGCCCGGTCCACGACCTGCTGCGCGCCTATCTCGGCGCCGAGACCACGGCCCGGCCGGGCGCCCAGCACATGCTCAACGCGGAGTATTTCAAGCGCATCGACGCGATGAACTTCACGCTGGCCCACGACGACGGCAACCTCCCGGAGGACCTGGAGGAGGCCGACGTGATCCTGCTCGGGGTCAGCCGGACCTCGAAGACGCCGACCTCGATTTACCTGGCCAATCGCGGGCTCAAGACCACCAACCTGCCGCTGGTGCCGGGCATGCCGCTGCCGCCGGCGATCGAGCGGGCGCGCAAGCCCCTGGTGGTCGGGCTGTTCGCCTCGCCCGAGCGGATCGTGCAGATCCGCCAGAACCGGCTGTCGAGCCTCAACGCCGACGAATCCTCGATGTATGTCGACCGCTCGGCGGTGGCCGACGAGATCACCATGTCCCGCCGGCTGTTCACCAAGAACCGCTGGCCGACCATCGACGTGACCCGCCGCTCGATCGAGGAGACCGCCGCGGCGATCGTCGACCTCTACCGCGACCACCGCCTGAAGTTCATCGCGGATTGAATGAATCCGGGATCCCAAAGGGCAAGCCCTTTGGCAGGGGTTCGGGGGCGGAGCCCCCGAGAGACCAGGGCTCTGCCCTGGACCCGCACAAGGTCTCGGACCTTGTGAAACCATCCCTTTTTCAGAGGGCGCGGATCAGGGCCATGCCGGCGATGAGGCCGAGCAGCCCGCCCGCCACCGAGACCGCCACGTAGAGCGCGGCCAGGGCCGGCTCGCCGCGCTCGTACAGGCTGATCGCGTCGAGCGAGAAGGTCGAGAAGGTGGTGAAGCCGCCCAGGATCCCGGTGGTCAGGAACAGCCGTGCCGGATGCCCGGCCGCGCCGCGCAGGGCGAAGCCCTCGGCCAGCACGCCCATCAGGAACGAGCCGAGCACGTTGATCACCAGGGTCGCCAGGGGAAACCCGAAGCCCGGCAGCAGCCGGGCGACCGCGACGTTCATGCCGTGGCGGACCCCGCCGCCGAGCCCGGCGCCGAGGATGACGATGAGGGTGTTGACCATGCCTGCCCTTCCTGTTCGGTCGGGCGGCCCTGTCGCGGCTTCGGCGCACGGCCCCACCGCGGACGTCCGGAGCACGCCCGTGCGGTAGGAGCCATCAGCCCGGCTTGGCGATCGCCGGGCGGTTATCGGGGAGCTCCATCCCCATCCCGGGCAGGCTTAGCGTAGGATCGGCGTCGCCGCTACTGGACGGCGGCGAAGTGGCTGCGCTGCTCGATCTGGGCGGCGTAGAAATCCTCCACGACCTCGCGGACCACCTCGGCGAGCTCGGTGCCGCGGTTCTCGTCCAGGTGGATGTCGCTGCCGACGCTGCGGCCGAGGGCGGCCCCGGCCGCGCCCGGGACCAGGCGCTCGTTGTAGCGCTGGTTCAGGCCCGAGACCGAGATGTAGTTGCTGCCGCCGAGCTCGGGCCCGTACTTGATCTTGATCTTCTGCTCGGTGTCGGTCCCGCGCAGCTTGGCGCACAGGCTGATGAAGTTGTCCTGGTCGATCTTGGCCTCGAGGCCGGTGATGCTGCCGTGGACGTTGTCCTCCTCGTTGAGGACCTCGGCCATCAGGTTCAGGACGTCGACCACCGGCTCGAGGGCGCGGGTGCCCTCCTCCAGCAGCTTGCGGCGGAAGTCGTTGCTGCGGGCGTCGGCATCCTGCAGCCGGGCGCGGAACCGGTCCTTGACGTCGTTGGCGCGTGCCATGGCGCTCCTCCCCGATCATCGTTGAAGGCTTCGTTGTTGAGGCAACGAAGGTTACGAAGCGAAATCAGGTGACGCAAGACGGTGCAAAATATTGATGCCTGGTCATAACTTGGGCCATTGCACAGGAATAGTACCTGCCCAAGTCCTGTGCAAAGGTTTCAGGCCGCCGGCCCGTCGAGGGGGGCGAGCCGCTGCGGCCCGGAGGCGGTCGCCTGAAATTCCGGCCGCGCCAGGGCGCGGGCGAGCGCCGGCAGGTCCGGGGCGGGGGCGCCCGCGGTTCCGAACACGGCCCGGTCGAGGGCGGCGAGCGGCGCGGCGAGATCGGGCCGTGCCTGCCAGATCCGGGCAAGCTCCGGCGCCTCGCGGCGGGCCGTCTCCAAGGCCGCGCGGAACCCGGCCGGATCGCCCGCGCGGGCGGTCCGGTTCAGGGCCCGGCGGCTGGCGGCGGTGAGGCGCAGGCGCGGGCGGCCCGCGCCGTAACCGATCAGGGCCAGGCCGAGGCCGAAGGCGGCGAGCGCCGCGGCGGCGGCCACCAGCGGCGACGGGACCGCCGGCGGCGCCCGGTCGCCCTCCCGGTCGGGGAGGCCGCCGCCGATCTGGCGGGCCGGGATCTCGGCCTCGCGCATGGTGCGGGTGTTGGTGTCGAACCACGGGATCGCGATGGCGTCGAGGGGGATCACCTCGGGCACGCCGGGCTTCACGTCCCACTGATAGGTCGCCCGGGCCACGGGGCCGGAGGGCGTCAGCAGGGTCTCGCGCGTGACCGGGCCGGCGAAGGTGAGGATGCCGCGGGTGCGCATCACCGGCCGGGGCGGCAGGCCCTCGGCGACCATGCCCTGCACCTCCAGGGTGACGATCCGCCGGGTGGTCTCGCCGAGCTTCACGGTCTCGGGATCCGGGCTCCAGGAATCGGTGACCGCGACGTCCCGGGCGGGCAGCCACCAGGGTTCCTTGACGTCCGGGCCGCCCGTCGCCTCGGTCCAGCGCGCCACCGGGAACGGGATCGGCCTCGAGCGCACCTCGACCACCCGCCGCTCGCCAAAATCGTTGACCGTCAGCTTGTGGGTGAAGGGCTCGATGATGAAGTCGCCCGCATGGTGCGGGAACACCGCCACGGTGCGGTCGAACGCGATGGCGCTCTGGCCATCCGGGAGCTTGGTCCGGCTCCAATGGTCCCGGCCGAGCTGGGTCCAGGAGAAGTTGGCGAGCGTCGGCTGGACCACCTCCTCCAGCAGGATCGGCTGCTTGTAGACCCCCCGGATCTTCAGCAGCACCATCTCGCGGGCGAAGGGCGGGCTGTTGCCGTTGAACTCCGCGGTCACCGTGAGGGTGAGGTCGCCGGGCTCGATCTCAGCCCGGGCCGGGAGCGGGGCGAGGAGGAGAAGGATGGTCAGAAACCAGGCGCGTGCCCGCCCTCCCCCCTCTGCGGGGGAGGGTGGCCCTCGCGTCAGCGAGGGTCGGGAGAGGGGAGCGCGGTTTCCAGAGAGGTCACAACGGGCGTGAAACCCTGAACCGTCGCGCTGCCCCTCTCCCCCCCTGCTGCGCAGGGTACCCTCCCCCGCAGAGGGGGGAGGGAGAACACCCGCCGCGCCCGCAGAGCCAAAGGCCCAAGTCCCAAAAAAAATCACCACGGGTTGCTCCCGGCCGGGATGGCGGTGCCGGCCTCGACCCGGCGGGTCTGCTCGGCGCGCAGGCGCAGCTTGAGGAAGCGGCCGGGATCGTCCGGCAGGGTCTGGAGCCAGAGCCGATCCGGGCGGATCTCGTGGGCCTCGAAGCTCTTCGTTACCCGGCGGACCTCGCGCTCGGGAGCCTCCGCCACCATGGCGGCGCCCCCGCCGGTGCGGCCGCGCCCGGCGGCGTCACCGGCCGAGCCCCGGGCCTGGCCCTTGCCGGCGTCGATCGATTGCTGCTCGGCCTTGCCGCGGCGGGCGACCTTGCTGTTGCCGGGCAGCGACGCGCTGGCGTTGGATTCCTTGTTGCCGGCCAGGCCCTCGCCGCTGGAGGCGGCGTTGATGTCGTTGTTCTGGTCCTGGTTGGCGGTGTTGTTGTAGCGGGCGCCGTATTGCGCGGTGCCGTTGGCGATGCCGCCGCCGGGGCCGCGGTCGATCACCTCGGCCTGCATCCGGGCGACCAGCGAGCGGTTGGCCTGCGCGTCGGCGTCGCGCGGGTCGAAGCGCAGGGCCTCGTCGTAGGCGGCGAGCGCACCGTTGTAATCGCCCGCGCGGGCCAGCGCGTTGCCGAGATTGTAGCTCGCCCGTCGCCCACCGGAGCGGAACAGCGCGATCGCCGCGTCGTAGCGGCCGGCCTCGTACAAAGCGGCGGCGCGCCAGGCGGGATCGACGATCAGGTCGGCGGCGAGCCCGGGCAGGCCCAGCGCCATCAGCAGGCGCCCGAGCCCGGTGCGGGGCTGCGAGACGGCGAGCAGGGCCACGAGGCCGAGCCCGGCCAGCGCCAGCCCGGCGATCCGGGCGAGCCGCCGCCAGCCGGCGGGCAGGCCGGCGCGGATCGGGACGGCAAGGCCGGTTTTCGGAAAGAACCGCTCCATCACGCGCTCCTGCGGAACAGGGCCAGGGCCGGCAGGGCCGCGAGCAGCAGCAGCCAGCGGCCGAGATCCGCGTAGGCCAGCACGCCGTAGCCGCCGGCGGCGAGATGCTGGGCGGTGCCGGCCCCGACCGCGTCGAGGACCGGGCCGGGCTCGGCGATGTCGGCGACGCGGCCGCCGCCGACCCGCACCAGCGCGTCCAGGGCGGCCCGGTCGGGCTTGGGCGCGCCCGGCGGCAGCGGCTTATCGGCGGGGACGAACAGGGCCTGGAGGCGCCAGCCGCGATCGGCCAGGGCCCGGGCCTCCCGGCTGGCCGCCTCGCCGATGCCGTCGCCGTCGGTGATCAGCACCACGTCGGCCGCGACCACATCGGCTTCCGCGAGGGTGCGGCGAGCGAGCGCCAGCCCGCGCTCGGGATGGCTGCCGCGATCCGGCACGGTGTCGGCGTCGAGGGCGAACAGGGTCGTGCCGAAGCTGTCCCGGTCGGTGGTCGGCGAGGCGGCGAGATAGGCGTCGCCGGCATAGACGACGAGGGACACGGCCCGGGTGCCGGCGGCCTCGGCGATCGCGGCGGCGGCCTGACGGACGCCCTGGAGGTTGCCGCCCTCGGTGACCGAGCGGGACAGGTCCAGGACGATCACGGTCTCGTCGAGATTGCGGAAGGTCGCCGTATCCTGGCGCTCCAAAGCGGGTCCGGTCAGCGCCAGGGCGATCGCCCCGGCGGCCAGGGCGGCGGCCCGGTTGGCCTGCCGCCTTCCGCCGAGCACGGCCCCGGCGCGGGCGAGATGGGCCATGAGGGCCGGATCGACCGCGCGGCCCCAATCACCCAAAGGTGCCGCCCGCCAGGCGGCGCGCAGGGCCAGCAGGGCCACGACCGGGATGGCCAGGAACCACCAGGGGCGCAGGAACGCGAAGGCGTCGAGGGCGCTCATGCGGGCTGTCCTCCCGCCCGCATCCTCATCCTGAGGTGCCGGAGCGCAGCGGAGGCCTCGAAGGAGGGCTCCAGGGATCGCGCGGCCGGCTGGAGCGCTCCTTCGAGGCCGCTGACGCGGCACCTCAGGATGAGGGCGTGGATTGGGGAGACGGTGTTGGGACGCATCACACCCCCCTCCGGGTCGCCAGCAGGGCCGCGGCGGCGGCGAGCGCCAAGGCGGCGGGCCAGGGCCAGAGGTCCCGGCGCAGCGGCAGCGGTGGGGCCAGGGCGCGGCCGCCCTCCAGCCGGTCGATGGCGTCGGCGACCCGGACGAGGTCGTCGGTGGTGCGGACCCGGAACGCCTCGCCGCCGCTGGCCTGGGCCATGTCGCGCAGCGTCTCGGTGTCGACCACGTCCTGCTCGCCGTCGGCATCGGCCATGTCCCGGGGGCCGAGCGCGATCGTGTAGACCTTGATGCCGAGCTCCTTGGCCAGGGCGGCCACGTCCTTGGGGGCGGTCTGGCCGGCATTGTTGGCGCCGTCCGAGAGCAGGATCACGGCCTTGGCGGATGGCGCCGGCTCGCCCTGCGCGCCCGCCGGCGCGTCCTTCGGGTCGAGTCGGCGCAGGGCCAGCCCGAGCCCGTCGCCGATACCGGTGGAGCGGCCGCTGATGCCGATGGTCGCCTCGTCGAGGGCGCGGGCCACCGCGGCGGTGTCGAAGCTCGGGGCGGCGGCCACGTAGGCTTGGTCGGCGAAGATCACCAGGCCGATCCGGTCCCCGGCCCGACGCCGGATGAAGTCGGTGCCGACGCGCTTGACCGCGGTGAGGCGGTTCACGGTCTCGCCGTCCAGGGCGAAGTCGCGCCGCTCCATCGAGCCGGACAGGTCCATGGCGATCATGATCTCCCGGCCCGAGGCGGGGAGCGCGGCGGCCGGCATCACCAGGCGGGGTCCGGACAGGGCGACGACCAGGGCCGCCCAGAGGGTCCAGATCAGCGCGGCGCGGCGGCGGCCCCGCGCGGCAAGGTCGGCCCCCGCATGTGCCTTTCCGACCAGGGTCCCGGGCACCAGCAGGGCGCCGCTGCCGCCCTCCGGCTCGGCCGGGAGCAGGCGCGCGGCGAGCAGTGGCAGCGGCAGGGCGAGCAGGATCCAGGGCGCCGCGAGGTCGAAGGCCGAGAGCTGCGCCGTGAGCCAGGCGGGAAGGAGGCCGCTCATGTCCGCAACCGTCCGATCAGGCGGCCGAGCTCGGCATCGAGCCCGTCGAGGTCGGGGGTCTGGCGCCGGTAGAGCCCGTCGGCCAGGACCCGGCCGGGCCCTTTCGTGAAGAAGTCGGTGGCCAGGAGGGTGTCGAGGCGGGTGGCCCAGGCCGCGCCCGTCTCCCGGGCGGCGGCATCCCCCGCCAGCGTCCGGGCGAGGCGGCGGAGCAGGCGGGCCTGGGCCACGAGCCGCGACTCCGGGTCGAGACCGCGGCTGCCGGCGAGTTCGGCCAAGGCAGCCCGGCGCAGGCTCGCCCGCGCCCGGCCGCGCAGGTAGCGCACCAGCCCGACCAGC
This sequence comes from Methylobacterium brachiatum, assembly GCF_900113845.1. NCBI lineage: Bacteria > Pseudomonadati > Pseudomonadota > Alphaproteobacteria > Hyphomicrobiales > Methylobacteriaceae > Methylobacterium > Methylobacterium brachiatum. The sequence goes on along the minus strand of NZ_FOQW01000012.1, from coordinate 132,483 downwards.
AGGGCGGCGCAGAAGCCCAGAGCCGCCGCCGCGACGACCTCGCCCTGAACCGCCCCGGCGGCGCCCCCGGGCAGGTGCAGGCCGCGGAGCTGGTCGAGGGACGGGGCGATCTCGGCGGGGTTCATCGCGCCGAGCCCAGATGGCGAGGAGGTGTTCCGGCCTCACAGCACCGCATCGAGGCGCTCCATCAGCGGCGCGTAGGCTTCGGGACCGGCCTCGACGTCGAGGCGCAATCCGGCGATGCCCCGGCGGGCGTAATCGGCGAGCCGGGCCTCGGCGGTCTCGCCCGGCAACGCTGCGGGAAGTGCGGTCCCGCGCCGGCCATCCGCCAGGGCGAAGGGGTAGAAGCCCGGTGGGCGGACGCGCTCGAAGGCGTCGCTCACCAGGATGAGCCGGATCGCGACCCGCTCGGCCAGCAGGGTCAGCGTGGCGTCGAAGCCAGGCCCGGGGGCGTCGAGGGCGCTGGCGATGACCAGGTGGCCGCCCGCGGGCAGCAGGCTGCGGGCGAGCCCGAGGATCGGCTCCAGGGGCGCGTCGGATCCGGCCGCGCCGGCGGCCTCGAGGGCGCCGGCATGGGCCTGGGCCAGGGCCCCGGTCACCGCGATCATGGCGCGCTCGCCGCCGGACGGGCGCAGCACCGTCGGCGCCCCGGCGGTCGCCACGGCGAGGCCGACCCGGCCGCCATCGGCCGCCACCCGCCAGCCGAGCAGCGCCAGGGCCTCGGCGGCGGCCACCGAGCGCAGGGCCCGGCGGGTGCCGAACAGCATGGAGGGCCGGAAATCGGCGAGCAGCACCACGGCACGGTCGCGCTCGTCGTGATGGGTGCGCACATGCAGCTGCCCGGTGCGCGCGGTGGCGTTGCGGTCGATGAACCGGCGGTCGTCGCCCTCGGACCAGAGCCGCACGTCCTCCGGCTCGGAGCCGCGTCCGCGCCGCTTCGTGACGATGCCGCCGGGCAGGCCCGCGAGCGTCCGGGTCGCTGGCGCCGCGCCCCGCCGGGCGAGATGGCGCAGGCCCATCAGGGCCTCGCCGGAGAGGTGGATGCCGTTTTTTTGGGACTGGGCGGATCCCGCGCCCTTCCCTCCCCCCTCTGCGGGGGACGATGGGCGGTGCGCTTTTCCGAACCCGAACACGCTCAGAGCGCCCGCACCCGCTGCACCAGCTCGCCGACCAGGCCGCGGGCGGTCTTGCCCTCGGCGGCGGCCCGCCAGGTCAGGCCGATCCGGTGGGAGAGCGCGTCCCGGGCGAGCTCCGTGACGTCCTCCGGGGTGACGTGGTCCCGGCCCCGGAGCCAGGCCCGGGCCTTGCCGGCCATCATCAGCGCCAGGGTGCCGCGCGGCGAGGCGGGATGCTCGATCATCGCCCGCAGGTCCGGCGCCGCCGCATCGGTGCGGGTCGCCGCCACCAGGCGGACCAGGTAATCCTTGAGCGCCGGCGACACGTAGGTGGCGAGCGCGGCCTCCCGGGCGGCGCGCACGTCGGCGAGCGACAGGCGCACCGGCATCGCCTCGACATGGTGGGTGATCTCGCCCTCCACGAGGTCGAGGATCGCCCGCTCGGTGGCCTCGTCGGGCATCTCGACCACGACATGCAGCAGGAAGCGGTCGAGCTGCGCCTCCGGCAGCGGGAAGGTGCCGGCATGCTCGATCGGGTTCTGGGTCGCCACGACCATGAACGGGTCGGCGAGCGGATGGGTCGACCCCGAGACCGTGATCTGCCCCTCGGCCATCGCCTCGAGCAGGGCCGATTGCACCTTCGGCGGCGCGCGGTTGACCTCGTCCACCAGCACCAGGGCGTGGAACAGGGGGCCTTGCAGGAATTCGAAGTTGCCGCTGTCCTGGCGCCAGACCGTGGTGCCGGTGAGGTCGGCCGGCATCAGGTCCGGGGTGCACTGGATGCGGGCGAACGAGCCGTCGAGCCCGTCGGCCAGCCGCTTGACCGCGCGGGTCTTGGCCAGGCCCGGCGCGCCCTCGATCAGGAGATGGCCGCCGGTGAGAAGTCCGATCAGCAGGCGCTCGACCAGGCCGGCGCTGCCGATCAGGCCGCGCTCCAGACCGTCGCGGAGCGCCATGACCCGCCCGTGCAGGGCCGCATCCGGGGTGGCGGCATCCGGGGTGAGAGCGGCGGGCCGGCTTTCGACGAGGGCGCCGCTCATGCGGGAAACGCTCGTGCGGGGAGACAAACTCCTGCCGCGGGGGCCGTGTCCTGCATCCTGCACGTCTCCTCGGCCGGGTCCCGTATTCTCATGGGATCCTCAGGTTGGAGCCGGTGTGCCTGCTGCCCGGTGGGGCCGTCAATCCCGATGGGTTCCGCCTTTGGTGGGGCGGCCGAGCCATGATGTCACGGTTTCGTCACGTCTCCCCTCGCAAGAGACCGCCATGACCAGCTACGCCGCCATCCCGGAAGAACTGAAATCCGCCATCGGCCTGATGGTGGCTTTCGTGCTCGGCACCGCGATCGGGGCCGAGCGGCAGTACCGGCAGCGCACCGCGGGCCTGCGCACGGCGGTGCTGGTGGCGATCGGCGCCTCGGCCTTCGTCGATCTCGGCATGCGGCTGACCGGCCCGGACGGCGGCACCCGCACCGTGGCCTACGTGATCTCCGGCATCGGCTTCCTGGGCGCCGGCGTGATCATGAAGGAGGGGATGAACGTGCGCGGCCTCAACACGGCCGCGACCCTGTGGTGCTCCGCCGCCGTGGGGGCGTTCTGCGGTGCCGACCTGCCCCTGGAGGCGGTGTTCGTCACTGTCACGGTGCTGACCTGCAACACGGCGCTGCGGCCGCTGGTGAACGCCATCAACCGCGCGCCGATCCGCGAATCCGCGACCGAGGCGACCTACGAGGTCCAGGTGACCACCGCGCCCGGCGAGGCCGGCCCCGCCCAGGACCTGCTGGTCGAGCGCCTGGAGGCGGCGAATTATCCGGTGAGCAGCGTCGAGGTGGAGGAGCGCGGCGAGGGTGCGGTCGACGTGGTCGCGACGCTGACGGCGAGCGCCGTGAAGGCCGAGGAACTCGACGCCGTGACCAACGACCTCGCCCGCGCCCCGGGCATCCGCCACGCCACGTGGTCGGTGCAGACGGCGGATTGATTGTTTCCGGGAGCACGCGCCTTCTGCTGAGCTGGACCGGAGGCCACTTTCGGCCAGAGCAGAGCTCCTTTTTTGCTGCCAGCTTGCAGAAGGATCGCATGCTGGCATCAACATGCCGGCTGGCGGCGAGCAAAAAGTCCAGGGGGCTTCCGTGCTTGTCGACAGATAAGCCGGTGGGGTGGGGCGGCCTGATCCGGGAGCAGAGTGCTCACGCGGTGACGGCCGAGGTCGAGCAGGATCGTGCCGTAACGACTGTCCTTCCGCATCCCCCAATCGCCGACACCGACGGGGATGACGAGCCGCAGCACCGTTCAGCAACTCGCCAGCGTGTAGAGGCTGTTTGAGGCGTGCGGCGTTCTCCGTTGTAGGCAAGTCCCTCCCAACTCCGGCCTGGGCCTCGCGCAACTATCGTGCGCGCCGGACCCATGACATGTGGACGCTCGCACGTGTCTTGGCGAAGATCCAGCGTCGGCAGCCCATTCCGCGGCAGCAGAACCGCCGTAACCCGATGCATAGTATTATCCGCAATGCCGAGAGCGGTGAGTCATAGGGATGGTAATCACAAAAGAGCCCGTGTAATGTGGGACACAGATGCCCGATTCCAGGATGAATATTATGCATTTAGATTCATACGACCAAGAAAATACAGCGGATACGGGAAATGAATCAATGGATCTAAAACGAAAATTGCGAGATTCAGCCAAAAAAGATTCTAATAATAGGCAATTGACGGAAAATAGACTTCCTCACCCAACAGACGCCCACACGCGAAATCCGTCCAAGCAAGCCGAGGCATCATTATGCAAGTACGCATGGGTTTTCAGCAGCGTCGACGGTAGCGTCATTTCTCCTCAACTTATTTTGAACGAAGACGGGGAAATTGGCGGCATCCGAAATCCTAGGGTTGTACGCTGGTGTATTGAAAATGAAATGGTTCATTTCAAGGATGAATCCAATGCTACTGTAGTCAGATTTGTCATTGATCGCACGTCGACACCACAGAAAATGGTGCTGGCTGGGATCGATGAATCAGGGCAGATCAAAACACATTACCTCAGAGAAACGGATCGGTACGCACGTGCGCCTTTCTCACAAGAAATTCAAGTTCTTGAACCGATCGCAAATCGTAAAAAACATTTGGTTGTTTTATCCGCCAATTCGAAATCGCTTCATACGCAATGGCCTCAAGATATTGATCCCAATCGCAGATCATGGGATCTTTGCTTGGCATGGTATGGTGATGAGACCTCGTTTTCCCAGCGTCCACCATCAGAATACAGCGTCCTATTAAGGAAGGGCAATAAACTGCAATGCCTGCATCGACTTTGCTATCCCGGAAGTCCAATCTTTGATTACGACTACGTCGCGTTCCCGGACGACGATATCGTCACGAGCTGGAGGGATTTAAATAAGATATTTCAGCTCTGTGTCGATTTTAATTTGATTCTCGGGCAGCCATCACTATCACATGACAGTTATATCTCTCATTCTATTCTCCGCCAACAGCCGGACAAAATTGTAAGATTCACGAATTTCGTAGAGATTATGACTCCGTTCTTTTCACAATCAGCACTGCGTCGTTGTTGCGGAACCTTCCATTTTGGACCAAGCGGTTGGGGATTGGATTATGCTTGGCCCGTCATCCTTGGAGATCCTAGAAATCGCATCGGTGTGATCGACGCCGTTCCCGTGCATCACACACGTCCTGTGGGACAGAGCTATGACACTGAGGCTGCATGCCGGGATTTGCAGATGGTCTGTCAAGCATATGGTGTCACGGCGGACTACCTTGAATATGGTGGGATATCGAGATTCGGACGTCAAATTCTATAAGATCGTATATTCTTATACGATAAAATCTAAAGATCAAAAGGACACGATATTATGTACGAGTATGCTATTTTGGGGGGAGGAATCGCAGGGCTGTCGTTTGCTTCATTCATAGATGGAAGCAGCATCGTCTTGGAAGCTCAGGACCGGGTTGGTGGACTCAGTCGCAGCTATGCGCTTAATGGCATTGATTATGATATCGGCCCACATGTCATATTTTCGAAGAATCAGGAGATTCTTGATCTTCACACGTCAATGATCAAGACGAATAAAATCAGACGATCTAATAAAATTGTCCTCAAGGGACGATACATTAAGTATCCTTTCGAGAATGATCTTTCGTCTCTCGATACAATAGACCGAGATTATTGTTTGCGGGAATTTTTGCACAATCCGTATGATCGCTACTTCAGTACAAATATGCTACAGTTTTTTCTGAGTACTTTCGGCGAAGGCATCACGCGACTATATCTTAAACCATACAACGAGAAAATCTGGAAATTCGATCCATCCTGTATGGATAAACAGATGGTCGATCGTATTCCGAAGCCTCCCCGCGAAGATGTGATTGCATCTGCAAACGGCATAGCATCGGAAGGCTACACACATCAGCTGTACTACCATTACCCCGTAAGTGGCGGTTTTCAGACATTGGTTGACAGTTACAAGGTACGTGCCGAGGCGAAGGGGCAAACGGTGTGCACCGACGCTCAGGTTTGTGCATTGGAAAAGTCGGCGGCGGGTTGGAAAATAAAGACCCACAAAGAAGAAATTTTTGCCAAAAAAATCGTGAGCACTATACCGATGCAAGAATTGCTGAAAATGCTTCAGCCACCAGGTGATATAATCCGAACGTTGGACCGGTTGCTCTATAATTCAATATATATTGTCGTTGTCCAAGTCCGAAAGGATAAGATCGGGGACCATTTCGGTTTATATATCCCGGACGAAGATGTAATATTCCACCGATTGTCAAAACTCAATCATCTGGGTGAACAATATTGTATGCCGGACGGTGGCAGTACGCTCATGGCCGAGGTGACGTTTAGGCCGGGTAGCTATCTTTCCACTGTGTCAAAAAACACTATCGTTGAGCAGGTCATCGCGGGGATGGTGAAAGCTGGATTTATTGATCGATCTGATATCATCGATGTGGCAATTAGACATGAGAACTATGCTTATGTAATTTATGATCTGGATCATCGAAAAAACGTCGATAAAATACTATCCTACCTTGAAAGCGTTGATATAATGTCGGTCGGACGATTTGCGGAATTTGAGTACTTGAACACAGATGCTGTCGCCGAGCGGACCCTCGCGCTCGCGCATAAGTTAAAACAACGCCCATAGAATGATCGAATGAGGCTGCGTCGGGTTTGGGGCCGTGCGGGACAGGTCATTGATCGGTTTCACGATAACGCGTCTACGCCGATATCGGACTGCCAGAACGGTTCAGATTCTGTCGGGTTGACGCGGCGGTCTTTCAGGCGCGGGCGAAATGCTCTGCAACGTGATTCCGTCTGCTCCGTGCCAACCCATGCAACGAGTCGAACAAGCCGCCCTCAATTGATTCCGTTAAGCCAGGCCGTTCGGACCGCCGGAAAGCAAACACTCCCTCCAGCCCAAAAAGGGTCGTGAAGGGATGGAACGGCCGTGTCTGCTGCCTGCGCGTGCATGGTAGAACAAACCGTGATCCGATCATGCTGCTCACGGGCGAACCTTAAGCGCCACCTCCTCGCAAACTGGCCCCAGTCGCGAAACCTCCGGACCCGATCCCCATTATCCGACCGGAATCGGGAGCCCAACCATGACCCAGTCTCAAAGGAACGCGCTGATCGTCGGGGCCTCCCGGGGCCTGGGGCTCGGCCTCGTCGAAACGTTTCTGGAACGGGGCCGGCAGGTCACCGCGACCCAGCGCAGCCCGTCCCCCGACCTCGCCGGCCTGGACGCGAAATCCCTGCGCGTCGGGACCGCCGACATCGACGACGATGCCGGCGTCGCGGCCCTGCACGATCGCTTGGCCGACCAGCGCTTCGACCTGATCTTTGTGGTGGCCGGCGTCGCCACGCAGGCGCATGATCCGCTGCACGCGGTGCCGCGGGAGGTCGCCGCGCAGGCCTATCTCACCAACGCGATCAGCCCGATGCGCTTCGCGGAGGCTTTTCTCAATCGCCTCGCGCCCGGCGGCAGCCTCGCCCTGATGAGCTCGATCCTCGGCAGCGTCAGCCTGAACGCGTCGGGCGGCTGAGAAAACTACCGGGCCAGCAAGGCGGCGTTGAACACCCTGGCGCGCAGCTTTGAGATCCGGCACCGGGCCGACAATGTCTCGGTGCTGATCCTGCACCCGGGCTGGGTCCGCACCGATATAGGCGGCGCGGAGGCCGATATCGACGTGGCGACCGGCGTTACGGGCCTCGCCGACGTGATCACCGCACAACTCGGGTGGCCGGGCGCCCACTACCTCGATTATCGGGGCGAGACGCTGCCCTGGTAGCGCCGGATCCCGTCAGCGCGAGGGTGCGAGGGGTCGGGTGCGGCGCTCGATCACCACGGTCGGGCGGGTGCGGCGCTCGACCACGACGGTGCGTGGCGCCCGGCTCGGGCTCGCCTGGGTCAGGATCCGCTCGGGCACGCGTTCGGGCTTCGCCTTCTTAGCGGCGAGCACGTGGGGGCGGACCTCGTCGACGGGCAGGCCTATCAGGCCGGCCGCGATCTCGGCCTGCTGCTCCACATCGTCGGCCAAGTCCTGGGCGGCCGCGACCGCCTCGGTGATCGTCGGCGGCTCGCGACGCACCCGGATCGGCGGCAGGTCGGCGAAGCTCTTCTGCGTCTTCTTCACGGGGCGACTCGCAGTCTTCATAGGCCAGACATAGCGCCTTCCGGTCCGGTTGTGCAGTGCATCAAAAACGTTCGACCGCCGTCGCGGGTGCATGCCTGGCGGGCTGTTTCTACCGCAGCACAGGGGCCAGCAGCAGCGCCGCCAAGGACGCGAACACATCGGCTCCGAATCGTTTCCTGTCGGCAGGTGGCTGCGACATAGAAGCGCAACCGCGCGAGCACAACGGTTTCGTATGCCGGCCGCGAACCGGCACCCCATCGTGAAGGCGGCTGTGATAGCGTCGCCTCATGACCGAGACCCTTGATCCGCGGCTGACCCCCGCGCGCGCCGACATCGCCGATGAACGCCTGCGCGGCCGGGTCAATGCCGCGCGCTTCGTGGCCGGCAGCCCCCGCCGTGTCACGGCACCCTCGGCCCCCCTGCGGCGCGAACCCGCCCCGGAAGCTGGGCTCGACACCGAGGCGCTGCTCGGCGATGCCATCACCCTCTACGCCGAGCAGGACGGGTTCGCCTTCGTGCAGCTCGTCCGGGACGGCTATGTCGGCTACCTGCCGGCCGAATCCCTGGGCGACGCCGATCCCGAGCCGACCCATCGGGTCACGGCGTTGCGCACCTTCCTGTATCCCGAGCCCGACCTGAAGCGGCCGGTGCGCGCGCATCTCAGCCTCGGCGCGCGCCTCGTGGTCACCGGTGAGGCGGGGGCCTACCTGGAGTCCCCCGGCGGCTACGTCTTCGCGCGCCACTGCGCCCCGCTGGCGCAGCACCAGCCCGATTACGCCGCCACGGCCGAGCGGCTTGTCGGCATTCCCTATCTCTGGGGCGGCCGCACCACCCTGGGGCTCGATTGCTCCGGCCTCGTGCAGCTCTGCCTCGACGCCGCCGGCCTCCCCTGCCCGCGCGACGCGGACATGCAGGAGCGCGACCTCGGCCGGGCGCTGCCGCTGGCGTTGGAAGGATTGCGCCGGGGCGACTTCGTGTTCTGGCGCGGCCATGTCGGGCTGATGCTCGACCCTGAGACGCTGATCCACGCCAACGGCCACCACATGGCCGTGGCGGTCGAGCCCCTGGCCGGCGCAGTCGCCCGGATCCGCGAGAACAGTTTTGGGGCGGTGACGGGGATCCGGCGGCTCTAGGGGGCGTATCCGGGCGCCCCGGGTCCAATTGGCGCGGCAAACGTGCTACAGAGGCGCTCCGCGGTCGTCTTCCTGCCCGGTTCGCAGTCCAGGACCGTTGACAGGACAGCCCCGCCCTCGCCACATCGCCCCCATGACCGCAGACATCGCGTCCCTCGCGCCCGCCCAGAGCCCCTCTGGTGAAGGCACCACCGGCAAGCCGCCGTTGGAGATCCTGCTCTGTGCCCCCCGCGGCTTCTGCGCCGGCGTGGTGCGGGCCATCGACGTGGTCGAGCGGGCTCTCGCCCTCTACGGGCCGCCCGTCTACGTCCGGCACGAGATCGTCCACAACAAGTACGTGGTCGAGAGCCTGAAGCGGAAGGGCGCCGTGTTCGTGCGCGAGCTCGACGAGGTGCCCGATAGCGGCGCCCCGGTGATCTTCTCCGCCCACGGCGTCGCCAAGACCGTGCCGGCCAACGCCGATTCCCGCGGGCTGACCACGATCGACGCCACCTGCCCGCTGGTGACCAAGGTGCACCGCGAGGCCGAGATCCACCACAAGCGCGGCCGCCACGTGCTGCTGGTCGGCCATTCCGGCCATCCCGAGGTGGTCGGCACCATGGGCCAGCTGCCCAAGGGTTCGATCACCCTGGTGGAGGATCTGGACCAGATCCAGGCCCTGACGCCCGAGAATCCCGACAACCTCGCCTGGGTCACCCAGACGACCCTGTCGGTCGACGACACCCGCCACATCGTCGAGGCGCTGAAGAAGAAGTTCCCGAACATCACCGGGCCGCACAAGGACGACATCTGCTACGCCACCACCAACCGCCAGGAGGCGGTAAAGCAGGTGGCGCCACTGGTGGACGCCCTGATCGTGGTCGGCTCCTCGAACTCCTCGAACTCGCAGCGCCTGCGCGAGGTCGCCGAGCGCGTCGGCTGCCCGATCACCCGCCTCGTGCTGCGCGCCGAGGAGATCGACTGGCCGGCCTTCGAGGGCATCCGCAAGCTCGGCCTCACGGCCGGCGCCTCGGCCCCCGAGGTGCTGGTCGAGGAGATCATCGAGGCCTTTGCCGCCCGCTACGACGTGATCGTCGACACGGTCTCGACGGTGGTCGAGGACATGGTCTTCCCGCTGCCGCGCGAGCTGCGCAGCGAAGCGGCCGAGTAGGTTCTTCCAACCCACACCCTCATCCTGAGATGCCCGGCGATCGGAGATCGCCGGGCCTCGAAGGAGGACTCCAGATTCCGCCCCGATCCCTGGAAGCCTCCTTCGAGGCTGCGCGATCGATGATCGCGCAGCACCTCAGGATGAGGGGCATGGGTGGGAAGCCCGGGATCGACGTCGGTTTCGCCGACGCTCATCGGCGATCCCGACTCCCAAACGAATCCCGAACCCGAGCGCGAACACGTGGCCGTCTACACCGAGGTATCCGACGCGGCGCTCTCCGAGTTCCTGTCCGCCTACGACATCGGCAGCCTGCTCTCCTTCAAGGGCATCGCCGAGGGCGTCGAGAATTCCAACTTCTTCCTGCAGACCACCCAGGGCCGCTACATCCTGACCCTCTACGAGAAGCGGGTGCAAGAGGGGGATCTGCCGTTCTTCATCGGGCTGATGGAGCATCTCTCCGCCCGGGGGCTCGCCTGCCCGCAGCCGGTGCGGGACCGGGCCGGCACGGCTCTGGGCCAGCTCTGCGGGCGGCCCGCCGCCATCGTCAGCTTCCTGGAAGGCGTCTCGGTCAAGACACCGGGCGTCGAGCATTGCCGGGAACTCGGCCGGGCGCTGGCCGAGCTGCACGCCGCCGGCGCCGATTTTGGTATGGTGCGCGCGAACAGCCTCTCGGTGGAATCCTGGCGCCCGCTCTTCGCGCAGGCCGAGGCCCAGGCCGATTCGGTCGCGCCGGGGCTGGCGGAGCGCACCCGCGCCGACCTCGCGCTCCTCGAAGCGTCCTGGCCCGAAAACCTGCCGGGCGGGGTGATCCACGCGGACCTGTTCACCGACAACGTGTTCTTCATCGGCGACGCCCTCTCGGGGCTGATCGACTTCTACTTCGCCTGCACGGACGCTTTCGCGTACGACCTCGCGGTCTGCCTCAACGCCTGGTGCTTCGAGGCCGACGGCACCTTCCACCGGGACATGGCGGCCGCGTTGATTGCCGGCTACGAGGCGGTGCGGACCCTGGAGCCCGCGGAGGTCGCGGCGCTGCCGATCCTGTGCCGGGGTGCGGCGCTGCGCTTCATGCTGACCCGCCTGGTCGATTGGCTGAATGTGCCGCCCGGTGCCCTGGTGAAGCCCAAGGACCCGCGGGAATTCGATCACCGGCTGACCTTCCACCGCCAGGCGCGGGACGCGCAGGATTACGGGCGGCAGTCCTGAGGGACGGATGAGCGACGACGTGACCGAGACCGCGTCCGAGCCGACGCGGGTGAAGATCTACACGGATGGCGCCTGCTCGGGGAATCCCGGCCCGGGCGGCTGGGGCGCGATCCTGATCTTCGGCGACACCCAGAAGGAGCTCTCGGGCGGCGAGGCCTTCACCACCAACAACCGCATGGAGATCCTGGCCGCGATCGAGTCCCTGGAGGCGCTCAAGCGCCCCTGCCGGGTCGACCTGTTCACGGACTCCCAGTACCTGCGCCAGGGAATCACCAGCTGGATCCACAATTGGAAGGCCCGGGGCTGGCGCACCGCCGACAAGAAGCCGGTGAAGAACGAGGACCTCTGGCGCCGGATCGACGCCGCCCGCGAGCGCCACGACGTGGCCTGGCACTGGGTCAAGGGCCATGCCAGCGACCCGCTGAACAACCGGGTCGACGCGCTCGCCGTGGCCGCGATGCTGCCGTTCAAGCGGCGCTGAGATCGGGGTTCCCAAAGGGCTCAGCCCTTTGGCGGGGTATCGGGGCGGAGCCCCGATGGACCAAGGCGCTGCCCTGGACCCGCAAAAGGTCTCGGACCTTTTGAATCCAGGATTCCGGAGGATCGATGTCGAGCCCCAGGGCGCTGACCTTCAATCCGTCTTGCCGTCGAGGCCGAGCCAATGGCGGCCGTCGCGGGCCAGGAGCGCGTCGGCCTCCTTCGGCCCGGTGCTGCCGGCGGGATAGGGCTTTACATCCGCCTGCGGCCAGCCTTTGAGCAGCGGATCGACCGCCGCCCAGCCGGCCTCGATGTTGTCGGCCCGCTGGAACAGGGTCGCGTCGCCGATCATGCAATCGTACAGCAGGGTCTCGTAGCCGACATTCGGCTGGTCCGGAAAGAAGTCCTTGTAGCGGAACGCGGCGCCGACCCGGCCGATCCGCATCTCCGGGCCCGGGACCTTCACGTTGAACTCGGTGCTGACCCCGTGGTCTGGGTCGATCATGATCCGCATCACGGTCGGGCCGAGATCGGCGTTGGGCGTGTCCTCGAACATCTTGAACGGGGCCGGCTTGAACAGCACCGCGATCTCGGTGCGCCGCCCGGTCATGCGCTTGCCGGTGCGGACGTAGAACGGCACGTCGGCCCAGCGCCAGTTCTCGATGTTGAGCTTGAGGGCGATGTAGGTCTCGGTGACCGAGTCCTTGGCGACATGCGGCTCGTCGCGGTAGCCCGGCACGTCGTGCCCCTCGGACGTGCCGGCGGTGTACTGGCCGCGCACCGCGTCCTCCGGGGGGATCGGCTTCACGGCCTGGGCGAGCTTGGCCTTCTCCGAGCGCACCGCCTCGGCGTCGAAGGAGTTCGGCGGCTCCATGGCGACCATGCAGAGCAGCTGGAACATGTGGTTGGGCACCATGTCCCGCAGCGCCCCGGTCGGCTCGTAGAAGCCGCCGCGCTCCTCGACGCCCACGGTCTCGGCCGCGGTGATCTGGACGCTGTCGATGTATTCCCGCCGCCAGACCGGTTCCAGCAGGCCGTTGGCGAAGCGGAACGCCATGATCGACTGGACCGTCTCCTTCCCGAGGAAGTGGTCGATCCGGTAGAACTGGCTCTCGTCGCCCTGTTTCAGGATCCGGGCGTTGAGCTCCCGGGCGGAGGCGAGGTCGGAGCCGAACGGCTTCTCGATCACCACCCGGCGGAAATCGCCGTTCTCTTGACGGAGCAGCCCGGCCTGGCCGAGGCCGTCGACGATCGTGCCGAAGAAGCGGGCCGCCACCGCGCAGTAGAACACCGCGCTGCCGCGCACCTTGTCTTTGACCGCGGCGAAGGTCTCGGGCTTCTCGAAATCGCCCTTCAGGTAATGGAGCCGGTCGCGGATGAAGCCCCAGCTCTTGGGATCGATATGGTCGGCGTGGAACTCCGAGGTCGGGTCCTTGCTGAACGCCTCCATGGTCTTGGTGAGGCTGTCGCGCAGGGATTCGTCGGTGCCGTCGGAATGGTCGACGCCCAGGATGGAGAAGCCCTCCGGCAGGAGCCCGGCCCCGGCGAGGTTGTAGAGCGAGGGCATCAGCAGGCGCTTGGTCAGGTCGCCCCCGGCTCCGAAGATCACCAGCGTGCAGGGCGGCGCCGGCTTGGTGCCGCTGGCCGCATCATCTTTGAGGGGTGTCATCTGCTCGGCCATTCCTGGCTCCCATCGGGCTGCGGTGCAGCAAATCGGCGTGACAACTGGCCTGTAGCAATGCCCGTTCCGGCTGTCCGCCGCTATGCTGCACCGAGACGATTGCAACGGAGATGCGCATGCATACCCATTCCCTCGAACCCTGGAGCCACGGCCACGTCTTCCTGGGGGATCGACACGACCGGCACGCGCGGCGGACCTGGGCGGTGGTGGCGCTGACGGCGGTCACGATGGTGGTCGAGATCGCCGGCGGCACCTGGTTCGGCTCGATGGCGCTGGTGGCCGATGGCTGGCACATGTCGACCCATGCGGCAGCGCTCGGCATCGCGGCCCTGGCCTATCGCTTCGCCCGGCGGCACGCGGAGGATCCGCGCTTCACCTTCGGCACCGGCAAGTTCGGGGATCTGGCGGCGTTCGCCAGCGCGATCATCCTGGGCCTGGTCGCGCTCCTGATCGGCGCCGAGAGCGTCGACCGGCTGCTCCATCCGGCGCCGATCGGCTTCGGGCAGGCGATCCCGATCGCCATCCTCGGGCTGGCCGTGAACCTCGCCAGCGTCTGGCTCCTGCACGACGACCATGACGACCATGGGCATCACGGCCATGACCATGGCGGCCACAGCCATGGTGGGCACGGGGGGCACGGTCATGGTGGTCACGATACCAATTTCCGCGCCGCCTACATCCACGTGCTGGCCGACGCGCTGACCTCGGTGCTGGCGATCGCCGCCCTGCTCGGCGGGCGCTATCTCGGCCTCGCCTGGCTCGATCCGGCCATGGGTCTGGTCGGCACGGTGGTGATCCTGGCCTGGTCCTGGAGCCTCCTGCGCACGGCCGGCCTCGTGCTCCTTGACGCGCGGCCGTCGCCGGCCGCCACGGCGGAGATCCGTGCCCGCCTGGAGACGGACGGCGACCGGGTGAGCGACCTGCATCTCTGGCAGGTCGGGCCGGGCCACCGCGCCGCCGTGATCGCCCTGGTCAGCGACAACCCGCAGCCGCCGGCCCATTACAAGGCCCGGCTCGCCGGGCTGCGCGACCTGAGCCACGTCACGATCGAGGTGCAGCCCTGCCCGGGGCATACCTGATCCGGGATCCCAAAGGGCTCGGCCCTTTGGCGGGGTTCGGGGGCGGAGCCCCGATAAGCTACTCGTCCACCCGGACGGCCTGGCCGCCCCGGTCGATCGGCAGGGTCGGGCCCTTCAATTCGGCGTCGCTGGGCAGGGAGCGCACGTCCCAGCCGCCGCCGAGCGCCCGGATCAGCGTGACCGCCGCGGTGAAGCGGCTGAGCCGGACCTGGAGGGCGTTGATCTCGTTGTTCACGAGCAGGCCCTGCGCGGTCACCACGGTGGTGAAGTTCTGCGTGCCGGCCCGGTACTCGTTGAGGGTGATCTCCACGGCCTTGCGCGAGGATTCGACGGCCGCATCCTGGGCCCCCTGCTGCAGGCCGAGGATGCGCAGGGCCGCCATCTGGTTCTCGACCTCCGCCAGGGCGGCGAGCACCACCTGCCGGTAATTGGCCACCGCCGCGTCGTAGCCGGCCTCGGCCGAGCGCACGGCCGCCGTCCGGGCGCCACCGTCGAACAGGACCTCGGTCCCGGCCGCGGTCGTCGACCAGACCTGGTTGGCGGCCGAGAACAGGCCGTTGCGGGTCAGCCCGGAAACCCCGCCCTGGGCCGAGATCGTCACGGTCGGGAAGAAGGCCGCCACCGCGACGCCGATCCGCTCGCTCTGCCCCTGCACCAGACGTTCGGCCTGGGCCACGTCGGGGCGGCGCTCGAGCAGGTCGGACGGGATCCCGACCGGCACGGCGGGCGGGTTGCGGCCGATGCCGGCCACCGGGATCGAGACCTCCGAGGGCGGCCGCCCGATCAGGGTGGCGATGGCGTTGACGTACTGCACCCGGGTCAGCCGGACCGCGATGGCCTGGGCCTCGATGGTCTGGACCTGGGTCTGCGCGGTGATCACGTCGGAGCGGGCCGCGACGCCGGCGGCGTACTGGTTCTCGGTGATGGCCAGCGTCTTCTTGAAGTTCGCGACGTTCTCGTCGAGCACCTTCTGGAGGGCGTCGGCGTAGCGCACGGTCAGGTAGTCGGCGGCGATCTCGGCCTGGATGGTCAGGCGGGTCAACGCGATCGTGGCGGCGTCGGACTGGGCGAGCGCCGCCTCGCTCTCGATGTTCCGGCGGGTGCCGCCGAACAGGTCGAGCTCCCAGCTGGCCTGGCCGAGCAGCGACGCGCTGGTGCGCACGGTGTTGCCGCTGCCGGTCCGGGTGATGCTCGGGGCGCCGATGACGGTCGGGTACAGGGCGGCCTGGGCCGAGGCGACCAGGGCCCGGGCCTGCCGGTAATTTGCCACCGCCTGCCGCAAGGATTGGTTGTCGACGTCGACCAGGCGGATCAGGCGGTCGAGGATCGGGTCCTTGAACACCCGCCACCAGTCGCCCCGCTCGGCCGCGTCGTTGGGCCGGGCCTCGCGCCAACCCTTCTTGCGCGCCGCCACGACGGCCGGGCTGTCCTCCCGCTTGCCGCCTTCCTTGTAGGCGAGCGGCGTCTCGACGGAGGGCCGGGCGTAGTCGGGGCCGACCACGCAGCCCGCCAGGGCGGGGATGAGGGGGAGACAGAGAATATGGCGCAGCCCGAGGCCGCGGGCGCGTCTCCCTCCCCCCGCAGAGGCGGGAGGGAATGCGCCGGCTGCGTCGCGTCCATCGATCGATGATGCGTGCTCGGCGCCGATAGAGCGAGGCGCGCGCGCGGGTGCCGCCGGTGTTTCACGTGAAAACGGACGCATCACTCTCCGGCCGGCAATGCCGCTGCGCCGCCGCGCCCGGCGCGCCTGCGGCGGGCGAGCACCCGGTGCCGGAGGCGGTCGAGGGTCAGGTAGACGACGGGGGTGGTGTACAGGGTCAGGATCTGGCTCACGATCAATCCGCCCACGATGGCGATGCCCAGGGGCCGGCGCAGCTCGGCCCCCTCGCCGGTGGCCAGGATCAGCGGCACGGCCCCGAGCATCGCGGCGAGCGTGGTCATCATGATCGGCCGGAAGCGCACGAGACAGGCCTCGCGGATCGCGTCCACGGGATTCGCGCCCCGGGTCCGCTCGGCGTCGAGGGCCACGTCGATCATCATGATCGCGTTCTTCTTCACGATGCCGATCAGCAGGAACACCGCGATCAGCGCGATGATGGTGAATTCGGTGCCGGTCACCAGCAGGGCCAGCACGGCCCCGACGCCCGCCGACGGCAGGGTCGAGAGGATCGTCAGCGGGTGGACGAAGCTCTCGTACAGGATGCCGAGCACCGCGTAGACCGCCAGGATCGCGGCCAGGATCAGGAGCGGCTGGCGCGAGGCCGAGGCGACGTAGTTCTTGGCCGCGCCGGCATATTCGCCGTGGATCGTGGCCGGCAGCCGCAGCGACGACATCGCCCGGTCGATCGCCACCGTGGCATCCGACAGGCTCTTGCCCGGCGCCAGGTTGAACGAGATCGTGGTCGCCACGAACAGGCCCTGGTGGCTCACCTGCACGGGGGCGTTGCCGGGCTCGATCCGCGCGAAGGCCGACAGCGGGACCATGGTCTCCTTGGCGGCCGAGACCGGCGCGCTCGACGAGGCCCCGCCCTTGCTCGCCGCGATGGCGTTCGAGGAGGCGTTGCGGGCGGAATCGGAGGCGATCGCGGCGGCGTTCGACGATGCGTCGGCCGTGCTGGCGGCCGCGGTCGCCGCGGCGGCGACGCCGGTGGACCCGCCGCCGACCGCGCCCGTGCCGGTCGTGGCCCCCGTCGCAGTGGCGCCGCTCCCCGGACTGCTGGTGCCGGTGGCTGCATTGGTGTTGACGCCGCCCGCCGCCGCCACGGTGCCGGCCACCGCGTTGGTGGCGGCCGAGCCCGGCGCGTTGCCCCCGGAGGTCGAGACGAAGATCTGCTTCAGGGTCTCGGGGGATTCCAGGTAGCGCGGGGCGATCTCCATCACGACGTGGTACTGGTTCAGCGGGTTGTAGATCGTCGAGACCTGGCGCTGGCCGAAGGCGTCGTACAGCGTGTTGTCGATCTTGTTCGGGGTGATGCCGTACCGGAACGCGGTGGCGCGGTCGATCACGACCCGGGTCTCCAGCCCGCCCTCCTGCTGGTCGGAGGTGACGTCCGCGAAGGTCGGGTCCTTCTGCAGGGCGGCCAGCAGCTTCGGGGCGGCGGCGAACAGCTCCTCGGCGGTGTCGCCCTGGAGGGTGTACTGGTACTGGGCGAAGCTCTGGCGGCCGCCCATCTGCAGGTCCTGACGCGGGAAGACGTAGAGCCGCGCGCCCGCCACCTGGGCGAGCTTCGGCCGGAGCCGCGCCATCACGGCGGAGATCGGCGCCCGCTCGCCGATGGGCTTCAGGCCGATGAACACGTTGGCCGAGTTGGTGCCGCGCCCGCCGGTGAAGCCGACGACGCTTTCCACCGCCGGATCCGCGCCCACGATGGTGGTGGCCTGCCGGAGCTTGGTCTCCATGGACTGGAACGAGATGCGCTGGTCGGCCTGGACGCCGCCCATCATCTGGCCGGTATCCTGCTCGGGGAAGAAGCCCTTCGGCACGATGACGTAGAGGTAGACGTTGAGCCCCACCGTGGCGAGCAGGCTCAGCAGCACGAGGCGCGGATGCGCCAGCGCCACCGCGAGCGTCCGGGCATAGGCGTCGAGCAGCCAGGAGAAGCCGCCCTCCAGGCCGCGGATCAGGATATTCGGGCGGCGTCCTGCCGGACGCCCGTGCCCCTCGGGCCGCAGCAGCCGGGCACACATCATCGGTGTCGTCGTGAGCGACAGCACCAGAGAGATCAGGATCGACAGCGACAGGGTGACGGAGAATTCCTGGAAGATCCGGCCGATCAGGCCGCCCATCAGCAGGATCGGCAGGAACACCGCGATGAGCGACAGGCTCATCGAGATCACCGTGAAGCCGACCTCCCGGGCGCCGATCAGGGCCGCCTGCAGCCGGGGCTTGCCCTCCTCGATGTGGCGCTGGACGTTCTCCAGCACCACGATGGCGTCGTCGACCACGAAGCCGGTGCCGATGATCAGGGCGGTGAGCGACAGGATGTTGAGCGAGTAGCCGAGCAGGTACATCGCCGAGAAGGTGCCGATGATCGAGATCGGCACCGCCACCGCGGGGATCAGGGTCGCCCGGCCGGAGCGCAGGAAGCCGAACACCACCAGGATCACGAGGCCGACCGCCACGAGCAGCGTCTCCTCGGTCGCCGCCAGCGACGCCCGGATCGTGGCGCTGCGGTCGCCGGTGAGCTTGATGTCGATGCCGCCCGGCAGCGCCGCGGTGAGCTGCGGCAGCGCCTTCTTCACGGCGTCGATGGTCTCGACCACGTTGGCGCCGGGCTGCTTGTAGACGAACAGCAGCACCCCGTCCTTGCCGTTGACGATGCCGAGGTTGCGCTTGTCCTCGACGCCGTCGAGCACCTGGCCCACATCCGTGAGCTTCACCGCGGCGCCGTTGCGGTAGGCCACGATGATGTCGCGGTAATCTGCGGCCTTGCGGCCCTGGTCGTTGGCGTAGAGCTGGTAGCGCCGTCCGCCGGCATCGATCTCGCCCTTGGGCGAGTTGGCGTTGGCCGAGGCGAGCGCGGCCCGGATGCCTTCCAGGCCGATGCCGTAATTGAACAGGGCGGTGGGATCGAGCTCCACCCGCACCGCCGGCAGGGACGAGCCGCCGATATCGACATTGCCGACGCCCGGCAGCTGCGAGAGCTTCTGCTGCACCACCGTGGCGGCCGAATCGTAGACCTGGCCGCGGGTCAGCGTCTCCGAGGTCAGGCCCAGGATGATGATCGGCGTGTCGGCGGGGTTGAACTTGCGGTAGGTCGGATTCTGCCGGAGCGAGGCCGGCAGGTCGGCGCGCGCCGCGTTGATCGCCGCCTGCACGTCGCGGGCCGCCCCGTCGATGTCGCGGTTCAGGCCGAACAGCAGCACGATCCGGGTGGAGCCGAGCGCGTTCGTGGACGTCATCTCGTTGACGTCCGCGATGGCGCCGAGCCGCCGCTCGAGGGGCGCCGCCACGGTGGTCGCCATGGTCTCAGGGCTCCCGCCCGGCATCTGCGCCTGGACCAGGATGACCGGAAAGTCGATCTGCGGCAGCGGCGCCACCGGCAGCTTCAGGAACGCGAACAGGCCGGCGAGCAGCACGCCGATCGTGAGCAGCGTGGTCGCGACCGGCCGACGGATGAACGGCTCGGAGATGTTCACGGGAGAGGCCTCCCGTAGTCTTGGCGGAGAGCCGCCGTGCGCTCATCGGAAGAAGCGCAACCGGCTCCGCGCCTCTCCCTCCCCCCTCTGCGGGGGAGGGTGGCCCCTGCGTCAGCAGGGGTCGGGAGAGGGGACGCGGCTTCAGGATGGGTCGCAGCCTTCATGAAGGCCTCAGCCGGATCCTGCACCGTTGCTCCCCTCTCCCGACCCCCTTCGGGGCCCACCCTCCCCCGCAGAGGGGGGAGGGAGAGGGCGCGCGCCTCGGCGGCCTCGCCCACCCTGTCGAGGACCAGACCGAGATTGCTCAGCACAAGATCGTTCGGGAAGCGCAGCACCTCGAAGCCCTGGCTTTTCAGCCATGCATCGCGCTTCGCGTCACGGCGACGACGCGCGTCGGTCTCGTGCGGTTCACCGTCCAGCTCGACGATCAATCGTGCGGATGCACAGAGGAAGTCGGCGATATAGGGCGGGATCGGAACTTGCCGTCTGAACTTGAGTCCGTGAAAGCGCCCGGCACGCACCTCCTGCCAGAACAGATCCTCCGCACGGGTCCGCTCACGGCGCTGACCTTTCGCGAAGATGCGCAGGCGGGGCGAGATCGCGTCGAAGCGGCGCCCCTCGTCGCGGCGCGCGCCACATCCTGCACCGTCGCTCCCCTCTCCCGACCCCCTTCGGGGGCCACCCTCCCCCGCAGAGGGGGGAGGGAGAGGCGCGGAATCGTCCCGACCCGTCACGGCACCGCCTCGCCGCTTTCGAGGGCAGGACCCCGCCGCCCGGCGATCCGGCGTTCCAGCCGGTCAAACGCCAAATAAATCACCGGGGTCGTGAACAGGGTCAGCACTTGGCTGACGATCAGGCCGCCGGCGATGCAGATGCCGAGCGGCTGGCGCAGCTCCGAGCCGACGCCGGTGCCGAGGATCAGCGGCACTGCGGCGAACAGGGCGGCCAGCGTGGTCATCAGGATCGGGCGGAAGCGCAGCAGGCAGGCCTGGAAGATCGCCTCCCGGGGATCGAGCCCGTCCTCGCGCTCGGCCTGGAGCGCGAAGTCGATCATCATGATCGCGTTCTTCTTCACGATGCCGATCAGCAGCACGATGCCGATCACCGCGATGATGTCGAGGGACAGGCCGAACAGCATCAGGCCCAGCAGCGCCCCGATGCCGGCCGATGGCAGGGTCGACAGGATCGTGATCGGGTGGATGAAGCTCTCGTAGAGCACGCCCAACACGATGTAGACCGTGATGATCGCCGCGAGCACCAGGAACAGCTCGTTGCTGAGCGCCGACTGGAACGCGAAGACCGAGCCCTGCGGCACCACCCGGAACGAGGGCGGCAGGTCGATCGCCGCCTTGGCCTGCTCGATCGCCTCGACCGCCTGCCCGAGGGCCGCGCCGGGTGCGAGGTTGAACGACACCGTCGTGGCGGGGAACTGCCCGAGATGCGAGATCAGCAGGGGCGCCCGCCGCTCGCTGATCCGCGCCACCGCGGAGAGCGGCACCTGGCCGTTGGCCGCTGTCGAGGACGGCAGGTAAATCGTCTCGAGGCTGCGCAGGGTGGTGTGCAGGTTCGGGTCGGCCTCCAGGATCACCCGGTACTGGTTGGACTGGGTGAAGATCGTCGAGATGATCCGCTGGCCGAAGGCGTCGTAGAGAGCGTTGTCGATGGTCGCCGGGGTAATGCCGTAGCGGCCGGCCGTGGGCCGGTCGATGGTGACGTAGGCGGCCAGCCCCTGCGCCTGGTGGTCGCTCGCCACATCGGCGACCACGGGGGATTTCGCCAGGGCCTCGGTGAAGCGCGGCACCCAGGTCTCGAAATCGTTGAGGTTCGGGGTCTCGAGGATGACTTGGTACTGGGTCGCCGAGACCGCGGTGTCGATGGTCAGGTCCTGGATCGGCTGCATGTACAGGCGCATGCCGGGCTCGGCCCGGGCCGCCGCATTGATCCGCCGGATGATCGCGCTGGCCGAGTCCGTCCGCTGGTCGCGCGGCTTGAGGTTGATCAGCATCCGGCCGGAATTGAGCGTGACGTTCTGGCCGTCGACCCCGATGAACGAGGACAGGCTGGCCACGTCCGGATCCTGCAGGATGATCGCGGCCATCCGCTGCTGGCGCTCGGCCATCGCCCCGTAGGAGACCGACTGGTCCGCCTGCGTGATGCCCTGGATCACGCCGGTATCCTGCACCGGGAAGAACCCCTTGGGGATGACCACGAACAGGTAGACGGTCAGGACCAGGGTCCCGAGGGCCACCAGCAGGGTCAGGCCCTGGTGGTTCAGGACCACGCGCAGGGCGCGGCCGTAGCCGGCGATCAGGCCGTCGATGGCGCGCCGGCCCGCGCGCGACACCACGCCCTCGCGGCGGCGGATCTGGGCCTCGGGCACGTGCTTGAGCAGGCGCGCGCACAGCATCGGCACCAGGGTCAGCGAGACCACCGCGGAGATCACGATGGTGGCCGCCAGCGTGATCGCGAATTCGTGGAACAGGCGCCCGACCACGTCGCCCATGAACAGCAGCGGGATCAGCACCGCGATCAGCGAGACGGTGAGCGAGATGATGGTGAAGCCGATCTCGCGCGACCCTTTCAGGGACGCTTCGAGGGGCGAATCGCCGGCCTCCACGTGGCGGGCGATGTTCTCGATCACCACGATGGCGTCGTCGACCACGAAGCCGGTGGCGATGGTCAGCGCCATCAGGGACAGGTTGTCGAGGGAGAAGCCGTAGAGGTCCATCACCGAGAGGGCGCCGATCAGCGACAGGGGCACCGACAGGCTCGGGATCAGCGTCGCCGACAGGCTGCGCAGGAACAGGAAGATCACCAGCACGACCAGCGCGATCGCCAGCCCGAGCTCGAACTGCACGTCCTCCACGGAGGACCGGATCGTGGTGGTGCGGTCGGTGAGCGGCGCCACCGCCACCGCGGTCGGCAGGCTCGCCTGCATCTGGGGCAGCAGCGCCTTGATCTTGTCGACCGTGGCGATGACGTTGGCGCCCGGCTGGCGCTGGATGTTGAGGATCACCGCCGGCGTCCCGTCGGCCCAGGCGCCGAGCTTGGTGTTCTCCGGCCCCTCGACCACGTCGGCGACCTCCGAGAGCATCACCGGGGCGCCGTTGCGATAGGCGATGATCGCCGAATTATAGGCCTTCGGGTCGCGGATCTGGTCGTTGGCGTTGATCGCGTAGGATTGCTTCGGCCCGTCGATCGAGCCCTTGGGGGTGTTGACGTTCAGGTTGGTGATGGTGGTGCGCAGGTCGTCGATGTTCAGCCCGTAGGCGGCGAGCGCCCGGGCGTTGAACCGCACCCGGATCGCCGGGCGCTGGCCCCCCGAGATGCTGACCAGGCCGACGCCCGCCACCTGGCTGATCTTCTGGGCGAGCCGCGACTCGGCGAGGTCCCGCACCTGGGTCAGCGGCAGGGTCTTCGAGGTCAGAGCCAGCGTCAGGACCGGCGCGTCGGCCGGGTTGACCTTGGCGTAGATCGGCGGGGCCGGCAGGTCCGACGGCAGCAGGTTGCCGGCGGCGTTGATCGCGGCCTGGACCTGCTGCTCGGCCACGTCGAGGGCCAGGTCCAGGCTGAATTGCAGCGTGATGACCGAGGCGCCCGCCGAGGATTGCGAGGTCATCTGATTGAGGTTGGCGAGCTGGCCGAATTGCCGCTCCAGCGGCGCCGTGACCGAGGAGGTCATCACCTCGGGGCTCGCGCCCGGATAGAAGGTCTGGATCTGGATCGTCGGGTAGTCGACGGCCGGCAGCGCCGAGACCGGCAGGTTCAGGTACGACACGCCGCCGACGATCAGGATCGCCAGCATCAGCAGCGTCGTCGCCACCGGCCGCAGGATGAACAGGCGGGACGGGTTCATGGCAGGCGCGCCGAAGCCGGGCTCACGGCTGCTGCCGGCGCCGGCGCCCGCCCTCCGGAGCGGCCGGGCGGGCGGTATCGGCCGTCCCGTCGGGTCCGGCGGCCGGCTTGCCGCCGGGCTTGTCGCCCGCGCCCGTGACCGCGCCGGTCGCGCCCGCGGCCTGCGCGCCGTCGGTGATCCGGACCTCGGCGCCGTCCTTGAGCCGGTCGGTGCCGTCGACGACGACCCGGTCGCCGGGCTTCAGGCCCGAGACCACGACGGTGTTGGTCCCGTCGGTCTCCCCGGTCTTGACCGGCCGGACCGTGACCTTGCTGTCCCCGTCCATCAGGTAGACGTAGGTGCCGGGCGTGCCCTGCAGCAGGCCGGAATTCGACACCAGGGCGGCACCCCGCACCGTGTCGACGGTGAGCTTGGCGTTGACGAACTGGTTCGGGAACAGCTCCTCGTCGGCATTGTCGAACAAGGCCCGGAGCTTCACCGTGCCGGTGGTCGTGTCGATCTGATTGTCGACCGTGTCGAGGCTGCCGACCGCGATCTGGTGGGCGTCGCCCCGGTCGTAGGCGCGCACGGCGAGCTTGGCGCCGGCCCGGACCTGGCGCATCACCCGGGCGACGTCGTCCTCCGGCAGGGTGAAGATCACCGAGATCGGATGGAGCTGGGTCACCACCACGATCGCGGTCGAGGCGGCCGAGACGTAGTTGCCCTGGTCGACCTGGCGCAGGCCGACCCGCCCGTCCACCGGCGACGTGATGTGGGTGTAGGCGATGTTGAGCTTCTGCTGGTCGACCAGCGCCTGGTCGGCCGCCACCGTGCCCTCGTTCTGCTTGACCAGGGCGGCCTGCGTGTCGACGTTCTGCTTGGAGATCGAGTCCTGCCGGTTCAGCGTCTGGTAGCGCTGGAGGTCGAGCTTCGAGTTCTGCAGCAGCGCCTGGTCGCGGGCGAGCTGACCCTGGTACTGGGCGAGCAGCGCCTCGTAGGGGCGAGAATCGATCAGGGCGAGCTCGTCGCCGGCCTTGACGGTCTGGCCCTCGCGGAACTTCACGGCCATCAGGTAGCCGCTGATCTGCGACTTCACCGTCACGGTGGCGAGCGGCGTCACCGTGCCGAGGCCCTGGAGCACCACCGGCATGTCGCCGGTCGTCACGGTGGCGATGCCCACCGCCTGCGCCATGTCGCCGCCGCCGTGCCGCCCGCCGCGGCCGCCGGCCCTGTGGGCCGTGGCCGGCTCGGCGCCCTTGTCGGTGCGCGCCTCGTACCAGCGGTGCCCGATCGCCCCGGCTCCGGCCAGAAGGGCCAGGATCACGAGCCACCGGATCGGCCGGAATCGCCGCGTGCGGACGTCGCGCGCCGGCGCCTCGCCCGGCTGGTAGGCGCGCGCCGTGTCGGTGCGGATCGGTGAACTCTCGTTCATGCCTGACTAGAGCACATGCCGGACGCCTGCGCGACCGACGGTACCCTATCCCTCGCTGTGCACGCCCCCATGGCGCATGTCCCGGCCGCCTACGCTTCGGCGGCCCGGACGGTCGCATCGGCCTACGCGGCTATAGGGGCCGGACGGCGTCCGGCCGCTGCGGCATATTCCGTCGCCGGGCGGGTGTTGGATGCCCGGCCAATGCGCCGTCACTAGGGCGGCGAGGTTTCAGCCGTGTTGCTGGGCTCCGCCGCGGACGAATCCGGTGCCGCGTAGGCGTCGAGCACGGCGCGGAACGGCGGGTCCACGGGCGCGACCGGCACGCCGAGGCGGAGGGCGAGGCCCAGGCCGGCGATCAGCACGGCGAGGAGGAGGCAGCGTGTCGTCCGCATGGTCGCATCCGTCGGGCCTGAGACGCTACCAGAGCGACCGGCCCCCGGCATGCGAAAAGGGCCACCGATCCGGGGATCGATGGCCCTTTGACGGGACCGGAGCGGCGTCTCGCTGACGGAGCGAGGGGGCAAAGCCCCGCCGGTGAGAGCGCCGCCCCAGCCGTGAGACGAACCTACGATACGACTGATGAATGTCAACATTCGTCAGTCCCGGCGTCCGATCGTGTCGTCCGGGTCTGTGCGGCCGCGCACATTCCGCACGCCGCCGACCCCATGCTACATGCCGAGGATGTCTCGCTCGTCTGCAGCGCCCGAAGCGGCGTCCCGCCCCGCATGAACCCGGTCTTCGCCGCCCTGCCGACCACAGTGTTCGAGACCATGTCGCGGCTCGCCCGGGCCCACGACGCGGTCAATCTCGGGCAGGGTTTTCCGGACGATCCGGGCCCCGCGGATGTGCGCGAGCGCGGCGCCCGGGCCCTGATCGACGGCTGGAACCAGTACCCGCCGATGATGGGTCTGCCGGCCCTGCGCGAGGCCGTGGCCGCGCATTACGCCCGGCACCAGGGCCTGACCCTCGACCCCGACACCGAGGTGATGGTGACCTCCGGTGCCACCGAGGCGCTGGCCGGCGCGCTGCTGGCGCTGATCGAGCCCGGCGACGAGGTCGTGCTGTTCGCCCCGATGTACGATGCCTACCTGCCCCTGGTGCAGCGGGCCGGCGGCGTGCCGCGGATCGTGTCCCTGCAGCCACCCTTCTTCCGGCTCGACGAGGCGGCGCTCGCCGCCGCGTTCGGCCCGCGGACCAGGGCCGTGGTTCTGAACAACCCGCTCAACCCGAGCGCGACCCTGTTCGCGGCGGACGACCTGGCGCTGCTCGCCGGGTACTGCACGCGCTTCGACGTCACCGCGATCTGCGACGAGGTCTGGGAGCACGTGGTCTTCGACGGCGCCCGCCACCAGCCGCTGATGGCGCTGCCCGGGATGCGCGAGCAGACGGTCAAGATCGGCTCGGCGGGCAAGATCTTCTCGCTCACCGGCTGGAAGGTCGGGTTCGTGATGGCCGATGCCCGGCTGATGCGCGTGCTCGCCAAGGCGCACCAGTTCCTGACCTTCACCACGCCGCCCAACCTCCAGGATGCGGTGGCCTACGGCCTCGCCAAGCCGGATCCGTGGTTCGACGCCATGCGGGCGGGCTACGCCGCCTCCCGCGACCGGCTGGACGCGGGCCTGCGCGATCTCGGCTTCCGGGTCCTGCCGGCGCAGGCCACGTGGTTCCTCAACATCGACATAACCGGCCTCGGCTACGCCGATGACGTGGCCTTCTGCGAGGCTCTGGTCACCCGCCACGGCGTCGCGGCGATCCCGGTCAGCGCCTTCTATCCGGACGGGTCGGTGCGCAGCCTCGTGCGTCTGTGCTTCGCCAAGGCCGACGCCACCCTGGACACCGCCCTGGAGCGGATGCGCGGTCTCGCCGGGGGTGCGGCATGATGGTCGCAGGCCGCCGCCTTGCGAGGATCCGGCCGGGGGGCCACGTCGTTGAGGGTGATGGCTCTCCGACGGATCCCCGCGATGGATTTCACCCAGGCTTCCCGGCAGGCTCCCCGGACCGGTCCCTTCGTGGGCGCCGAGGCCTTTCCCGGCGGCAGGAATTCCGCCGGCGCGACGTCCACCCGGCTGCCGCCGTTCCTGTCGGCGAATCTCGACCGCGAGGCGAGCCTCGCCCGTCTGGAGACGCTGGCGCATGTCATGGACACCGCCTTCGTGATCCCGGGGATCAACCGGCGGGTCGGGTTCGACGCGCTGATCGGCCTCGTGCCGGTGATCGGCGACGTGGCCAGCATGGTGATCTCCTCGTTCATCGTCTACGAGGCCAAGCGCCTCGGAGCGCCTCGCTGGCTGGTCGCCCGGATGGGGCTGAACGTCGCCGTCGACGGCCTGCTCGGCGTGGTCCCCCTGGCGGGCGACCTGTTCGATGCCGCCTTCAAGGCCAACCGCCGCAACGTTCACCTGCTCCGGCGCTGGATGGAGCGGACCGGCGGCGTCCGCCCGAACGAGATCGAGGGCACCGCGATCCGCCTCGACACCTGATCGGTCTCCGGACGTCGGGGCCGGACGTGGCCCGTCCCGTTCGCCAAGGGCCGCGGCCATGAACGAGATCGCGCGTCCCGGCGAGAGCGAGGTCGTCCCGGCGCCGATGCCCGGCGCCCAGCCGATCGTCCTGCGGCCCGATGAGGCCGTTCCCGCGCCGGCCCCGGTTTCGGGCGGGCGCGGCTGGCTGTCGCCGCTCAATCGGCGCCGGCTCGACAATTTCCGGCGCAACCGCCTCGGCTACTGGTCGTTCCTGATCTTCGCCGCGCTGTTCGTCCTCAGCCTGTTCGCCGAATTCATCGCCAACGACCGTCCGATCGTCCTGTCCTACAAGGGCGAGTGGCTGGTCCCGGTTCTGGTCGACTACCCGGAGGAGAAGTTCGGCGGGTTCCTGGCTGTCACGGATTTCCGCTCGCCCGAGATCCGCAAGGAGATCGCCGAGCACGGCTGGGCGCTCTGGCCGCCGATCCGGTTCTCCTACGACACGATCAACGAGGACCTGCCGACGCCCTCGCCCTCGCCGCCGACCTGGATGCTCTCGGACGCCCAGTGCAAGCCGGTGGCGGAGAAGCTCGGCGGCGCGACCTGCGCCGACATTCCCTGGCACTGGCTCGGCACCGACAACACCACCCGGGACGTGCTGGCGCGGGTGATCTACGGCTTCCGCATCTCGGTTCTGTTCGGGCTGATCCTGGCCGCGGTCTCGTCCGCGATCGGGGTCGTGGCCGGCGCCGTGCAGGGCTATTTCGGCGGCTGGGTCGATCTCGCCTTCCAGCGCTTCATCGAGGTCTGGGGCGGCATCCCGACCCTCTACCTGATCATCATCATCTCGGCCTTCATCGCCCCGGGCTTCTTCGTCCTGCTCGGGATCATGCTGCTGTTCTCGTGGGTGGCGCTGGTCAGCGTCGTACGGGCCGAGTTCCTGCGAGCCCGGAACTTCGAATACGTCCGGGCCGCGCGCGCGCTGGGCCTGTCGAACCTGCGGATCATGACGGTTCACCTGCTGCCCAACGCCATGGTGGCGACCCTGACCTTCCTGCCGTTCATCCTGAACGGCTCGATCACGACGCTGACCTCCCTGGATTTCCTCGGCTTCGGCCTGCCGCCCGGCTCGCCCTCGCTCGGGGAGCTGCTCGCCCAGGGCAAGGACAACCTGACCGCCCCGTGGCTCGGGCTGACCGGATTCCTGGTGATCGCGGTGATGCTGAGCCTCCTGGTCTTTGCCGGCGAAGCAGTGCGCGACGCGTTCGATCCGCGCAAATCCTTCGCCTGAGCCCGAATCAGCCGTCCCCGCTGTGCGGGAACACACAGGCAATTGACGGGTCAGCAAAAATATTTTGCGTCTTCATGGCAAGACCGGTGCAGTGCCGGGAAAGACCCGCCTAGACCGCGCGCGGCCGCCGTTCACCTAGGGCGTAACTGTCTCTCCCGCCAGCGAAAACCCGGCCTCCGGCCTGCAGCAGCATTCGTCGCCCGCGTGAGGACAAAGCGCTGGGCAAGTGCGGTGAAAACGCTGCCAATGCAACTTCAACCTGTAGCCATGGCCGGTCGATGTAGACCTGAACTTTCACACGATCACGGGGAATTGTATGGGTCACCTTGCTTTTTCCAGCCGCTGTTTTAATTCGCAGTAAGAGGCTACCTCAACGAGCGTCCAACCCAGGGAAAGTGAGAATGTCCGAAGAAGCGCCGACATCCCAAGTGCACTATATCGAGCGGACCGTGGACGTCGTCGCGGCCTATGTCGCCAACAACTCCCTGCCCCCCACCGAATTGCCGTCGCTGATCGCGAGCATCCATGAGGCGCTGAATTCGATCGCCTCGGGACCTTCCGCCGCAGCCGAAGACACTGTGGATCGGCCGACCCCGGCCCAGATCCGCAAGTCGATCCGGCCCGATGGCCTGATCAGCTTCATCGACGGCAAGTCGTACAAGACGCTCAAGCGTCACCTGACCAAGCACGGCCTGGATCCGCAGAGCTACCGCGAGCGCTTCGGCCTGCCGGCCGATTACCCGACCACCTCGGCGAATTATTCGGCGCAGCGCTCGGCCCTGGCCAAGAGCCTCGGACTCGGCCAGCCCGGCCGCGCCCAGCAGGGCGGCAAGGAACTGGACGTCGAGACCGACGCGGAGCCGACGCCCGCCCCGGCCCGCCGCGGCCGCAAGATCGAATCCGCCCCCGCCGCCAAGGGGCGCGCCAGCCGCAAGTCGGTCGAGGCCGCCTGAGGGCTCTCGCGGATCGTCCCCGGCCCCGTCATGGGCCGGGGCACGATTTCGCGATCTCGGATTGAGGCAATCGCGTCGCGGGTGACACAGATTGCGGCGCGATCGCCGGACGGATACAGGCTCGCGGCCGGAAACGGTCGAGAGCCGTCGTTTTGAACGGGCGCGACGCGGTCTTCAGGACCGGAACGCCGCAACAACCACTGATTTAAACCTCCGATAAGACTCGCGGATTAAGTTCATCCCCGGCAGCGCCCGCGAATGTCGGGTCTGAAGCGCCGGGGGCAGAACTGGTGTCGGCAGCGACCACGTCGGAATATGCTCTGGCGGAGCAGGAATCGCTGCGCCTTCACGCGCTGGGCCGGTTCCAGATCACGGGAACGGCCCCGGAGGAGCGCTTCGACGCGATCGCCCGGCTGGCCGCGCGCCTGTTCCGGACGCCGATCGCCTACGTCTCGCTGATCGACCAGCATTGGCAATGGCTCAAGGCGCAGACCGGCCTCGGTCCGGTCGGCCTCGATCAGGGGCCGACGCCCCGCAGCGCGTCGTTCTGCACCCACACGATCCGGTCGAACGATGTTCTGGTCATCCCGGATACGCAGCGCGACCCGCGCTTCATCGACAATCCTCGGGTCGTGGGGCTGCCCTTCGTCCGCTTCTACGCGGGCGCCCCCCTGATCACCGCCGACGGCTTCCGGCTCGGGGCCCTGTGCGTGGCCGACACGGCGCCGCGCGGGCTCTTCCCGGCCCATGACCGCCAGGCGCTGGCGGATC
Organism: Methylobacterium brachiatum; assembly: GCF_900113845.1. NCBI lineage: Bacteria > Pseudomonadati > Pseudomonadota > Alphaproteobacteria > Hyphomicrobiales > Methylobacteriaceae > Methylobacterium > Methylobacterium brachiatum. Next base: position 102,116 of record NZ_FOQW01000012.1, on the reverse strand, counting down.
TCGCCGCGATGGTGGTCGAGCAGATGACCCTGCGGCGCAGCGAATTGGCGCGGCTGTCCATGATGGGCTTCGCCAACGCCACCGAGCTGGCGCTGCTGGCGCTCACCCGGGAGGGGCGGATCCGGTTTGCCAACCGGGCGGCCGCGTCCCTGTTCGGCTACGATCTCGACGAGATGCTGGGCGCGCCCTTCGAGCTGATCGTGCCCGAGCGGATGCGCGCGGCCCACAGGGCCGCCCTGGGGCGGATCTTCGAAGGCCATCTCGCGAAAGTCGTCGGCCGCACCCTCGAGGTGATGGTCCGGCGCAAGGACGGCACGGAATGCCCGGTGGAGGTCTCCCTGTCCCTTTGGGACGACGCGCGCGAACCGAATCTTGGCGCCGTCATCCAGGACATCTCCGCGCGGCGTCGGCGCGAGGCCGGTCTGCTCCAGCTCGCCCACCAGGATGACCTGACCGGCCTCACGAATCGGCGTCGGTTCGAGTCCCTGCTGAACGACCTGTATCGCCGCGGTGAGGCCGCCACGGTGCTGCTGGTCGATCTCGACGGGTTCAAGGCGGTCAACGACAGCCTCGGCCACGCGGTCGGCGACGCGCTCCTGCAGGCGATCGCGGTCCGGATCCCGGCGGTTCTGCCGCGCCGGGCCGTGATGGCCCGCCTGGGCGGCGACGAGTTCGTCGTCCTGCTGCCCGGGACCGGCGATCCCCTGGCGGCGCGCACCTGCGCCAGCGCGATCCTGGCCGCGCTGGCGGATCCGGTCGTGGTCGAGGCCCATGTCCTGCGGGTCGGCGCGAGCATCGGCTTCGCCCTGGCCCCCGATCACGGCCGGAGCGGCGAGGAGCTGATCGGCAGCGCCGATTTCGCGCTCTACCGGGCCAAGCAGGAGGGCGGGGGCGGTGCGCGGATGTTCACCTCCGAGATGCGCCATGCCGCGGTGGCGGTGCGCAGCACCCAGGACGCGTTGCTGCGCGCGCTGCACGGCGACGAGCTGGTGCTGCATTACCAGCCGCAGATCTGCCTCGCGACCGGCCGGCTCGTCGGCGCCGAAGCCCTGATCCGCTGGCAGCACCCGGAGCGCGGCCTCCTCCTGCCCGGCGCGTTCCTTCCAGCGATCAAGATGAGCCCGCTGGCGCTCCCGGTCGGGGCCTGGGTGCTGGACGCCGCCTGCCGGCAGATCGCGGCCTGGCGGAACCAGGGGCTGCCGCCCTTCCGGGTCGGGGCGAACCTGTTCTCCGCCCAGTTCAAGGCGGGCAACCTCGTGCGCGAGGTCGCCGACGCGCTCGCCCGCCACCGCGTCGCGCCGGACTGGCTGGAGCTGGAGATCACCGAGCGGGTCGTCCTGCAGAGCGACGACCGCACCCTCGGGACGATCCGGGACCTGCGCGCCCTCGGGGTGCGCATCGCCTTCGACGATTTCGGGACCGGCTACGCCTCACTGAGCAGCCTCAAGCGCTTCCCGCTCACGACCCTGAAGATCGATCGGACCTTCGTGAGCGACCTGCTCACCCAGGCTAACGACGCAGCGATCACCCGCGCCATCATCCGGATGAGCAACGATCTCGGCCTCGACACCGTGGCCGAGGGCATCGAGACCGAGGGCCAGGAGGTCGTCCTGCGGGCGCTGGGCTGCAAGGTCGGCCAGGGCTACCATTACGGGCGGGCCATGCCGGCCGCCGCCCTGACGGGTCTCCTGGCAGCCCGTCAGGGGGATGCGTGGCTGAGCGTCCCGACCCTGCGCGCGGCCGAGTGACGGCCGGGATCGCCCGGGCGGCACACAACGCACACGAAAATCAATTGTCGAATCGCCCGCCGATCCACACGATCGGAACAACAACTCATTAACGGGGCCACTATAGCGCTGTTATCGAGCGTTGTTCGGGCGTGGTCAGGTGGGTTCGAAATCTATCATGCCGTTCGTCGCGCGGGCGGGCCGGCGCATGGGCGGGCGGCACGCGCTCGATCTGCGGGCCTGGGCGGCCCTCGGCCTCGCCCTGGTCATCACCGGCTCGGCCGCCCTGTTCATCGTCCACCTGGAAACCCGCGCGGTCGAGGACAACGAGCGCAGCCTCGGCGGCCTCGCCACGATCCTGGCCGACCAGGCGGACCGGGCCCTGCAGGCGATCGAGCTCGTCCAGGATGCCGTCCTGGCCGAGTTCCGGACCGCGGGGATCCGCAGCGCCGACCAATATGCCGAGGTGGCCTCCCGGCCGGCCATGCACGCGGCCCTGCGGACCTGGATCGCGGCGCTGCCGCAGGCCAACGCCATCACGCTGGTCGATGCGCGCGGACAGCTGCTCAATTTCAGCCGCTACTGGCCGATCCCGACGGTCAACATCGCCGACCGGGACTACTTCAAGGCGCTCTCCTCCGAGCCGAGCCTGCAGCGCTACGTCGGCCGTCCGGTCTCCAACCGGGGCGACGGCGCCATGACGATCTACATCGCCCGGAAGGTCGCGGCCCCGGACGGCACCTTCCTCGGCCTGGTCCTGGGCGCGGTCGAGCTCGGTTATTTTGAGGGCCTGTACGATCGGATCTCGCCGGCGGACGACGCCGTCGTGTCGCTGTTCCGCAACGACGGCATGCTGCTGGTCCGGCACCCGCACTTCCCGGGGACGATCGGCCGGATCTTCTCTCAGGCCGGCGCGACCCTGATCTCCGCAAGCCCCGCCCTCGGCGGCGTCACGCGCACCGTCAGCCCGATCGACGGCCAGGACCGGCTCGTGGCCGCCCGCGCCCTGAAGACCTACCCGCTGATCCTCAGCGTCAGCCGCACCGCCGCGGCCTGCCTGGCGGCCGTGCGCCAGCAGGCGGCCATCGTGGGCGCCGCGACGCTCCTGCTCGATCTCGGGCTGCTCGGGCTGGTCCTGCTCGGCCGCCGGCGGGCCCGCGCGCAGGCGCAGCTCGCCCAGTCCGAGGCGGCCCGGGCGGCGGCCGAGGCGCGCGAGCGCGGCGAGCGGGCTCTGCGCGTCCAGGATGCCCGGTTCGGCATCGCCCTCGACAACATGGTCCAGGGCCTGTGCCTGTTCGACCGGGACGCCGCCCTCATCGTCATGAACGCGCGCTTCGCGCGGATGTACGCGGTGCCCGAGGCCCTGCGCCGGCCCGGGACCGCGCTGCCCGCCCTCCTCGCCCATCTGGAAGACCCCGAGCGCGGCCTCGGCCCGGCAGCCGCCGCGGCCCTGGTGGCGGCCTGCGAGCACACCGCCGCGCAGGGCCATCCGGTCTCGCTGACCTGCGATTTCGCCGACGGCCGGGCGGTCAACGTGGTCCACGCGCCGATCCCCGGCGGCGGCTGGCTCTGCACCCACGAGGACGTCACCGAGCGCCGCCGCAGCGAGGCCCGGGTCGCCCATATGGCCCGGCACGACGCGCTCACGGGCCTGCCGAACCGCCTCGTCCTGAAGGAGCGCATGGATGCCGCGCTCGCCCGCTGCGACCCCCGCGCCCCGGCCACGGTGCTGTGCCTCGATCTCGACGGGTTCAAGACCGTCAACGACACCCACGGGCATCCGGTCGGCGACGCGCTGCTCTGCGCGGTGGCGGCCCGGTTCGCCGCGACGGTGGCGGCCGACGACCTCGTGGCCCGGCTCGGCGGCGACGAGTTCGCCATCGTCCTCGGCATGGCCGCCCTGCCGGCGGATGCGGCGCGCCTGGCCCGGAGCCTCGTGGCGGCGCTCGAGGCTCCCATCACGGTGAACGGCTACACGCTCGCGATCGGCACCAGCATCGGCATCGCGAGCGCCGACGACGCCTCCGGCACTGCCGCCACGCTTCTGCGGCAGGGCGACATCGCCCTGTACCAGGCCAAGGCCGCCGGGCGCGGCACTTGGCGCTTCTTCGATCCGGCCATGGATGTCGAGATCCAGCGCCGCCGCCAGCTCGGCACCGACCTGCGGCACGCTTTGGCCGAAGGCCGGTTCGTGCTGCATTTCCAGCCGATCGTCGGGGCCCACAGCCAAGCCCTGCACGGATTCGAGGCCCTGCCGCGCTGGCATCACCCCGAGCACGGCGATGTCGGCCTGGCAGAGTTCATCCCGCTGGCTGAGGAGGTCGGGCTGATCAAGCCGCTGGGTGCCTGGATGCTCGCCACCGCCTGCCGGGCCGCCGCCGCCTGGCCGGACTCGGTGAGGGTCGCGGTCAACCTGTCGCCCCTGCATTTCGCCGGCGAGGGCCTCGACGCGGATGTGCGGGCGGCGCTCGCTGAGAGCGGCCTGCGCCCGGAACGCCTCGAACTCGAGATCACGGAATCGGTCCTGTCGCAGGACAACGCCGCGAACCTGTCGGTCCTGCGGGCGCTGCGGGCCGCGGGCGTGCGGATCGCCATGGACGCGTTCGGGACCGGGTATTCGAGCCTCGGCACCCTGCACCGGTTCCCGTTCGACCGGCTCAAGATCGACCCCGGCTTCGTGCGCGGGCTGGCGCGCGACGGCGGCAGCGTCGAGATCCTGCGGGCCATGGTCTGGCTCGGACGGGCCCTGAAGATCGACGTCCTGGCCGAGGGGGTCGAGACCCCCGAGCAGGCCCGGATCCTGCGCGAGGAAGGCTGCCAGGAGCTGCAGGGCAACCTGTTCGGCCGCCCCGCGCCGGTGGCCGACCTCGCCGCGATCCTCGCCCTCACCTCGGGAAGCCTGCGGGCGCCGGAAGTCGGGCAGAGTCGCGACGGTGTGGCGGCCTGACAAAGAGTCAGAGCGTCATCAGGGCTCTGCCCTGACGACCCGCCAAAGGGCTGAGCCCTTTGGGATCCCCGAATTCAGGCTGCCTTGGCTTCCAGCCGTCCCTCCAGCGGAAAAACCTTGGCGGGGTTGAGCATCCAGTCGGGATCGAACACCGCCTTCACCCGCATCTGCTGCTCCAGGTCGGCCTGGCTGTACTGGAAGCGCATCAGCTCGCGCTTCTCGATGCCGACGCCGTGCTCGCCGGTGAGGCAGCCGCCGACCTCGACGCAGAGCTTGAGGATCTCGTCGCCAGCGGCCTCGGCCTTCTGCAACTCGCCCGGCTTGTTGATGTCGAACAGGATCAGCGGGTGCAGGTTGCCGTCGCCGGCATGGAACACGTTGGCCACCCGCAGGCCGTGCCCGGCGCAGATCGCCCCGATCCGCTCCAGCACCGGCCCGAGCTGGCCGGTCGGGATCGTGCCGTCCATGCAGATGTAGTCGGAGATCCGGCCCGTGGCCCCGAAGGCGGACTTGCGGCCCTTCCAGATCGCCGCGGATTCGGCCTCCGAGCGAGACACGCGCAGGCTGGTTGGTCGAAAATCCTCGGCGATCGCCTCGATGCGCGCCAGCATCGCCTCGCACTCGGCATCCGAGCCCTCGACCTCGATGATCAGCATCGCCTCGGCGTCGCGCGGGTAGCCGGCTTTCGCGAAATCCTCGGTGATCAGGATCGCCTCGCGGTCCATGTACTCGATCGCCACCGGGATGATGCCGGCCGCGATGATCGCGGCGACGCAATCGCCCGCATCCTCGACCTTCGAGAAGCCGACCAGCACCGGCCGGGCGCCCTCGGCCGCCCGCAGGATCCGCACCGTCGCCTCGGTGACGATGCCGAGCTGCCCTTCCGACCCGCAGATCAGGCCCAGGAGATCGTAGCCCGGGCTGTCGAGATGCTGGCCGCCGACCTCCACCACGGTGCCGTCGTTGAGCACCAGGGTGACGCCCAGCAGGTTGTTGGTGGTCACCCCGTATTTCAGGCAATGCGCGCCGCCGGAATTCATCGCGATGTTGCCCGCGATGGTGCAGGCGAGCTGGCTCGACGGGTCGGGGGCGTAGAAGAAGCCCTCATGGGCGACGGCGCCCGAGATCGCCAGGTTGGTGAGCCCGCTCTGCACCCGGGCGGTGCGGTTCTCGAAATCAAGGTCGAGCACCTGGGTCATCTTGCCGACCCCCAGGATGATCGCGTCGCCCTGCGCGATCGCCCCGCCGGCGAGCGAGGTGCCGGCGCCCCGCGGCACCACCCGCACGCCCTGGGCGTGGCAATAGGCCATCACGGCCGCGACCTCCTGGGTGGTCGAGGGCAGGACCACGGCCAGGGGCATCTGCCGGTAGGCGGTGAGGCCGTCCGTCTCGAAGGCCCGGCGCTCGTCCTCGCTGGTCACCAGCGCCTCCGGGGCGACCAGGGGCGCGAGGCCCGCCAGGATCGCCTCCCGCCGGGCGAGGATTTTTGGGTCGGGCTCGGGGAAGCGGATGGTCATGGGGCTCGGGCCCTCTCTTGATCTGGCGTGCCGGGAGCATGGACCCGCCGGGGCCTGCCTTCAACCGCCGGGCGGACAGAGAGGGGCGGCATGTCGTCCCGGCGTCACATTTCAACCATGACGGCTCCCTAGCGTCGCGAGCCTTGCTTCGCATCGCCCCCTTGCAGCCCCTTGGGCGCCGGATCCGCCCGACGGGTCCAGAACGGAACCGATGAACGCTCCCGCCTCCAGCGCCCTGCGCGACGATCTCTACGATTCGGCGTCCACGAACCTCGCCAGCACCCGCGATGTCGGGATCCGCAGCCTGCAACTGGGCATCGCCGCCCTGCAGGAGACCAGCGCAGCGTTCCAGGGCCGGCTCGGCGTGGCCTTCGAGGAGGCGGTCCAGACCATCCTGCAGAGCAAGGGCCGGGTGATCGTCAGCGGCATCGGCAAGAGCGGGCATATCGGCCGCAAGATCGCCGCGACGCTGGCCTCCACGGGCACCCACGCCTTCTTCGTCCACCCCACCGAGGCGAGCCACGGCGATCTCGGCATGATCGCCCGCGACGACGTGATCGTTGCCCTGTCCTGGTCCGGGGAGACCGCGGAGCTGTCCGACCTCGTCGGCTTCAGCCGCCGCTTCTCGATTCCCCTGGTCGCCATCACGCGCAACGGCGCCAGCACGCTCGGCAAGGCCGCCGACGTGCTGCTGGAACTGCCTCGGGTCCGCGAGGCCTGCCCGCACGACCTCGCCCCGACCTCCTCCAGCCTGATCCAGCTGGCGCTCGGCGACGCCCTGGCGGTGGCGCTGCTGGAGCGGCGCGGCTTCACCTCGGCGCGCTTCCACACGCTCCATCCGGGCGGGACGCTCGCGGCCCGGCTGAAGACCGTGCAGCAGGTGATGCACGGTCCGCAGGACATGCCGCTGGTTCACGAGACCGCGCTGATGTCCGAGGTGCTGATCGAGATCGCGGCGCGCCGCTACGGCTGCGTCGGCGTCACCGACGGCGCCGGCCGCCTCGTCGGCATCGTCACGGACGGCGACCTGCGCCGCCACATGGGCCCCGAGATCCTCGATACCCCGGTCTCGGCGATCATGACCCGCGACCCGATCACCGTGGAGCCGCACAAGCTCGCCCAGGCGGCCCTCGAACTGATGAACCGCCGGCTGATCACCGCGGTCTTCGCGGTCACGGATGGCCGGCCGGTGGGCATCGTCCACGTCCACGATCTGCTGCGCGCCGGCATCGCCTGAGCGGTCGATGCCCCGCTGATCGCGAGCGAGGATCTTCCCATCCACCCCTCATCCTGAGGTGCCCAGCGATCGGAGATCGTCGGGCCTCGAAGCAGCCCTCCATGAGTCGCTGCGATCCCTGGAGGGCTCCTTCGAGGCCTCCGCTTCGCTTCGGCACCTCAGGATGAGGGGGGTGGATGGGAGGCGCGATGGGCGACAGGCCTGCGGCCCGAAACGTCACAGCCGCGCCAGCAGCTCCGCCTTCTTGTCCGAAAACTCCCGCTCGGTGAGCACGCCGCGGGCGTGCAGCTCCGCCAGCCGCTCGATCGTCGCCAGGACGTCGCCCGAGGATGACGCCTCCGGCGCGGCCGGCTGAGACGGGGCGGCCGGCGGTGTGGCTGGGTCGACCTGCCGGGGGGCGGCCGTCTCCGCCTCGATGCGGCGCAGGCGGTCGAGGGCGACGACGCCCCGCGGGCCCGTGAGGTCGAGGCTGCCGTTCGCCTGCGAGACCCCCGAGATGTGGTGCTCGCCGGTATCGTAGAGGGCAATGCCGGCCCCGGAATCGATCGCGAGCCGCCGCGTCTCGGGAAAATAGGCGTAGCGCATCCCGTCCTGCGCGCCGGTGCTCGCGGGGTGCCCGAGGCCGGCCGGCCACCAATCGCCGCCCCCGCGCCGCGATTCGGGTGTGGCGTCCGAGAACCCGCCCGCCGGCAGGGCCGCGGCGAGTTCGGTGCAGAGGGCGTCGACCCGCGCCTTCAGCCCGTCGTCGAACATCCGGCCGACCATCACCATGCCGCCGGAGAACCACTGCCCCATCCCGCCGAGATCGGCATGGTTGAACTGCGCCATCGTGCCGTGCCCGCGCTCCAGGGCCTGGACCAGATGGCGGACCGCATCGAGGCTGACCCCGTGGCGCTCGGCGATGCTCTGCAGGCCCGAGGCGTGGTCGAACCCGCCCTCGTCCAGGAACGGCGCGGGGGCGGCCGTGCCGCCGGGCGGGGCCGAGGGTTTCGGGTCCATGGGCGAACTCCGATCGGCGCGGGGCGGGGGATGCGTCAGCCCCGCCGCGCGATGGCAATATCGACCAAGTCCCGGTCGCACCCCCGGTTCCGGACTGCGTTAGCGGTCGGATTGCGGGAACGGGCCGGCGATGAGGAAATCGGTGATCGGCCGGCGGCCGTTCGGGGCCTCGCGGGGCCGCTGCTCCTCGGTGAGCTCGGCATCCGGGACCTTGCGGCCCACCGCGAAGGCGGCCTCGACCCGGTGGTTCTCCGGCAGACGCAGCACCTCGGGGGCGCGGACATGGTCGAACCCGGTCATGCCGTGCGCGTGCCAGCCCTGGTGGATCGCCTGGAGCTGGAAGGCCAGCGAGGCGGTGCCGGTGTCGAAGGAGTGGCTGTAGGACGGCTTCAGCTCGTCGCCGACCTTCATCAACCCGTTCGAGACCAGGAACAGGATTGCGCCGGTGCCCGAGACCCATTTCTGGTTGCCGGGCACCAGCAGGCCGAAGAACGTGTCCCAGTTGGCATCCCCCCGCAGGGCGTAGAGGAAGCGCCAGGGCTGCGAATTGTACGCCGAGGGCGACCAGCGCGCCGCCTCGATCATCCGGAGCAGCTCGGATTCGGGCAGCGCCTCGCCCGTGAAGGCGCGGGGCGAGTGCCGCGCCACGAAGATCGGGTCGATGGCGTGGTCGGGCTGGCGGGGCGGGGGCAGGCTCACGGGGATCGACTCCGGCACGGTTACGCTTCGGTGGCGCCGACACTGCCCGAAACGTTCGGCCGATGGCAAACCCGAACCGGGTGCGGCCGGGCCGCCATGCCCGTAGCGGAGCGCCTCCGAGCGGGGTACGCTCGCCGCGATGACGGCGCGTACGGACAGTTCTGCCCTTGAGGCGGCTCCCCTGGGGACCGGGTTCTACACCGTTCCCGAGGCTGCACGGCTGATTCGCCTGCCGGCCCGGACCATCAGCCGCTGGCTCGGGGGCTATGGGTTCACCTCCGGCGGCCGTCCGGGGCGGATGCCGCCGCTCTGGACGCCCGAACTGCCGGCGAACGATCATCACCTGGAACTCGGCTTCCGCGATCTGATCGAGTTGCGCTTCGTCCAGGCGTTCGTACGCGAGAATGTCGATCTGCGCGTGATCCGCCGCTGCCTCGAAGCCGCGCGCGAGGCCGTGCAGGATGCCCGGCCCTTCTCAACCCGCCGGTTCAAGACCGACGGACGCACGATCTTCCTCGAAAGCCTGAAATCCGATGGCGAGAGCGAGGTGATCGATCTGGCACGCGGACAATACGTCATCCGGGCGGTCCTGGAGCAGACGTTTCGCGATCTCGACATCGAGGGTGACATCGTCGTCCGCTGGCGGCCGTTTCAGGGTCGGGATTCGATCGTCATCGACCCGCGCCGTGCCTTCGGCCAGCCGATCGCAGCCATCTCCGGTGTGCCGACCGTGGCCCTGGCCGAGGCCGTCACAGCCGAGGGCTCGACCGAGCGGGTGGCGCGTCTGTACGAGGTTCCCGTAGCCGTGGTCCGGGATGCCGTGCGGTTCGAAGCGTCCCTCCAGGCGGCGTGAAAGTCGTCGTCGACGAGAACCTTTCGCCCGCCCTGGCCCGGGCCCTGGCGGCCCTGTTCGCGGGTGAGCATCAGATCCTCCACATCCGCGAGCGTTACGGGCCCGGGGTGACGGACCTGCAATGGATCTCCGAGCTGAGCCGCGAGGGCGGCTGGGTGGTTATCTCGGGGGACCGCCGTATCCGCAGGAACAAGGCGGAGTTCAACGCTTTCCGGGCGTCGCGGCTGACCGGCTTCTTCCTGTCGGCAGGCCTCTGCAAGGCGCCCCTGGTCAAGCAGGCGGAGCGCATCCTGGCCCTCTGGAGCGGGATCGAGACCTTCGCCGAGCGGGCCAGGCCCGGATCGATGTTCGAGCTTCCGCTGACGAGCACGCGGATCGGCACCCTGTAGGCGCGCCGGCCCGCATGCTCGGCGCGGTCGGTCACGCCACGCTGCGCTCGATCTCCTCCTCGTCGCAGATCACGCCGGCATTGCCCTCGAACTCGGCCGCGAGGTCCACGGGGGCGTGGGTCGGGGCCGCCGCCGCGCGGTCGCGCGCGAAGGTCGAGAGGAACAGCCGCATGACGTGGCGCACGCCCGCGTCGTTGATGGTCCGCTGGTCCTCGTTGTAGTAGCGCCCGGCATTCACGTTGCTCGTGACGATGTCGTAGGCGGGGAAATACACCGCCCGCGGATCGCCCCGGCCGACCACCTCGCCGGCGGCCACACGCAGCACCGACTTGGAGTAGCTGTTCGACTCCATCACGTGCCGGTCCATGTAGGTCGCGATCATCGGCACCGGCGAGACCGTGAAGATCACCCGGGCCTTGGGGTTCACGCTCCAGAGCCGGTCCAGGAAGCCGTTGAGGTCGCCCAGGACCTCGGCCGCGCCGGCATTGACGCACTCGTAGAGCTCCGGATCGAAGGTGCCGCCCGCGACCCCGGGGGCAAGCGGCAGCGCCGCGCCGTCGGCCCGCCAGCGCCAGCCCTCGGTGAGGCCCAGCGTCAACACGAACACGTCCAGGGTCTCGAACAGGCGGCGCACCTCGGCCAGATGCGCGTCGCGGGCCGCGACCACCTCGGCCTCGCTGGCGAAGCCCGCCGGCTCGACGGTGGGGCGGAACGGATCGACGTAGCGGCCGTCGTCGCGCAGCCACGCCTTCAGCTCCGGCTCGAAGCGGCCGTAGGCCCGGTCGAACAGCTGCACGAACTGGCGCGTGTAGTAGAGATTGCCGTACCGGGCCGAGAAGGTGCCGAACTGGCGCGCATTGGCCTCCTCGGCGCTCATGCCGGGGGGCGGCGGCTCGGTCAGGTAGTAGTTGAAGCCGGCGCCGCGCACCGCCTCGGCCACCCGCTGCGCGAAGCAGGAGCCGCCGGTGGCGACCTTGTCGGTCGGCCCGATCGCGAACGTGTCCTTCGGGTGCGGATTGACCGCGAAGGGCGGCACGTTGGTCACGACCTTGCGCCAGAATCGCTCGGCCGGTAGACCCGTATACGGATTCAACGCCATCTTCGAACCCTCTTCTTCACGACGGCGAGCGCCCTCGGGGATGCTGAGCCGTCCGCTGACACCGGCACGCGACGTGGCCCTGAACGATCTGCCCCGGCGCGCCCGCAGCGCGTTTTCCCTGTCGACACCCAGTTGGGCGCCTACCTGGGCGACACCATGGCGAAACCGCGCGCGCGCCGCCACGACGCGCGACGGACCGGCCATCGCGGTGCTGGGCAATTGCCAGGCCCGGGGGATCGCCCAGGCGATGCGCCTGCTCGCGCCGAAGAGCCCCGTGCGCTACCTGCCCATGGGCTCGCTCAAGCGCGACCACGGCCATGTCGACGGCCTGATCCGGACCTTGCGCTCCCACGACCACGTCTTCTCGCAGGCCTTCCCGGCTGGCCTGATCCCCGGGGGCGATATCGCGACCCTGCGGGCGGCCGACCCGCGGCTCAAGCTGTTCCCGTCGATCGTGTTCTCGGCCTTCCATCCCGACATGGTCTATGTCGGCCAGGCCTCGGACCTCGCTGCGCTCAAGCTCGCGCCCTCGCCGATGGGGCAGTACCACTCGGCGATCGTCCTCTGCGCCCACCGGCTCGGCCTCGATGCCGGACGCACCGCCGCCCTGTTCCGCGAGGACGTGTTCCGGCGGCTCGGCTATCTCGACCATTGGGATCCGGCCGTCCACGAGCTGGTGGCGTCCGCGTCCGCCCTGGGCTTCGGCCTGGACCGGGAGGTGACCCGCTGGGCCCGCCGGGGCGCCTTCATGCACGTGATGAACCACCCCAAGGCCTTCGTCATCGGCGACATCGCCCGGCGGCTGCTGCTGGAGAGCGGGATTCGGCCCGAGCCCGTGGAGGTCGAGGATTATCTCGGCGACGAGCTGGCCCAGGACGTGGTCTGGCCGCTCTACCCGCCGATCGCCGAGCATTTCGGGCTGACCGGTTCGTTCCTATTCAAGATGAAGCCCCGGGGCGACGATTTCCCGAAGCTCTACGACCTGCCGGGCTTCATCGCGGCGAGCTTCGCGATCTACGACGCGATGTCGGCCGGCGACCTCGCCTGCCAGCGGGTGGATGCGTGGCTCGCCGCGCCCGAGATCGTCGCCCTGTTCCGGGCCGGATAGGCGAGACCCGCTCAGACTGCCGCGCACAGGGGCGCGTCGCTCAGCCCCTCGACCATCATCCGCACAAGGCGGTTGACCGCCTGCACCTGGAACGGCTTGCGCAGGAACAGGCTGCCCGGGACGCCCCGTCCGCCGCTCGAATCCGTCGAGGTGTAGACCACCGGCCGGTCGGCATGGATCGCCCGGAAGGCGTGGGCCACGGTCCAACCGTCGATCAGCCCGGGCAGATGGATGTCGGTGAACAGCCAGTCGATCTCGGCGCCCCGCGCCCGCAGCAGCGTCAGCGCCGCCTCGCCCGTGGAGGCCTCGATCACCCGGATGCCCTGCGTCTCGCACAGGCTCGCGATGATCTCGAGGAGCAGGTAGCTATCCTCGACGATGAGGACGCACTGGGCGGGGGGCATGGGGGCGGTCCGCGGATCGATTGGTTGAATCAAGAACCCACAGGGTTGAGGATCCCTTAAAGCGGCCTCGAAAGCGGTATCCGGCCCTGTTGCATCGCGGCAACCGGCGGGGCGGAAATAGCCGCGCTTGCGCCGCCGCCCCGGCGGTGCCGCAATCCGGGCGCGTCAGCATCCTCCTGCGTGCGGCAGCGCACGCCGCCGACCGGCCGGGACTCGCAGGAGGCTCCGCGGCGCCGGTCGGAACCGTCGCTTAACCATCCGCGCCTATCACCGGCGCTCAGGACTACGCGGACCCGCCTCGAAGACCAGCAGCCGGCCTTCGGCACCGCTCGAGGAGTTGAACGATCATGCCCCAGCGTTTCCGCGCACTCGCCCTCGGCCTCGCTGTCTGCGCCGCCCTCGGGCTCGGCGCCTGCAGCAACGACAAGGATCTCGCCGACGCCTCCGCCTTCGGGGCCGGCGCCGCGACCCCGGGCAGCGCGCAGGACTTCGTCGTCAATATCGGCGACCGGGTCTTCTTCGAATCGGATTCCACCGACCTGACGCCCACCGCCACCGCCACCCTGGACAAGCAGGCGGCCTGGCTGCAGCGCTACCCGCGCTACACCTTCATCATCGAGGGCCATGCCGACGAGCGCGGCACCCGCGAGTACAACTTCTCCCTGGGCGCCCGCCGGGCCCAGGCGGTCAACGACTACCTGGCCACGCGGGGCATCGGGGCGAACCGGATGCGCACCGTCTCCTACGGCAAGGAGCGGCCGGTGGCGGTGTGCAACGACATCTCGTGCTGGTCGCAGAACCGCCGCGCGGTGATCGTGCTCGACCGCGGCGCCGGCGCCTAAGGCGGCGATCCCGCCGGAATCCGGTTTCCGGAGGGTATGCCGCCCTCCGGGAACCGGGCTTTCAAAGATCGACGCGGCGACGCCAGGGCCCGGCCGCGAGCCAGCGGCGCCATCGGGCGCCCGCTCCGGGCCGGGACGAATCCGGGGGTGGAACGGCGAGCGGGCTCCCCGCGATCTGCCGGGTCTGATCGGCGAGTTCGATCAGCATCCGTTCCAGGAGCCCGCGGCGGCGCAGCTGGGTCTCCGCCGGATCGATCGTATCCGTTCCCGGCCGCAGCCGGACGAGGAATTCGGTGTCCGGCATCTCGGTCAGGCTCTCGACCCGCAGGTCGAGGAGCCCGAGCTGGCCGAGTTCGAGCATCATCAGCTCGAAGCTCGCCGGCACGAACACCCAGTTATGGACGTCCACGTAGTCGCGGACGTCGCGGTAGCCGAGCATCTGCCAGGCCACGTCGATGCCGCAGACGAGTTCGGCCGGCTGGGTGTCGCTCTCGAACCAGGCCGGGAAACCGCCCTTCTTCGCGATCCGCAGGCCGTAATCGAGATGCGTGCGCACATCGTGCCGGTCCCGCTTCTCCTCGTAGGCCAGGATCGCGTCGGCCGTGGTCGACGGGTTCCGGTAGAAGTCGAAGCACTTGCGCTTGTCCGGCACGGCCAGGACCACGACGCCCTCGGGCCGCAGGAGCGTCCGGGCCGCCTGCAGGAACCTGACGACATCCGTCGTATGCTCGATGACGTGGCTGGCGATGAACCCGTCGAAGGTGCCGTGGTGCTCGGCCGGGACGGCATCGGTCAGCGATCCGCCGTGCCAGACGAAATCGACCTCCTCGATCCGCGTCGGGTCCACCGCCGGGTCGCCGGCGTATTTGGTGATCAGATCCGCACGGGTGGCGTGGTCGAGGCTGAAGCTGTTCCACCCGGCGCTGCGCGGCACGAGCGGGTTGTGGGCCGGCCCGATCTCGATGAGCTTGCTCGCTTTGGTAAGGCCGACCAGGAGATGCAGCTCCCGATCCCGCGGCGCCTCCGCGGCGCGGGGATCGCGGACCGGCTGGCGAAGAGGCGGAGACGGATCGGTCAAATCGGCGACCTCGGCGGCTTCCGCCCGGGGCGCGCCGACGTCTGACGCGGTCGCGCACCCCCGGGCAGAACCCGCGCTGCAGCACGGAAGGGACCGACCTCGTAGGCGCCCAAGATGGCGTGCGGCTTGCGGTTCGGCCCGGACCTCTGCGCGCGGCCCCGACTCCGACCGGAGCGCGCCGCAGTTTTGCCGCGGAACGGCGCATCTGATAGGGCCTCGCGCTTCCATCGGACCGCAGCCCATCATGCCCGCCCGTCTTCGCACTCGCCTCGCGCTCACGACGATTCTCGGGGCCCTGCTCCTCGGCCACTCGGCCGCCGCGCAGGACGCCTCGGAACTGGTGGTGCGCCTCGGGCGCATCGAGAACCAGTCCCGGATCATGGCCGGGCAGATCGAGACCCTCCAGTACGAGAACCGCCAGCTGAAAGAGCAGCTGCGCAAGTTCCAGGAGGATGTCGAGTTCCGGCTGAACGAGGGGAAGGGCGGCGGCAAGGCGGCCCCCTCGGCGGCGCCGGCTCCGGCCGGCGCGGTCAATGGCGGCAATCCGGGTGCCGGACGTCCGGGCAAGCGCGGCGACGCCTTCGACCCGTCCCAGGCCCCCGGCGCCCCCGGGGCGCCGATGCCGCTCGGCAGCACCCCGCCCTCCCCGCCCCTGCCGGCCCGGGAGGCCGCCGAGGCGGCGCCGGCCCGACCGCAGGCTCTGCCCCGGGCCGCGATCGAGGACGAGGATCCCGACGCCGAGGGCGCCGCCCCCGGCTACGACGAGCCGGTGGACCTGCGGCCGCCCGCCCGCACCGGCGCGATCCCGGTCCCGGCGACCCGACCGGCCGAGAGCGTGGCCGCCACCCGGACCGGCGACCCGGCCGCCGATTATGAGGCCGCGGTCGAGCTGGTCCGCTCCAAGCAGTACGAGCAGGCCGAGATGGGCCTGCGCCAGTTCATCCAGTCGCATCCCCGCGACAACCGGGTCGCCGGCGCGACCTACTGGCTGGGCGAGAGCTACCTGGCCCGCGGCCGCAACCGCGAGGCGGCCGAGCAGTTCCTGAAGGTCTCCACCGACTATGCCCGCTCGTCCCAGGCGCCGGACGCGATGCTGAAGCTCGGCGTCACGCTCAACGCCCTCGGGGCCCGCGAGCAGGCCTGCGCGACCCTGGCCGAGCTCGACCGGAAGTTCCCCAATGCCGGCAGCACCGTCCGCCAGGGCGTCGTCCGGGAGCAGAAGCGCGCCCGCTGCTCGGCCTGACCGGGATCCCGAAGGGCATGCCCGGCAGCAGGGCTCTGCCCTGCACCCGCAAAAGGTCGCGGACCTTTTGAATCCATGACTGGTCCATCGGACGATCCGGTCCTCCGCGCCCTCGGGCCCTGGCTCGGCCGGTCCGACCGGGGCGTGCTGCTCGCCGTCTCGGGCGGGCCCGATTCGAGCGCGCTGATGCACGCCGCCGCGGCGCTCGGCGCCTGCGTGCAGGTCGCCACCGTCGATCACGGGTTGCGCCCGGATTCCGGACCGGAGGCCGAGGGCGTCGGCCGGGCGGCCCGGGCGCTCGGCCTGCCGCATGCGGTCCTGACCTGGGCCGGCCCGAAGCCCGGCACCGGCCTGCAGGACGCGGCCCGGGCCGCCCGCTACCGGCTGCTCGCCGCCCATGCCGAGGCGGTCGGCGCCGGCCTCGTGCTCACCGGGCACACGCAGGACGACCAGGCCGAGACCGTGCTGATGCGGCTCGCCGCCGGTAGCGGACCGGCCGGGCTCGCCGGCATGCGGACCGAGCGCCCCCTCGCCCCCGGCATCACCCTCGGGCGGCCGTTCCTGGCCTTGCCGAAGGCGACCCTGACGGCCTGGTGCGTGGCCCGGGGCATCCCGCATGTCCGCGACCCGGCCAATGCCGATCCGCGCTTCGCCCGGGCGCGCCTGCGCGCCACCTGGGCCGCCCTGGAGCGCGAGGGCCTGAGCCCGGCGCGGCTCGCGCGCCTCGCCGAACGGGCCGCCCGGGACGACGACGCCCTTCGGGTCGCGGCCGAGCAAGCCCTCGCGGTGGCCCTTCTGCCGGCAAAGAATACCGACGCCGCGGCGTTGCACCTCGACGGCGCCGCGCTGGCGGCCCTGCCGGAAGCCCTTGCCCTGCGCGGCCTCGACACCGCCCTGACCCGGGCCGGCGCCGGGCCGCGCCGCCTGGAGCGCCTGGAATCCCTGGTGCTCGACGCGCTGCTTCCGGCCCTGCGCCGCCGGGAGCCGATCCGGCGGACCCTGGCGGGGATCCTGGTCGCCGCCGATGCCGCCGGTATCGTGACCCTCACCCTTGCGCCGCCCCGGCGTTCCAGGGCGGCGGATTGAAGAACAGATGTTCCCCTCGCCGCAGGGGGGACCGGCTTACTTGGCAACGAAGGCCCCCCCGCCTACATTGGCGAGGTGTGCACGGATGGACCGGCAAAGCCGCGCGATGTGTCCGTCTAGGGGGCCGCACGCACCAAGGATCGATCGATGAACCCGAATTTTCGCAACTTTGCCTTGTGGGTCGTCATCTTCCTGCTGGTGCTGGCCCTCGTGACCCTGTTCCAGAACCCGGGTCACCGGGGCGGCGGCAGCGAGATCGCCTACAGCCAGCTCCTCAACGACGCCGATGCCGGCAAGATCCAGTCGGTGGTGATCTCCGGGCAGGACGTGTCCGGCACCTATGTCGGGGGCGGCAACTTCACCAGCTACGCGCCCAACGACCCGAGCCTGGTCTCCAAGCTCCAGGGCAAGGGCGTGACGATCACGGCCCGCCCGCCGTCGGACAACACCCCCTGGTTCATCCAGCTGCTCGTGAGCTGGCTGCCGATCCTCGTCTTCATCGGCGCCTGGATCTTCCTGAGCCGCCAGATGCAGTCGGGCGCCGGCCGCGCCATGGGTTTTGGCAAGTCGAAGGCGAAGCTCCTGAACGAAGCCCACGGGCGCGTCAGCTTCGACGACGTCGCGGGCGTGGAGGAAGCGAAGGAGGATCTGCAGGAGATCGTCGAGTTCCTGCGCGACCCCCAGAAATTCCAGCGGCTTGGCGGCCGGATCCCGCGCGGCGTGCTGCTCGTCGGCCCGCCCGGCACCGGTAAGACCCTGATCGCCCGGGCGGTCGCGGGCGAGGCCAACGTGCCGTTCTTCACCATCTCGGGCTCCGACTTCGTCGAGATGTTCGTGGGCGTCGGCGCCAGCCGCGTGCGCGACATGTTCGAGCAGGCCAAGAAGAACGCGCCCTGCATCATCTTCATCGACGAGATCGACGCGGTCGGCCGCCATCGCGGCGCCGGCCTGGGCGGCGGCAATGACGAGCGCGAGCAGACCCTGAACCAGCTCCTCGTTGAGATGGACGGGTTCGAGGCCAACGAGGGCGTCATCATCATCGCGGCGACCAACCGCCCCGACGTGCTCGACCCGGCGCTGCTGCGGCCCGGCCGGTTCGACCGCCAGATCATGGTGCCGAACCCGGACGTCACCGGCCGCGAGCGCATCCTGCGGGTCCATGTCCGCAAGGTGCCGCTGGCCCCCGATGTCGACCTCAAGACCATCGCGCGCGGCACCCCGGGCTTCTCGGGCGCCGACCTGATGAACCTCGTCAACGAGTCGGCCCTGCTGGCGGCCCGTCGCGGCAAGCGCATCGTCACGATGCACGAGTTCGAGGACGCCAAGGACAAGGTCATGATGGGCGCCGAGCGGCGCACCCTGGTCATGACCGAGGACGAGAAGCGGCTCACCGCCTATCACGAGGGCGGCCACGCCATCGTGGCGCTGAACGTCCCGGCCACCGACCCGGTCCACAAGGCGACCATCATCCCGCGCGGCCGTGCGCTTGGCATGGTCATGCAGCTGCCCGAGCGCGACAAGCTCTCCATGAGCTTCGAGCAGATGACCTCGCGGCTGGCGATCATGATGGGCGGCCGCATCGCCGAGGAGATGACCTTCGGCCGGGACAAGGTGACCTCGGGTGCCCAGTCGGACATCGAGCAGGCGACTCGCTTGGCCAAGATGATGGTGACCCGCTGGGGCTTCTCACCCGAGCTCGGCACCGTGGCCTACGGCGAGAACAACGACGAGGTCTTCCTCGGCATGTCGATGGGCCGGCAGCAATCGGTCTCCGAGTCGACCGCCCAGAAGATCGACGCCGAGGTCCGCCGCCTGGTCGAGACCGGCCTGGAGGAGGCCCGCCGCATCCTAGCCGAGCACAAGGACGACCTGGAAGCCCTGGCCCAGGGGCTGCTCGAATACGAGACGCTCTCGGGCGACGAGATCCGCAACCTCCTGCGCGGCCAGCCCCCGATCCGCGACGGCGGCGACGTGCCTCCGACCCCGGCCCGGGGCTCCTCGGTCCCCTCCGCCGGCCGCGGCCGGCCGAAGGAGAGCGACGGCGGCCTGGAGCCTCAGCCGCAGGCCTGAGCCGGAATGGAATGATGAGAAGGGCGCCGCGAGGCGCCCTTTTTCGTTGGGTTTTTCCGCGCCGGGCCCGTTGCGCGATGATCTGACGTCACAGCGCCCGATATGGCGCGGGTCCCCTCTCCCGTACGGGGGGGCACGTCGCGGTCCGCGCCGATCGATGTGTGACCACCATGGATCGCCGTGGAGCGACGGCGCGTGGCAGATCCAGACTGACCGCCCTGGGCCGTCCCGCATGACAATCCGCCCCGCCTGTCCGTGAACATCCTCCGGAAGCTTGGCCGAAGGCTCGGCTCCGGCGGGCGAATCGGGAAGACCGGGACGGGAATCTCTTCGAGCCGCGCACCCGATGGCGTTGTCCGTGTATCTCGTCGTCGCCCTCGGGGCCGCGGTCGCCGGCTTCGTGCAGGGGCTGTCGGGCTTCGCCTTCGGGCTGGTGGCCCTGTCGTTCTGGGCCTGGGTGATCGATCCGCAGCTCGCCGCCGTCCTGGCGGTGGCCGGGTCGCTCACCGGCCAGGTCGTGGCCGCCGTCACGGTCCGGCGGGGCTTCGACCGGGCCCGCCTCGCCCCGTTCGTGCTGGGCGGGCTCGCCGGCATCCCGCTGGGCGTGTTCCTGCTGCCGCACCTCAATGCCGACTGGTTCAAGGTGGTGCTTGGCACCCTGCTGGTGGTCTGGTGCCCGGCCATGCTGCTCGCCAAGGACCTGCCGCGGATCACCACGGGCGGGCGGCTGGCGGACGCCGTCGTCGGCATGAGCGGCGGCATGCTCGGCGGGCTCGGCGGCTTCACCGGCACGCTGCCGACCCTGTGGTGCGTGCTGCGCGGCTACGAGCGCGACGTGCAGCGCACGATCATCCAGAACTTCAACCTGACGATGCTGGCCGTCACGATGCTCGTCTATCTCGGCTCGGGCCTCGTCACCCGCACGGCGCTGCCGATGCTGGCCGTGGTGCTGCCCGCCATGCTGATCCCGGTCCTGCTGGGCACCCGGGTCTATGTCGGCCTGAGCGAGACGGCCTTCCGCCGGGTGGTGCTCGGCCTCCTGACGATCTCCGGGATCACGCTGCTGGCGGCGGCACTCCCGCGGGTGCTGTAGCGCCCCGCCCGGGGTCACGCCGCATTTCGACCGTCTTTGTCGGGGAGCACCCGGGGCAATCCAATCTGCTAAGTTCTGTCGGGCTACTCTGTCGCCGCGTTGGCCGGGCGAGAGGCCCGGCACCGGAGATCCTGATGGCGCGCAAGTATTTCGGAACCGACGGCATCCGGGGCCGGGCCAACGGGGTGATCACCCCGGAACTCGCCCTCAAGGTCGGGCAGGCGGCGGGCCTGGTGTTCCAGCGCGGCGATCACCGCCACCGGGTGGTGATCGGCAAGGATACCCGCCTGTCCGGCTACATGATCGAGACCGCCCTGGTGGCGGGCTTCACCTCGGTGGGCATGGACGTGCTGCTGCTCGGCCCGGTGCCGACCCCCGCGGTGGCGATGCTGACCCGCTCGATGCGGGCCGATATCGGGGTGATGATCTCGGCCTCGCACAACGCCTTCGAGGATAACGGCATCAAGCTGTTCGGCCCGGACGGGTTCAAGCTCAACGACACGATCGAGCATGAGATCGAGGAGCTGATCGACGCCGAGTTGCACACGAAGCTGGCGGGCTCCGCCGATCTCGGCCGGGCCAAGCGGATCGAGAGCGTGCATGCCCGCTACATCGAGTTCGCCAAGCGCACCCTGCCCCGGCACGTGACGCTGGACGGCCTGCGGGTGGTGGTCGATTGCGCCAACGGCGCCGCCTACC
Source organism: Methylobacterium brachiatum (assembly GCF_900113845.1). Lineage (NCBI taxonomy): Bacteria > Pseudomonadati > Pseudomonadota > Alphaproteobacteria > Hyphomicrobiales > Methylobacteriaceae > Methylobacterium > Methylobacterium brachiatum. Next base: position 81,026 of record NZ_FOQW01000012.1, on the reverse strand, counting down.
GGGTCGCCCCCGAAACCCTGTGGGAGCTCGGCGCCGAGGTGATCGCCATCGGCACCGAGCCGGACGGGTTCAACATCAACCGGGATGTCGGCTCCACTGCCCCGGCGGCTTTGGTCGCCAAGGTGCGCGAGCGCCGGGCCGATATCGGCATCGCGCTGGACGGCGACGCCGACCGGGTGCTGATCGTCGACGAGAAGGGCCACGTGGTCGACGGCGACCAGCTGATGGCCGTGGTCGCGCGCTCCTGGCAGGAGGACGAGCGGCTCACCCAGCCGGGGCTGGTGGCGACGATCATGTCCAATCTCGGCCTGGAGCGCTTCCTCGGCGGCCTCGGCCTGACGTTGGCCCGCACCGCAGTGGGCGACCGCTACGTCCTCGAGCACATGCGCGAGCACGGCTACAATCTCGGCGGCGAGCAATCCGGCCACATCATCATGTCGGACTACACCACCACGGGCGACGGCCTGGTGGCGGCCCTGCAGCTGCTCAGCGTGGTGCAGCGCCAGGGCCGGCCGGTGAGCGAGGTCTGCCACTGCTTCGACCCGCTGCCGCAGATCCTCAAGAACGTCCGCTACCGGGCCGGCGAGCCGCTCAGCCAGGACAGCGTGGTCAGCGCGATCGCCCAGGCCCGCGCCCGCCTGGGTAATGGCGGCCGCCTGGTGATCCGCCCCTCCGGCACCGAGCCGGTGATCCGCGTGATGGCCGAGGGCGACGACCGCGGCCTCGTCAACGAGGTGGTCGACGAGGTGGTCGAGGCGGTCACCAAGGTCGCGGCCTGAGGCCCGGGATCCCGAAGGGCCCGCGGCCCTTCGGCGGGGTTCAGGGGCGGAGCCCCTGAGGGCTCACCGCTCACGCGTAGGCGGCGCGCAGGATCGCCGGCGCGGTGAACCGCCAGGCCGCCAGCAGGGCGGCGCGCAGGGTCTCCTCCTCGCACGGGTCGAGGTCGAGATTGGTCCAGCCGCGCCGGCCCCAGGCGCCGTCGAGCGGCGTGAACAGGTCCGGCTCGGCCTCGCACAATTCGGCCTGGTCGGCGGGCGCCAGGCGCAGCACCACCCGGTCCTCCTCGACCCACAGGGTCGCGAACACCCGACCGCCGACGCGGAAATCCGGGTTGCCGCGATGGGCGCCCGCCACCGTCTCGGGCAGCATCAGCGCCAGGGCGCGCACGTCCTCGGGCAGCACCGGCTCAGCCCGGCCCGTGGGCGAAGGGTGTCGCGATCGTGCCGGGTGCTGCGACCAAGACTGGCGAATCCTATGCAGAGCTGTGGCTTGTCCAGGCTGTAAGCGCCCGGCAAGGCTAACATTTAACGTTAAGCCGGATTTAAGACGTTCGATCCATCCTTCGCCTCGTCATCAGAGCCGGCATGTCAAGCTTCCGGCACACGAGTCCAGTGAAGGAATCCTTATGGCCCGCTCCAAGCTGAACGCTTTGGTGCGTAGCCTGACGCTCGCGGCGAGCGTCGGCGCGCCCTGCCTAGCCGCTGCTGCGGACCTGCTGCCCCCGCCTCCGCCCCCGCCCCCTCCGCCCCCGATCGAGGTCGGCGGCGGCTGGTACCTGCGCGGCGATGTCGGCGCGAGCGTCTACACCCGCCCGAGATACACCGAGGCCTACGATTACACCGGCTACGCGGATGCCAACCGGTCGTTCGGCAACGAGATCGGCGGCGGCGGTTTCGCGGGTGTCGGCGTCGGCTACCAGTTCACCCCGTTCCTGCGCGGCGACGTGACCGGTGAGTACCGCTACTCCACCGGCCTGCGCGGCAGCGAGTATTACAAGGGCCCCGAGTTCGACAACGGCCTCGGCTCCTATGGGGTCAACAAGTCGACCAGCAACTTCGATTCCGCGGTGGTGCTGGCCAACGCGTATTTCGACCTCGGCACCTGGTACGGGATCACCCCGTTCATCGGCGGCGGCGTCGGCTACGCCTTCAACCACATCTCGGGCTACTCGACCAACCAGCAGTTCACCAGCCCGACCTACGCCTACGATTACGGCAACCCGATTTACGACTGTAAGTGCGGCCAGCCCTACTACAATTACGCGCCGGTCTACGACAACAACGGCAACCCGGTGTACAACACCAACAGCGGCAGCAAGTTCTACAAGAGCAAGACCAGCGGCAGCTTCGCCTGGGCGCTGCATGCCGGTCTCGCCTATGACGTGAGCGACGCCCTGAAGATCGAGGTGGCCTATCGCTACCTGAACCTCGGCAAGGCCGAGACCGGCGCCGGCTTCGTGCCGTGCTGCACCGAGGCCCTGCGCCCGATCAAGGTGAAGGACATCGAGGCCCACGACGTGAAGATCGGACTGCGCTACTACCTCGGCGGCCTGGTCGCGGCGCCGCTGCCGCCGCTGATGCCGGAGCCGATCCCCGGCCCGCTGGTCCGCAAGTACTGATCGCACGCAGGGCGCTTTCCGCCGACGTGGACATCGGTACGGGGGAGCGCGCGTCAGATCCGTGAGTTGGAGCCGCGCCCGATCGGAGAGATCGGGCGCGGCTTTCTGTGGTGGCTGTGGAGATTGTTCATCCGCGGGTGCCAACGAAGCATTGGCCGCGAAGCCTGCGACCTAGGGTCTAGACTCGATCAGCACCAGAAGGCGACGACGGCAACCAGCGCGACGGCTGAGGCGTAGTTGCGGGCAAGCTTGTCGTATCGAGTTGCGATGCGGCGGAAGTCCTTGAGGCGGTTGAAGGTCGCCCTCATCCTGAGCCTGTCGAAGGACGATCCGCCACCGCTCCCGATAGCAGGGCCTGTCATGGCGAATCTTCCGCTTGCGGCCGCGCTTGCCCGGGATGATCGGCATGATGCCGCTTCTGCGTAGGTCAGCGCGCAGCCAATCAGCGTCGTAGCCTTTGTCGGCGCTCAGGCGGCGGCTCCGGCCTGGTGCCTCGGCCAGGACGGTCGGAGCGGCGGTGACATCGCTGGCGTTGCCGGGCGTCAGCAGGAGCACGCCGGGCCGGCCGAGGACATCGGTGAGCGCATGGACCTTGGTCGTCTGGCCGCCGCGCGTCCTTCGACAAGCTCAGGATGAGGGGCCCGATGGCCTGAGCCTGCGCCCCCCTTTCCCGCCGTGCGCCGAGCGATGCGCGCGCACGTAGGTGCTGTCGATGGCGGCCGCCTCGCCCGACCAGCCGGCCTTGGCCAGGGCCGCCAACATCGCCTTCCAGAAGCCACGCCGGACCAGCGGTTGAAGCGGTTGTAGACGGTCGTGCGAGGCCCATACGCGGCGGGGCAGTCACGCCAGCGGCAGCCCGAGGTGAGCACATGCAGGATGCCGGAGATGATCTGCCGGTCGTCCTTCCGCTCCGGTCCGGGCTGATCCTTGGGCATGAACGGGGCCATCACCGCCCACTGCTCATCCGAGAGCCAGAACAGGTCCGCCATCGCCGCCTCCACGCTGCAAACGGCGGCCCGGAATCATAAAACCAAATACCCCCCAATGGCTTGGTTCGGTTCACACCCTAGCATCGATCCCACGTCGATGGGCGCATGCGAAGGCGGCATACCCTCATATCCCGGATGGGCGCGGTGGGACTATTGTTTGATGCCCCTTCACGCGCAAGGAACGGCGATGCGCGCGATCCATCAAACGCCATCCCCTGATACGGCCCCCCAAATGGAAGATACGGCCGCCCTCGGGAAGCCGACCCGGTTTACTTATCGCAGCTTCTGGCGGAACCCGGACGACGCAGGCCTGGAATCGCTTCGCAAATAGGAAAATCATCCCCTTGGCGAACTCTGGCACATCCAATCCGGCTTATACGGCAAGCTTCAACCGATTCTCGTCCAACCGTGCCCTGGAAGGAACAGAACATTCAACGTCAGGCCAGCTTCATGCTCGCGTCTGACAATAAAGGTGCGCATCTTGAGGGCGGGACATGCGACGCCGAGCGATGCTGCGTTCTTGAAATGGCTGCAGGCCGTATTTTATTTCCGTAAACCCAGCTTGGTTCAGAGCTTGATCGAGTTTTTCCCGATACCATCCGGACTTGTGCTCATCGCCCGGCCAACGCTGCCAGCCGTACAGAGTGCAGAAAACATGATCGATCGAAAACGGGATTTCTTTTCCCTCAAAATGGTCGACGACGTATCGGCACCAGGCTGGAATGTCGGGGACGTCGAATAGGAAGATGCCCCCCGGCTCGAGTAACCTGCGTACCTTGTCGAGCGTCATGCTGAACTGCTGGTAAGTCAGATGTTCCATCAAGCCGAGCGCGATAACCTCTTGCATGGAATGGTCCGGAAGGTCGATTTCCCAGGGATTTCCTACGATATCAACGCCATCGAAAGGGTTTATATCGTTGTGCAAGTATCCCGGCGTTTGGTTGACTCCGCAGCCAAGCTCAAGCTTCTTGGGATTTATTTCACTCAAGGTCTATTTATCCTTAACTTGGGCGTCGCGATATGAAACTGGAACGACCGATGTATCTACACATCGGGCAGCTCGGCGCGAAACGGCGTCATGCGATATAAAATCAGTTTCCTACTGTGTTTAGAAACATGATCGCTCCTAGGACTAACCCTCAGTTCGGCAGAGAGCCTGCATGACGATATGTCCGAAGATGGCGTGAACATCTTCAGCGATCTGCATGTCGTTGACTTGCGCCCAGACGACGTGCTTGGCGAGTGGTTTCACCTTGCCACCGGAATATCCCACCAAGCCGAGCGTCTCGCAGCCAATCTCGTTGGCGTAGCGCACGGCACGAACGACGTTCTCCGAATTGCCGCTGCCGGAGATGGCGACCACGAGATCCTGCGGGGTGGCGATATTGCGGAGTTGCTCGACGAACACGTCGGCATAGGACACATCGTTCGCGTAGGCCGTCACGATACCCATGTTGTCGATCAGGCTCCGCCCGCGAAAAGGCCGCCGCGTGGCCTCGAACACGCCCTTGCTCCAGTCGGTTGCGAAGTGGAGCGCCGTGATGGCGCTACCGCCATTGCCGAGCGTGATGATCTGCCCTCCTGCCTGCCAGACACCGCGGATGACCTCGATCGCCTGATCGAGCTCCCGGGCGTTCAGCGCCCCGAGGATCGTGGTCAGTCGTCCGAGGTAATCGGAGGCGAACGAACCCACGGCCGTGACCTGGGGCTGGCTTAGCCAAGCATTCGCGTACGTCATTGAGATCTTACTAGGAAGCAAGAGTTCACGGGAGCGCCTCTCTGAACTTCAGAGCGAACACGCTCGGCCGCCCATCAAAGCATTGATTCCTCTGTGCTCGCAAGCATGTGTATTTTCATGCGCGAGGTTGCAGCTGATCCCTGCCTGCTACGCAGCTTGACGGACATTAGACGGTTGATGGATCGCAAATCAACCGATTCGATTTGGGGTGCGAGAAATTGTTATCGAATAAACAGTGATATTTCGCTCCAAATACGAGTGGAGTTTAGTCGATTAAATGAAAGGGAAGTCAGATTTACAAATTATAAACCAGCATTATTCATGATTATTTGTATTAGGATTGTAGAAAATGATCCGACTGCCTAGCTGTTCGAAGCGGAACCAGACCTGCCGCAGGTGGCTCAGAGCTTCGGCGATCGCGGGATGCCGATCCTCGGGCGCGTAGAACATCAGGAAGCCCCCGGCGCCTGCTCCCAGGATCTTCCCGCCCAGGGCGCCGGCCTGCTTCCCCAGCACGTACCACGCGTCGATCTCCGCCGAGCTGACACCGCTGCTCAGCGTCCTCTTCAGGTTCCAGTTGTCGTCCAGGATCTCCCCGAAGGCGTCGAGGCTGCCGCGCTGCAACTCGTCCCGCAGCTGATAGGCGAGCTCGACCATGCGGATCAGCGCCCCGCGCTTGGCCTGGTCGCTCACCACGGCCTGCGCTTGCTCCTTGAGGATGCCCGATGCACTGCGGGTGATGCCGGTGTAGAATACGATGATGCGCCGCTCGAGGGCTTGGCGCTGGGCCGCCGGCATGATGATTGGCGACACGAGCACGCTGTCGTCGGCCTTAAACTCGATGAGGTTCAAGCCGCCATAGGCGGCCGCATACTGGTCCTGCTTGCCGATCGGCGCGCCGCAGCGCTCGATCTCGATCTCCGAGCTCAGGCGCCCCAGGTCGTCGGCAGAGATGTGCCGGCCTAGATAGGCGCTGACCGCGTTCAGAAGTCCGACGGTGAAAGTGCTTGAGGAGCCGAGGCCGGTTCCCCGCGACGGGATGTCGGCGATCGTCGTGATCTCGACCCCGCCGGTGAGGTTGAGGCACTCGAAGGTCGCGCGCACGAGCCGGTGCTCGATCTCATCGACCGACTCGACCTCCTCTGTCTTCGAGTAGGCGAGGCGGATGCCGCCGTCGAACTTGCGGTTGATGTTGACGTACACGTACTTGTCGATCGCGGTGCTCAGGACCGCACCCCCGTGTCGACGGTAGAAGTCCGGCATGTCGCTGCCGCCACCGACGAAACTCATACGCAGGGGTGTTCGGCTGATGATCATGACGGTGCGGTCGCGGAGTCAGGAGAAGCAGGGGTCGAGGATGAGCCGCAGGCCGGCGCCGCGGCCCGCCCGCTCGACAAGCGGGATCTCGTCGCGCTGGCGCGCGGCATAGACGGCGGCAGCTTCGTCGCGGTCGGCGAGCCCGCGGTCCATCAGGTCGGCGATCACGCGGGCTTGGCGGCCGGCCTCTCCGGTTCCGAGATGGATCGTCAGCACGCGACGGTCCGTTTCGAGGGGGAGCATCAGGGCCGGGACGCCTTCGAGAATCACCACCGTGTCCGCCCGCAGGCCGACCGACTCTCCGGGGCAGCGCAGGCGCCGTCGCCTGTCGTAATAGGGCAGGTCGATCTCGGTCGCGCCGCCCTCGAGCCAGGGCTCCAGGGCGGCGGTTGCCGCGGCGACGTCGAAACGGCCGAGCACGGCCTCCGTCCGTTCCGCCTCCGGTCTGATCCAGGAATCGAGCGGCAGTACGCGGGCGTCGTGGCCGGCACGGCGAAGCTCATGCGCCAGAACCGCCGCCACCGTCGACTTGCCCGAGCGGGCTGGACCGCCGATGCAGATGATGTCTCCCGGTCGCGCCCCGTCCACGAGGGCAGCCGTCTCCGCGACGAGCCTCGGATGGATGTCGAGGATAAACGTGGCCGCGGCGGCGATGTCAGGCACGGTGAAGTCCGGGCGGACCCGGTACTTGCCGTCGCGCCCGCCCTCACCGGTCAACACGAGGATCGAGCGGACGCCGGCGTTGCGGGCCGCGCCGAGATCGCTCGTGCTGTCGCCGATCATCCATGAGCGCGCGAGATCGGCATTCAGATCCCGGGCGGCCTGAAGGATCAGCCCAGGCTGCGGCTTGCGACACGCACAGGCGACCTTCAGGGCACGAACCTCACCCGGAAATCCCGCATCCGGATGATGGGGGCAGACATAGAGGCGGTCGATGAAGGCGCCGGCTTCGCCCAGCGCCATGTCGAGCTTGGCGTGGATCGCGCGCAGGCCCTCCGGCGAGCACTCCCCGCGCGCGATCACGGGTTGGTTCGTCACCACGGCGATCCGTTGCTCGGCCTCGTTGAAGCGCCGCACAGCCTCCACCGCCCCAGGCAGCAGGACGAGATCCTCCGGCCGGCGCACGTAATCCCGCAACGCGTTGAGGGTGCCGTCTCGATCGACGAAGACGCAGGCCTGCGGCGTGCGGAGGCTCGCGCGCGCCACCACGCCGCTCCTGAGATGGGCATACACCGTGTCGAGCCGCTTCGGCGTCCCGAGGTCCTTGATGTATTCGAAGCTGTTGAAGCCTTGGAGGAACGCCCCCCGCTCCAGCAGGGCGGGAAAGAGATCTTGCCCGAAATCCGCCGGCGTCGGGAAGCTCCGCCAGCCGTCCAGAAGCCGCCTCTCGATGACGTAGAACGCCGCGTTAACGAGGTTCGGCCGTAGCGCACCGGGTGGGTGCGGTTTGGGCAGGAAGGCGGTGACGCGGCCATCCTGCACCGCGACGAGATCCGAGTCGGAGGGGTGGTCGTTGGGGTGAAGGAACAGCGTCGCGTCGGCACCCGCCTCCGCGTGCGCAGTCAGGAACCGATCGATGTCGATGTTGAAGAGCGTGTCCCCGTAGACGACGAGGAACCGGTCCGCGAGCCGATCGAGGCAGGCGAGCACTGCGCCGGCGGTGCCCCGAGGTACGCCGTCGTCGATCAGAGTCAGCCGGGCGAGGCCGAAATTCTTCCGCTCCCTGCAGAACGCTTCGATCTGGTCGGCCGCGTGGTTGACGAGGATGACGACGTCATCGACCCCGTAAGTCCGCAGGGTAACGATCTGGCGCTCCAGGAGGGGGACACCTGCGACGTCGACAAGGGGCTTCGGCCGGCCCTGGAGCCGTTCGGCGAGGCGCGTGCCCTTGCCTCCAGCGAGAATGACGGCCTGCATCGCGTGCGCCTCAGACGTCGCCGAGTTCTTGCGCGACGATCTGGTCGATCGCCCGTCGCACCGCCCCGATCGAGTCGCGCTGCGGACGCCAGCCGAGTTCGGCGAGCCGCTCCGTCGCGTACCGGAAGCGCGGCACATCGCCCACCCAGCCCCGTCCGCCCGTCCCGTAGCGGATCTCGGCGTCCGGCGAGACGCGGTCGCGCACCGCCTCGGCGATCGCGCGCACCGTGACCCCCTCATCGGGTGGGCCGATGTTGAAGACGTTGTAGCGGCCCCGCGCGTGCCCGGCGATGAACAGCATCGCGTCGACGAGTTCCTCGACGTGCAGATACGCCTTCCTCTGCGTGCCGTCGCCGAGCACGTCGAGGGTGCGCGGATTGGCTTTGAGCTTGTTGACGAAATCGATGAGCACGCCGTGCGTCGCCGGTACGCCCACGACGTTCGGGAACCGGAAGATGTTGGCTTGGGGCAGGAACGCCTCCACGGCGGCGCGGATCTGCGCCTCGGAGGCCAGCTTCATGGCGCCGTAATTCGAGATCGGCTCCAACGGCCCGATATCCTCGTGTATCACGGTCTCACCGCGATCCCCGTAGATCGCCGAACTCGATGCGAAATGGAGCGTGGGGATCGCGAACTCGCGCATCAGGACCAGCGTGTTGAACGTGGTCAGGAACGTCTGCTGGAGATCGATGCGCGGATCCGCGATGCCGGCTGGGATGTCGGAATTGGCGGCCAGATGCCAGATGGCGGCAGCGCCGTCGCCGACGGTGTCGTGCAGTGCAGCCCGGAAGGCCTGAAGATCGGCACAATCGACGATCGTTGAGCGAAAGCACGGCCGGTCCTGGAACGGCGCCCAGAAATCCGGCCGCCCGCGCGAAAGGTCATCCAACGCTAAAACTGTATGACCTAGTGATATGAGACGATGGATTAAATTTGTTGCAATAAATCCGGCACCGCCCGTCAATATATGGAGAGCCATGCCTTTAATTCCTTAAGGTCGTGCGATTATTTTTCGCCCAGACGTGCGCGAAATCAGCGTCAGGAGGTACGCTCTTCGCTTTGCAGGATGCGCGCAATTTGCCGGTGTTGGCCACTTACTGGCAAACAGCAGCGAACTCAACTGCCGGACCGGATCCGGCGAGCGCCACGACGCGCCGATCCACATGGGATGACACGGGCGCGAACACCCTTACGCGCCGTCCCCCGTCTGCGGGAGGCACCGAGCAAGCCCGGGATGCCTCCGGGAACGTGTCCGACGTCGCGCGATGTAGACCGACGGACCGCCGACAATGCCTCTGCAGCAGAATTGAGACCCGAAGACCCATATCAGGCAACGGATGGTTAAGGTTACCCGATTATCCCTATGTCGAGGTTCGATCCGCCGTACGTCGCTTCAGTTCCAGGACGATCCCGATGCGTACCGTCACCTTTCCGCTGCTGGCGGTCCTCGGTCTTAGCGGTGTCAACATCGCCCGGGCCGCCGACCTCGATTACGATTACCTGCGCGGAGCCGAGTACGACCCGATTCCCGCTGCGGTCCCGGTGATCGACTGGAGCGGCGTCTATGTCGGCGGCCATGGCGGCTACACCTCGGCGGCGCTCGGCTTCAAGAACGCGCTCTCGCCGATGGTCTATGGTCGCTCGCACGATTCGACCGCCGAGACGGACTTCGGTGCCTCGGGCCTGCTGAGCCCGCCCTCGAAGCGAGTCGGCTCCGCAAGCTTCGGTGGTTATACCGGCTACAACGTCCAATACGGCAGCTTCGTCTTCGGCATCGAGGGCGACTACACGAATTTCGGCCGCCTGGGCTATTCCGGCGACAGCATCAGTCGCACGAAGACCAATTCGCTGGGCCTGCAGGAGACGCTTGCGCTGAACGGGACGTCGGCCACACGGATCAACGATTACGGGACGCTGCGGGCCCGCCTCGGCTACGCCATCGACAGCCTCATGCCGTATGTCACGGGCGGCGTCGCGATCGGCCGCGCCCGCGTCGCGGACTCGCTCAGCTACTCCGATTCCGGATTCGACGTCAGCGCGTACAACGCCACCCTGGCCGGGACGCCCACCTACGTCAATCGGTTCAACACCGCGTATTACGAGCAGCGGTCGCGGACGAAGGTCGTCGCGGGCGTCGCGCTGGGGGCCGGCATCGAATACGCGATCACGCCGAACATTCTCCTGCGCGCCGAGTATCAATACGTGCTGTTCGACAGCTTCGACGGCCACAAGGTCAACTTGAACACCGTCCGGGCCGGCGCCGCCATCAAGTTCTGATGCCGCCCCTCCGCGGGAGTCTATCGATGCGCGCTCGTCGCACCGTCTTGGGGAGAAGGCCGTCTCGCCCAGTTCCCGATGTCGATCAGGATTGCGGGGTCCGGGTCGGACGCGGTTGCCAGCGCATGTCCCTGTAGAGATCGCCGACACGGCAGGAGAGGCCGGCCGACGGGATTTCAAGCCAGTCGTCTAGCTCCGTCAGGGTCTGGATCACCCATCCGTCCCGGGCGTCTCGGACATAAACCAGGACGGAAACACGGTCCTGTTCCGCCACGATGATGGCTTGGCAGGGGGGGCGCGCGATACAGCCGGACCTTGACGTCGATCCAGCGCTCACTGCGGATCGGGGTCAGATCCTCATCCGTCTTCGAGACGATTCCGGTGAGCAGGAAGGCGTCATCTGTGAAGCGTGCTTTGCTGATGACGGCATCGTTATCAACCACGGCGACGTTGGGCTCCGGCTTGTAGCTGCCATGCTTCTCCATGTCGGCGAGGATGGCTGGCGGCCATGGGAACTCGACTCCTGGCCTCTGAGCTGCGTAACGGCTGGCATCGTGCGCCCCAGGCGCGGCATTCAGGGGTTTTGCAGGTTCGTCGCAATGACGTTGTGCTCCAGCAGGGGAGGCGTCATCATGACTGGAACCCCTTCGATGAGTTCCTAACGCTCGTGATCTGGCCGGTCGGCCTGGAAGGCGCGGAACTCCGTCCCCGACATGCAGGACTGGCTCTCGAGGACTGCAAGAGGCATCGTGCACTTCTCCTCACCTGCGGCCGAGAGCCTCGTCGCGTCGAGACCTGATACGGATGCCCCGCCTTAGCTCTCCAGCTCGCTGTCCCAGTACAGGTAGTCGAGCCAGGTGTGGTGGTACTGGCGGTGGTCGAATTCGGGCTGCCGGTGGTGCAGCTCGTAGCGGGTCGGCCGGCGGGGCTCGGTCGCGAGCGGCATGTCGGCCTCCTGCGGCGTCCGGTTGGCCTTGCGCAGGTTGCAGGGCGAGCAGGCCGCCACGACGTTCTCCCAGCTCGACAGGCCGCCCCGGGAGCGCGGCACCACGTGATCGAAGGTCAGGCCGCCCGAGGGCAGCCGCAGGCCGCAATACTGGCAGCTGAAACCGTCGCGCAGGTAGATGTTGTAGCGGGTGAAGGCCGGGCTGCGGGCCAGCGTCACGTAGTTCTTCAGGGCTACCACGCTCGGCACCCGCAGCGCCCGCGAGGGCGAGCGGGCCTCGACGTCGTAGCTCGCCACCAGGGTGACGCGGTCGAGGAACAGGGCCGTGAAGGCGTCCTTCCACGACCAGAGCGAGAGCGGATTGTAGGAGAGCGGCCGATAATCCGCGTTCAGGACGAGGGTTTGGAGATCCATCATCGGCGCGACTCTTCGGACTATCTCTGACGCGTATAACGCGCGGGAACGCGCCGGCGCCCCACCGGCCCGTCCGACGCGGCCGCGGGCCGGTACAGGACGGGCCGGCGGACGGGACGTCGGCTCGGCGGGAGAGGCGGAAGGAGCAACAGGGCGGCGGGCCGGCGCGCGGTGACGCCAGTCGGTGCGGTAGCAACCGGAACGCGGCCGGGCCGGACCGGCATCGGCGCCGGCCGAACCCTTTCGCGTGACGACGAAAAGGCCCTGTCCATCTGGTGTTCATCTAATCCCACCGTGACAGCCTTGTGAAGCTCGTCCCTCAGGGTCCCGGGGACGCACCCACAACGGGTGCCGGGCGCGCCGGCCGGCGCGAGGGTGGGCAGGGGCACGGTTTCGCCCTATTGGAAGCCCACAGCGCCCGGCCTCGAGGGCCGTGCCCGAATCGCCCTGCGATCAGGCGCGCCCCTCAGGCTTCGATTCACGCGCTCGCCGACGCCGAACCGGCGTCCCCGCCGGTATCCCCCCGGCGGCGAGCGCTGGAGAAGGCCCGCGCGGTTCCCGACGACCGCCGGTCCGCCGATGCCGGGCTCCGACCGCGCCCGGCGCGCCCGACGAGAGGTAGCCTATGATCCGCACGCCCGTGCGCCCCCGGAAGCCGAACGGCGCGCCGCGCCGGCCCGCCGCGCTGGCCCTCCTGGCCGCGCTGATGCTGGGCATCCCGGCCGCCGCGCCGCCCGCATCCTGGGCCCAGGGCGAGGCGCCGGCCGGGCAGCACCCGGGGACCAAGCCCGCCGATGCCAAGCCCTCCGAGTCCAAGCCCGCGGACGCCAAGCCGGCCGACGCGAAGGCGCCCGACGCCAAGCCCGCGGCGCCGAAACCCGAGATGTCGGAGCAGCTCAAGGCGGTCCGGGCCCAGCTCGATGCCGCCAAGGCCGAGCTCGAGGCGCGCGAGAAGCAGCTGGGGCATCCCGACCTGACCGCCACCGACCTGGCGGCGATCCGCGATAGCGCCGGGACCGTCACCGAGGAGATCCGCGCGCTGATCACCCGGCTCGACGCGCCCCTCGAGGCGGCGCGCGAGCGGCTGGCGCAGCTCGGCCCGAAGCCCAAGGACACCCAGGAAAGCCCCGAGATCGCCGAGCAGCGCGTGGAGCGCGAGGCGGCGGTGACCCGCATCGACGAGACCCAGCGGCTCGCCCGCTCCCTGCTGGTGCAGGGCGACCAGATCATCGACCGGGTGTCGAACCGCCGGCGCGAATCGTTCACCCGCGACCTGTTCCAGCGCTCGCAGCCGCTGGTCAGCCCGGGCCTCTGGGCCAAGGTCATGGCCGACATACCGCGCGATACCCGCTCGCTGCAGAGCGCCGTGTCCGATATCGGGCTGCTATTCTCGCGCAACGGCAGCATGGGCAACCTGCTGTTCCTGGGGCTCGCCTTCGGGATCTCGGTCGCGCTGTATTTCGGCCGGCGCAACATCGCGCCCCGGGCCGCCCGCCGGGACGCCTCCGCCACCGAGCCGTCGCGCCGCGCCACCCTGCTGGCCGCCTGGCGGGTGATCCTGCTCGGCACGGTGCCGGCGGTGGCGGGTTCCTACGCGGTCTACTACGCGCTCGACGCCACCAACCTGCTGCCGTCCCGGCTGCTGCCGGTGGCCGCCGCGATCCTGGGCGGGCTGGCCTTCATCGCCTTCGTCGAGGCCCTGTGCGACGGGTTGCTGAGCCCCGACAAGCCGGCCTGGCGCCCCGCCCCGGTCGGCGACGCGGCCGCCACCCGGCTCACGCGCCTGGCCGTCGGCATCGCCACGGTGATCACCGTGGTGAAATCCGTGGAGGCGCTCAATTCCGGCATCTCGGCGGCGCTGCCGATCTCGATCGCGACCCGCGGCCTCGGCGCCGTGGCCACCGCGCTGATCCTGGCGGTCGGCCTCCACCGCTTCGCCGATACCGAGCAGGAGGAAGAGGCCTGTTTCGGCCCCTACGTGCCGACCAAGACCACCACGGGCATCGGCGGCCCAGCCCGGCTCCTCGGCTGGGCCGGGGTCGCGCTGATCGGGCTCGGCGCGCTCGTCGGCTACGTCGCCTTCGCGGCCTTCCTGATCGACCAGCTGATCTGGGCCGCGGGCGTGCTCGTGCTGCTCTACCTGCTGGTCCAGAGCGTCGACACCTTCATCGGCCGCGCGCTCACCGACGAGACCCGGCTCGCCACCGCGCTCCAGGCCAATACCGGCCTGCGCAAGCGCTCGCTGAACCAGATCTCGGTCCTGGCGACCGGGGCCGCCCGGGTCGTGCTGATGCTGGTGGCGGCGCTGCTCGTGCTGGCGCCCTGGGGGCTCGATTCCACCGACATCGTCTCGTCGATCCGGCAGGCCTTCTTCGGCTTCAAGGTCGGCGACGTGACGATCTCGCTGTCGAGCATCGCCTTCGGCATCGGCATCCTGGTGCTCGGCGTGTTCGTCACCCGGGCGGTGCAGCGCTGGTTGGAACAGACCTACCTGCCCGCCACCGACCTCGATGCCGGCCTGCGCAACTCGATCACCACGATCGCGGGCTATTGCGGCTTCCTGCTCTCCCTGGCGCTCGCCTTCTCGTATCTCGGCCTGAGCCTGGAGAAGCTGACCATCGTGGCCGGCGCCCTGTCGGTCGGTATCGGTTTCGGCCTGCAGTCGATCGTCAACAACTTCGTCTCCGGCCTGCTGCTCCTGTGGGAGCGCCCGATCCGGGTCGGCGACCAGGTGGTGATCGGCGATTCGGAGGGCATCGTGAAGCGCATCTCGGTGCGCTCCACCGAGATCCAGACCTTCGACCGCTCGGCCGTGATCGTGCCGAACTCGAACCTGATTTCCGGGGTGGTCAAGAACCGCGTGCGCGGCGACCGTTCGGGCCGGGTCAGCATCACGGTCAGCGTCCTGCGAAACCAGGACCCGGTGCGGGCCGCCGAGATGATCGTCGGCTGCGCCCAGGCCCATGCCGACGTGCTGAAGGACCCGGCGCCCCGGGTGGTGTTCAAGAAGATCGGCGACCCGTTCCTGGAATTCGAGCTGCTGGTCTGGATCGTCGATGTCAGCCTCGGCCTGAAGGTCCAGACCGACCTGAACTACGCGGTGTTCGCCACCCTGTCGGGCGCGGGCTTCATCCCGCCGCTCGGCCCCGGCGCAAGCATCGTCACCGTGCAGGGCTTCGAGACGATGCAGGCCGCCATGGGCGAGATCGCGAGCCGGTTCGGCCAGGCCGCGCCCGCCCCCG
This sequence comes from Methylobacterium brachiatum, assembly GCF_900113845.1. Taxonomy (NCBI): domain Bacteria; kingdom Pseudomonadati; phylum Pseudomonadota; class Alphaproteobacteria; order Hyphomicrobiales; family Methylobacteriaceae; genus Methylobacterium; species Methylobacterium brachiatum. Next base: position 65,788 of record NZ_FOQW01000012.1, on the reverse strand, counting down.
GGCCTCAGGAGCCGAAGGAGATCCCGGAGCCCCAGGAGGCGCCGCCGTCCCAGCCGCAGCGCGACCGCGGCCTCCGGAGCGCCGGGGGTTGACGGGGGAGTGCGTCTCAGCGCGTCGCGCGCTGAGACGGCCGCAGATCGAGATGCGCGCGCGCGCCGTCGGCGGCGAGCATCACCTGCCTGCCCCTGCGCGTCAGCAGGCCGGCTCGCTCCAGCGCGGTGACGTCGTCATGCACGCGCCGGTAGTTCCGGCGAAGCGATCCGGCCAACGCATTGATCGATTCGGCAGGGCCTCCGGTCAGGGCCTCCAGGAGCGCGATGCGGGCCGGCGAGAAGGTCTTGAGGAAGGCGGACCAGTTCTCGAAGGTGACGATCCGCTCAGGCTGCGGCGCCTCGCCGGCCTCGGCACGCCGCACGGCCGTGAGGAAGCGATCCCGCATGTCCTCGACGGATCCGCCGATGACGTATGTCACCTCGTCGCTCATAGTTGGCCTCCGCGCAGAGTCCCGACCTCGGTCAGAAAGTCGTCCAGCAGCTTTTCGTAGGTGGTGAACCGGTACGGAGTTTCCACGTCGCCGCGGTGGACGTGATCGCCCTTCCCGGCTTCGTTGTCGTAGGCCAGGATCCGCAGGCCCTCGCGCCCGTAGAACAGCGAGTATTTGAGGCCGTGCGCCGAGCCGCGGACCCGGTTCGGCGGCTTGAGTTCCCAAAGCTTGAGCTGAAGAATGGAGCCGTCCGCGTAGACCTTCTTGGCATCGATCAGAAGCGTCGCACGCGGCATATGACATGAGATGGCATAGGCCTTCTATGGCGTAAAGCGTCTGATCGGGCCGGGCGATACGGTCAGAAGGTCCGGTCGCGCGATCGCCCGGGGCTCCCTATATGGGCCGGGCGTCCGAGCCGGATGCGCGAGCATGGATCTTCGAACGTGGGCGCACGCAACCTGAGACGAGGCTTCTGGGCGGCGGCCTGCATCCCGGCGCTGGCGCTGCTCGGCGCCTGCGCCACCGAGGCGCCGACCACGGCGGCGCTGCCGAGCATCTACCTGCCGCTGGCCAGCCAGGCCGCCCATGTCGACACCGACGCCGCCCGGGACATGATCTCGTCCTATCGCCGCAACCGCGGTGCGGGGCCGCTCACGGTCGATCCCGAGCTGCAGCGTCTGGCCGAGGCCGAGGCGGCCGCCATGGCGGTCGCCGACCGGCCGAGCAAGGCGCAGACCGTGAAGGCCGCGGTCGGGCGGCTCGGCTTCTCCGACGTCAACGCCAACCTGTCGGCCGGCTATCACACCCTGGCCGAGGCGTTCTCCGGCTGGCGCGAGAGCGCGCCGCACGACGCCACGATGCTCGACCCCCGGGCGACCCGGATGGGGATCGCCACCGCCTACGCGCCGGGCTCGAAATACAAGGTCTACTGGGCGCTGCTCACCGCCAAGTAGGCGCGCTACGGCAGCCCCTTCACGTTCGGCACCGGGGGCGCCTCCTTCAGCAGCGTCACCGTCACCCGGCGGTTGGCCGCGAGATAGGGGTTGTCGGGGAACATCGGCTCGGTGTCGGCCTTGCCGGAGACCGAGGCGAACCGGTCGTCCTGCACGCCCGCCCCGGCCAGGATCTCCCGCACGCTGATCGCCCGGCCGGCCGACAGCTCCCAGGGCGACACCGGCAGGCGCTGGCCCGGCCTTTCGGTGGCGGTAAAGCCCGTGATGGCGATGCGGTTGGGCATCTGCCGCAAGGCCGGGGCGAGCTTCTCCAGGAGGCGCCTCGTGCGCTCGTTCGGGCGGGTCGAGCCGTCCGGGAACATCGCGCGCCCGTCCTGGTCGACGATCGACAGTTCGAGACCCTGGTCGGTCCGGACGATCACGACGTTCTTCGACAGTTCGGCGATGTCCGGCATGTCCTGCAGCGCCTGCCGCAGGGAGGCCGCCGCGAGGCCGAAATTGTCCGGCTCGCCGGTCTCGGTCAGGCCGAACTCGCTGCTCTGGTCGCGCCGGGGCGGCGTCGTCCGGTCGGTGGCCTTCTCGGGCGGGATGCTGCGCAGGTACTTCACGTGGTCGGCGGCCGGCAGGCCCTCGGATTCGAGGATGCCGGCGAACTTCGATTCCTTGTTCACCCCGAAGGCGTCGCGCATCGAGCCGGCGACCACCTGCATCTTCTTCTGGTCCTGCGTCGAATAGGCCGCGACCATCACGAAGAAGCTCATCAGGAGCGCCATCAGGTCGGCGAAGGTCACGAACCAGCCATGGCCGCCATGCGCGCCGCCGCGCTTCCGTCTGGCCATATCAGGCGGCCGGTTCCAGCAGCGCTTCGCGATGGTTGTGCGGCAGGTAGGCGACCAGCATCTCGCGCACCAGCATCGGGCTCTTCTGGTCGCGGATCATCAGGATGCCGTCGATGATCAGGGAGCGGGAGACGTCCTCCTCCTCCAGCTTGACGTGCAGCTTGTCGGCGAGCGGCAGGGTGATCAGGTTGGCGATCACGGCACCGTACAGGGTGGCGAGCAGGGCGGTCGCCATGGCGGGGCCGAGCTTCGAGGGGTCGGACATGTTGGCGAACATCGCCACCATGCCGAGGATCGTGCCGATCATGCCCCAGGCGGGGGCGCAGTCGCCGTAGGCCCGGTAGACCTTCGAGCCCTCGTCGAGATGCATCAGGAAGTTGTCGCGGTCCCGCTCCATCGTGTCCCGGATGAAGTCCCGGTCGTAGCCGTCGGCGATGTAGCGCGCGCCCTGGGCCAGGAACGGGTCGGAGATTTCCATGTTCTCCAGCGCCATCGGGCCGGACTTGCGGACCACGTCGGCGAGCTTGGTGATCTCCTCGATCAGCTCCTGGGGCTTCACCGAGCGCATCATGAAGGCGAAGCGCAGGCCCATCGGCAGGCCGTGGACGATCACCGAGAAGGGGAAGCGGATCATCGTGGCCGCGGTGGCGCCGCCGAACACCACGACGACCGCGTGCTCCGACGCGTAGGCGCCGAAATGGCCGCCATCGAGCACGATCAGCCCGACCACGACGCCGAGGCCTGAGAGGAGGCCGAGTGCAGTTGCGAGATCCATGCTGCGGCGCCCGGTCCGGAACGTAAAAAAGCTGACCCCGCGGTCGCTTGCGGCCGGGTTATTCACAGCGGTAGGAAATCTTGCTGAACGAACCGTAAAGGCGATGGTCTCGACCCTGTCGAGGGCCGTCATCGCCCGTTCAGGCGGGCCCGGGCATAAGCCGTGTCGTGTGAGGGGTTTGGTGGCGAGGGCGGCTGTGTCCGCCCGCCGCACGGACCTTAAGAATTGGCGCGAGACCCGGACACACGGGCCGCGCCGGGGGTGGTGGAGCGGTGGCGATGGTTCGTCTGTACGGGCGGGTCCTTGGTTTCCTGAAGGCGGAGCGGCGGCTGGCCATCGGTCTGGCCGCCACCAACGTCGTGCTGGCGATCGCGGCGTTTGCCGAGCCGCTGCTCATGGGCCGGATCATCGATCAGCTCACCCACCTGCAGCGCGGCGGCAACGCCATGGGCACGATGCTGCCCCTGCTGGCCGCCTGGGTGGCGTTCGGCTTCTTCACCATCGCGGCGGGCGTGTTCATCGCGCTCCACGCCGACCGGCTGGCCCACCGCAACCGCCTGTCCTCGATGGCGAGCTATTTCGAGCACGTGCTCGACCTGCCGCTGGCATTCCACTCGGCGAACCATTCGGGCCGGGTGCTGAAGGCGATGCTGGAGGGCACCAACGGCATGGCCTGGCTGTGGCTCGGCTTCTTCCGGGACCACCTCGTCGCCCTGGTCTCGCTGGTCGTGCTCCTGCCGATGACCCTGTTCATCAACTGGCAGCTCGGCTCGATCCTGGTCGTCCTGGTGCTCGCCTTCACGGCGCTCACCACCTTCGTGATGCGCCGGACCGAGACGCTCCAGGGCCAGGTCGAGGCGTTCAATTCGGGCCTCGCCGCCCACGCCTCCGACGCGCTGGGCAACGTCGCGGTGATCCAGTCCTTCACCCGCGCCAAGGCCGAGAAGGACGCGATGCGCGGCATCATCACGAACCTGCTCGCCGCGCAGATCCCGGTCCTGTCCTGGTGGGCGCTCGCCAACGTCGCGACCCGCGCCTCGGCGACCATCACCATGACGGCGATCTTCGTCACCGGCATCTGGCTGTATCAGGCTGGCACCACCACGGTGGGCGAGGTCGTGGCCTTCATGAGCCTGGCCACCGCCTTCGTGGCGCGGCTCGACCATGTGGTCGGCTTCGTTAACGGACTGTTCCAGCAGGCGCCCAAGATCGCCGAGTTCTTCGAGATCTACGACACCGTGCCGGCCGTGGCCGACCGCCCGCATGCCCGCCAGGTCGCCCGGTTCGAGGGCGAGGTCACCTTCGACGACGTCGCCTTCTCGTACGATGGCCGGCGCCAGGCGCTCGACGGCGTCTCGTTCTCGGCCCGTCCCGGCGAGACCGTGGCCCTGGTCGGCACCACCGGCTCGGGCAAGTCGACGACGCTCGGCCTCCTGCACCGCAGCTTCGATCCGGCCTCCGGGTCGATCCGGATCGACGACATCGACGTGCGCGACATCGGCCTCTCGTCCCTGCGCCACAACATCGGCGTGGTGTTCCAGGAGCCGATGCTGTTCGCTCGCTCGATCCGCGAGAACCTGCAGGTCGGCCGCCCCGACGCCACCGATGCCGAGATGCTCGACGCTCTGGAGCGGGCCCAGGCCGGTGCGTTCATGGCGCGCCAGCCCGACGGGCTCGACACGGTGATCGGCGAGCGCGGCCGGTCGCTCTCCGGCGGCGAGCGCCAGCGGCTCTCGATCGCCCGGGCGCTGCTGAAGAACCCGCCGATCCTGATCCTCGACGAGGCGACCTCGGCCCTGGACGCGGCCACCGAGCGCAAGCTCCAGGGCGCCCTGGAAGCCGTCATGGAGGGACGCACCACCTTCGTGATCGCCCACCGGCTCGCCACGATCCGCAACGCCGACCGCATCCTGGTCTTCCACGAGGGCCGGATCGTCGAGGCCGGCACGTTCGACGCGCTGGTCGCCCAGAACGGCCGCTTCGCCGAGCTCGCCCGGGCCCAGTTCATGGCGGCCGCGGCCGACGAGGACGAGGGTCGCCTGGCCCTGGCGGCGTGAGGAACGGGCGCCGGTCAGCCGGCGCTCAGCGCATCGTGCCGGATATCCGAACCGGCACGATGCGCTAGCTTTTTGCTTTGCATCGTCTTTTTCCCGAAAGCCGGCAGCTCCCTTTCGGGACGATAGCTCTAGGGAAGTCTCAACCTTTCAGGAGACAGTGTCTTCCGAAGACGCTCACCCGCCCCGGAGCCCCGTCCCCGATCGGGCAAGTGATCCTGACCCTCTGAGTCGCAAAAACATGCTGCGCGAGATCGTCCTCGACACCGAGACCACCGGCACGGAGGCGCGGAACGGCGACCGGCTGATCGAGATCGGCGCGGTCGAGCTGCTCAACCACATCCCCACCGGCCGCACCTTCCACCGCTACTGCAACCCGCAGCGGGCGGTCTCGGAGGGCGCGTTCAACGTCCACGGGCTGTCGGACGCCTTCCTGTCCGACAAGCCGGTCTTCGCCGAGATCGTCGGCGAGCTGCAGGCCTTCCTGGCGGACGGCCGCCTTGTCATCCACAACGCCCCCTTCGACGTCGGCTTCCTCAACATGGAATATGCCCGGCTCGGAGCGAACGCGCCGCCGCCGATCCAGCTGGACGACGTGGTCGACACCCTGCCGATGGCCCGCCGCAAGCATCCGGGCGCGGCCAACAACCTCGACGCCCTGTGCAATCGCTACGGCATCGACACCAGCCGGCGGACCAAGCACGGGGCGCTGCTCGACGCCCAGATCCTGGCCGAGGTCTATGTCGAGCTGCTCGGCGGCAAGCAGACCAGCCTCGGCCTCCTGGATGCCCAGGCCGGACCGCAGGTCCAGGCCGTCGTCCAGGCGGTTCCGGCGGCCCCCCGCCCGTATCGGAGTCGCCTTACGGATGAGGAGCGGGCGAGGCACGACAGCTTCCGCGCGAGCCTCGGCTCGGCGCCGATCTGGGCCGACTATATCGGCGCCGACGACCCGGCCTGACCGGCCTTGCCGCATCGCACATCGGCCTCTATTGCGTCGCACCATATGGCGAGCTTCGCGCCAACCCCCGGCCGCGACACGGACGCTGATGTGACCAAGCGTGCACCCATCATGGATCCCTTCAGCAAGCTGAAGGATATGCAGGACGGCGTCCGCGACAGGAATGTCCGCTCGCCCTTCGCCGACATGATCGAGGTCACCCGCCTCACGAGCCTCGGTCGTCTGGACGAGGCGACCGCCCTGATCCAGCGCAGCCTCGGGGGCTACGCGGCCGCGCCGCCGCCGCCCGACGCGCCAGCCCCCCAGGCCGCGACCCGCCGCGCGGAAGCGCCCCAAGAGGCCCAGCGCGAGGTCCGGCAGAAGATGCCGCGCGCCGAGCCCGCCCGCACGGTGATCGCCGAGCCGGCGGTGCGGGTCCGCAAGGCGGTCGGCAAGGTCGTGCGCGGCCTGGCGCCGGTGCTGAAGGGGCTCGGCCATGCGCGGCGCATCCCCGCGCGGCCGCCGGCCCCCCGGACGCCGGCCGAGAGCCGCTTCGTCGCCCTCAGCCACGTCGAGCCGGCCGGCAGTCGCGACTACAAGCTGTTCATTCCGGGCCAGCCGGCCGAGCCGGCGCCGCTGGTGGTGATGCTGCACGGCTGCACGCAGAACCCGGACGATTTCGCCGCCGGCACCGGCATGAACGCTTTGGCCGAGCGCGCGGGCTTCTTCGTCGCCTACCCGGCCCAGAGCCGGCAGGCCCATGTCCAGCGCTGCTGGAACTGGTACGAGCCGCGCGACCAGCGCCGGGAATCCGGCGAGGCCGCGATCATCGCAGGCATCACCCGGGCCGTAATGGCGGCTCACCCGATCGACCCGACCCGGGTCTATATCGCCGGCATGTCGGCGGGCGGCGCGGCCGCCCTGAACATCGCCCGGGCCTATCCGGATCTCTACGCCGCGGTGGGCGTGCATTCGGGTCTCGCGGCCGGCTGCGCCCGCGATCTCGGCTCGGCCTTGATGGCCATGCAGGTCGGCGCGCCGGGCCTGGGCACCGCGCCGTCCTTCGGCGCAGCGCCTGTCGGCCAGCGCATCCCCACCATCGTGTTCCACGGCGAGGATGACGGCACCGTGAGCGTGCGCAACGCCGATCAGGTGCTGGCCCAGGCCAACGTCGCCGGCCTGACGGCCCGGTCCGAGACCTTCGAGGGCCGCGGCCACCCGTTCACCCGCACCCGCTACCAGGACGAGACCGGTCGGGTCATGGTCGAGGATTGGCGGGTGCGCGGCGCCGGCCATGCCTGGTCCGGTGGCCGCCCAGAAGGCAGCTACACCGATTCCGACGGCCCCGACGCCTCGCGGGCGATGCTCGACTTCTTCGCCGCGCATCGGCTCGGGCCGCAGTAAACGCGCGCGCGTCCGGAGACTTGCAGGGCGCGGCCCTGCACCCGCAAAAGGTCCTAGACCTTTTAAAACCGTGACCGGACCCATCCATGACCGCACCGATCCCGACCCTCGACGGCCTCGCGCAGGTGGCGGAGCGCTATGACCTGCTCCTCTGCGACGTCTGGGGCGTGCTGCATGACGGCCAGAAGGCCCATGTCCCGGCCGGCGAGGCGCTGATCCGGTTCCGCGGCCTGCCGGGCGCGCGGCCGCGCCGGGTGGTCCTGGTCTCGAACGCGCCCCGGCCCGGGGACGGGGTGGGCCGCATCCTCGACCGGTTCGGCGTGCCGCGCGAGGCCTACGACGCGATCCTGACCTCGGGGGACCTCACCCGCGAGCTGATCGCCGGCCGCCCGGGGGCGCGGATCCGGCATCTCGGGCCGGAGCGCGACCTCGGGATCTTCCAGGGCCTCGATCTCAGCCTCGTCCCGGAGGAGGAGGCCGACCTCGTGGTCTGCACCGGCCTGTTCGACGACCGCAGCGAGACCGCCGACGATTACCGCGACGAGCTCATGCGGCTGGCGGCCCGGGGGCTGACGATGATCTGTGCCAATCCCGACCTCGTGGTCGAGAGCGGCAACCGGCTGATCCCCTGCGCGGGCCTGCTCGCGGCGGCCTATGCCGAGCTCGGCGGCGCCGTGATCTATGCCGGCAAGCCGCACCGCCCGGTCTACGAGGCGGCGCTGGCCAAGGGGGCCGAGCTCACGGGCGCGCCGGTGGATCCGGCCCGGGTGATGGCGATCGGCGACGCGATCCGCACCGACATCGCCGGCGCCCGCGGCTTCGGCATCGCCAGCCTGCTGGTGGCCCGCGGCATCCATGCCGAGGAGCTCGGCGTCTCGGCCGAGCACCATCGCCTCGGCGACGTCGCCGAGTGGCTCGGCCGCCAGGCGGTGCATCCGGACGCGGTGATCGAGCGGCTGGTCTGGTAGAGCACCGGCCCCGGCGGCCATGCTACAGAGCGGGGATGAGCGATCCCGTCCCCGCCGCCACCCATGCCCGCACGATCCTGGCGGCGCACGAGCATCGCCGGCAGATCGCGCCCCTGACCGGCTGGGATTCCGGCCTCGACCTCGCGACTGCCTACCGGGTGGCCGAGGAGGTCCGGCGCCTGCGGGCGGCGCGGGGCGAAAAGCCGGTGGGCCGCAAGATCGGCTTCACCAACACGACCCTCTGGGAAACCTACGGCGTCCACGCGCCGATCTGGGGACATGTCTACGACACGACCCTGCACGACCACGCCGCCCTGACCGGCCCGGTCCCGCTCGCCGCCCTGGTCGAGCCGCGGATCGAGCCGGAGATCGTGTTCGGCTTGGCCCGGGTGCCGGAGCCCGGCATGGACGACGCGGCGCTGACCGGTTGCCTCGCCTGGGTCGCCCAGGGCTTCGAGATCGTGCAATCGCTGTTCCCCGGCTGGCGTTTCGCCGCCCCCGACACGGTGGCGGCCTTCGGTCTGCACGGCCTTTTGGTGCTCGGCGAGCGCGTCCGGATCGACCCGGACGCGGCGCGCAGCTGGATCGACGGGCTGGCGGGCTTTTCCGTCGAACTTCTGCGCGACGGTGTGGTCGCCGACCGGGGCAGCGCCGGCAACGTGCTCGGGGGCGGCCCCCTGGCGGCGCTCCGGCATCTCGTCGCTGTGCTGGCTAAGGATTTTGGTAGCCCACCCCTCGCGGCCGGCGAGATCGTCTCGACCGGGACGCTGACCGACGCCCTGCCGGTCGCGCCCGGGCAGGTCTGGACCGCGCATCTGTCCGGCCTGCCGCTGCCCGGCTTCGACCTCAGCCTGGCCTGACCGCACCGGCGCGCGTCTGTCCGGCACAAAGCCGCTGCGCATCCGCACGAAATCCGTCGCGCATGGCGCCGGATGCGGTATGGCGGGATCGGGCGGTCTCGTGCGGCACGGGATTCGCCCTGTGCCGTCCGTCATCGCCTCCGCCCCGGTTCCGCCGCGGCGTCGGGCTTTGGCGATAATTAGCCGACATGCCACATGCTGAGACATGCCTGGACGCGCACGGAGCCGCTACACGACCTACCTGGTGTCCATGACCCCGGAGCGATCCGGCCGTCGCGGCCGGTCGGGTCCCAAACCCGCCCCCGCGGTCTACGCGGTCATGAAGCCCAATGCCGAGGCGGCGATCGAGGCGGTCCGCGCCCTGGCCGAGGGGCCCATGGTGGTCGCTGTCGTGGGCAGCCTCTCCACCCGGGTCTCCAAGGGGCTGAAGCTGAAGCCCGGCGAGCCGCGTCTCGTCTGACGAGCCGGCCTCAATCCACCGCGAGCCGGTAGCCGACGCCCCGCACCGTCTGCAGGAAGACCGGGTTGGCGGGGTCGACCTCGGTCTTGCGGCGCAGGCGGTTGATCTGCACGTCGACCGTGCGCTCCGCGGCGGCGCCCCCGGGGCCGGCGAGCTGCTCCCGCTCGACATTGGCGCCGCCGGCCGCGGCCAGGATGGTCAGGATCTCGCGCTCCCGCTCGGTGATGCGGATCAGCGCGTCGTCCCGGCGCAATTCGCCCCGGTCGATGCGGAACGCGAACGGCCCGAAGGTCACGGCCTCGGCCGCCGCCTCGCGCGGGCCGACGCTGCGCTTGATGATGTTGTTGAGCCGCAGGGTCAGCTCCCGGGGCTCGAACGGCTTGGGCAGGTAATCGTCGGCGCCGATCTCCAGGCCCATCACCCTGTCGTTCGGGTTGGAGCGGGCGGTGAGCATCAGGATCGGCACCCGGGAGGTCTCGCGGACGCTGCGGGCGTAGTCGAAGCCGTTCTCGCCGGGCATCATCACGTCGAGCACCATCGCGTCGAACACGACGCTCTGGGCCCGGGCCCGGGCCTCGGCGGCGCTGGCCGCCACGGTGACGCGAAACCCCTGGTCGGTCAGGTAGCGGGCGAGCAATTCGCGCAGGCGCCGGTCGTCGTCGACCACGAGGACGTGCGGCGCCGTGTCGGGCAGGTCGGCCCGGGGGGCGGCCGTCACGCGTCGCCACCCGCGCTGGATCCGCGCCGGGCCATCAGGCGCCGCACCGCCGCGCGATCCTCCGGCTCGATCATCGCCATCAGGAAATCCTCCGGGGAGCCGAGCGCGTCCGGGGCGGCGAGCGCCCGGGCGAGGCGCCGGGCCTGGACCCGGGTGAGGTCCGCGGCCAGCTCCGCACCGGACGGCGTGCAATACAGCAGGCGCTGGCGCCGGTCGCTCGGGCCGGTCTTCTGCGCGACGTAGCCCTGGCCGATCAGGTCCTTCAGCACCCGGTTGAGGCTCTGCTTGGTGATCCGCAGGATGTCGAGCAATTCCGCGATGGTCAGACCCGGATAGCGGTCGACGAAATGCAGCACCCGGTGATGCGCCCGGCCGAAGCCGTAGGCGGCCAGGATCCGGTCGGGATCGCCGACGAAATCCCGGTAGGCGAAGAACAGGAGCTCGATCAGGTCGTCGCTGCCGAGGCCATGCGCCGGAGCCGCCGCGACGCCGTCGGCCCGGCGGGGTACGGGGCTCGGCGTGACAGGACTCGCCGTGACAGGACTTGGCGTGGCGGGACCGGGCGCGGCAGAGAGCCCGGAGACGCCGAGGCCGTCGCGCTGTGCCGATGAGGTCACGGGGGGCAGGCCGTCACGTGGGGACCGTCCGGATGGCAAGAAGGTCAGTCCCGCTGACATGTCTCAGCGCCGCCCGGGAGCGTCAAGCCCGAGGACGCCCGCGCGCGAGACAGCCATGCCGGACCGATCCGGGGCTTGCCGGCCGCCGCTCCGGGTCCGATACCGGACCGGGCCGATACCGGGACCCGAGGGGAACAGCATGAGCGACGCCGACGCACGGGCCCGCCGGGTCTGGATCCGCGATCCGCTGGCCATCCTGGCGGAGGGGGCCGGGGGCGGCATCGTGGTTGCGGGCAGCCGGATCGTCGAGCGCGTCGCCGTCGGAGCCCAGCCGACCGCCCCGGTGGACGAGACCTTCGACGCCTCGCGCCACGTGGTCATCCCGGGCCTCATCAACACCCATCACCACGCGTTCCAGACCCTGACGCGGGCGCACCCGATCGCGATCAACAAGCCGCTGTTTCCCTGGCTGAAGGCGCTCTACACGGTCTGGGGCCGGATCACCCCGGAGGCGTTCCGGCTCGCCACCCGGGTGGCCTATACCGAGCTGCTGCTATCGGGCTGCACCACGGCGGGCGACCACCATTACCTGTTCCCGAAGGGGCTGGAGCAGTCGGTCGACATCCAGGTCGAGGAGGCGCGCGGCCTCGGGATCCGCGCCGCCATCACCCGCGGCTCGATGAGCCTGTCCGATCGCGAGGGCGGCCTGCCCCCCGAGACGCTGACGCAGGACGACGACACGATCCTGGCCGATTGTGAGCGGGTGCTGAACCTGTTCCACGACTCGGCCCCCGGGGCGATGGTGCAGGTCGGGCTGGCGCCCTGCTCGCCCTTCGCGGTGACGAAGCGGCTGATGCGCGAGAGCGCGGACCTCGCCGCCCGGCACGGCTGCCGCCTGCACACCCATCTCGGCGAGACGCTGGACGAGGACGAGTTCTGCCTGTCGATGTTCGGCTGCCGTCCGGTGGATTACCTCGAGGAGGTCGGCTGGATGAGCGAGCGGGTCTGGCTCGCCCACGGCATCCATTTCAACGATGCCGAGGTCGCCCGGCTCGGCAAGGCCGGGGTCGGCGTCTGCCATTGCCCGACCTCGAACATGACCCTGGCGTCCGGCCATTGCCGCACCTGCGAGCTGGAGGCGGCGGGCTCGCCCGTCGGCCTCGGCGTCGACGGGTCGGCCTCGAACGACAGCTCGAACCTGATGGAGGGGGTGCGCCACGCGCTGATGCTGAACCGGCTCACCTACGGAGCCGAGACCGTGACCCATCTCGATGCGCTCCGCTGGGCCACCGAGGGCTCGGCCGCCTGCCTGGGCCGCTCCGATATCGGCCGGATCGAGCCGGGCCGCGAGGCCGACCTCGCCCTGTTCACCCTGGACGAGCTGCGCTTCTCCGGCGCCCACGATCCGCTGGCCGCCCTGGTCCTGTGCGGCGCGACCCGGGCCGACCGGGTGATGGTGGCGGGTCAATGGCGGGTGATCGACGGCCAGCCGTTCGGTGTCGATGCGGTCCGCCTGCGGGAGGACCATTCGCGGCTGGCGAAGGCGTTGTTCGGAGCGGGGTGAGGCTCGAAGGATCCGGATTCAAAAGGTCCGGGACCTTTTGCGGGTGCAGGGTGGAACCCTGCCCGGTCTCGGTGAGACTTGAAGGTGAAGTTCGTAGGCGTTGCTACGAAGCTGCGCCGAGGTTGGGGAGGCCGCCCATGACGATCGCCACTCGGTCCAGCGGAGAACCCGAACACGATACCGACCACGCCGAGAAGGCTGCGGCCGAGGGACCAAACTTCATCACCCAAACCCTGGGCCAACCGGCAGGCTTCGAAGACGTGGCGGTGGAGTTTCCCCCCACGCGCGACCTCGCTCAAGGCGCTGATCTCGACTGATGTTTCTGCTCGTCGCGAGACCTCGTGAGGGCCTTCTCAGTAAACCGAGCCAGCTCAGCTGAAAAAGTGTGATTTGAAGCGGTAACCCAGTCCTTCTGCCTGGAAGGGGCTACCGGATTCACACCTCGCCGAATGAGGCTCGGGTCCCCTCTCCCGTGCGGGAGAGGGGGCGCGTCGCGCCTACACGAACCGATGTGTGAACATCGTAGCCCGCAGAAAGGCGGCCCGAGCGCTCCGGCTCAAAACAACCCGTCGATTTGCCCGTCGGCATCCAGGCGGATCGTGTCGGCGGCCGGGACCCGGGGCAGGCCCGGCATGGTCATGATCTCCCCGCAGATCGCCACCACGAAGCCCGCGCCCGCCGAGAGGCGGACGTCGCGCACGCCGACGATGTGGCCCTCGGGGGCGCCCATCAGGCTCGGGTCGGTGGAGAACGAGTACTGGGTCTTGGCCATGCAGATCGGCAGGTGGCCGTAGCCGTCCTTCTCGAAGGTGGCGAGCTTGCCCGCGGCCTTGGTCTCGATCTGGATGTCGGCGGCGCCGTACAGCTTGGTGGCGATCGCCCGGATCTTGTCGGTGAGCGGCGCCTCGGTCTCGTAGGCGTAGCGGATCGGGGCGGGCTCGGCGGCGGCGAGCTGCACCACGGCCCGGGCGAGATCCTCGGCGCCGGCGCCGCCCTCGGCCCAGTGGCGGCAGGTGATCGCCTCGACGTCCAGCCGCTCGCGGCACAGCTCCTTGAGCCGGGCATGCTCGGCATCGGTGTCGGCGTAGAAGTGGTTGACCGCCACCACCACGGGCAGGCCGAAGCCGCGCAGGTTGGTCACGTGGCGGGCGAGGTTGGCGAACCCCTTCTCCAGGGCGCCGATATTCTCGCCGCCGAGGCTCTTCTTGTCGACGCCGCCATGCATCTTGAGGGCGCGGATCGTGGCCACCACCACGACCGCCGAGGGCGTCAGGCCGGCCTGCCGGCACTTGATGTCCAGGAACTTCTCCGCGCCGAGATCGGCGCCGAACCCGGCCTCGGTCACGGTGTAGTCGGCGAGCCGCAGGCCGGCCCGGGTCGCGATCACCGAGTTGCAGCCATGGGCGATGTTGGCGAAGGGGCCGCCATGGATCAGGGCCGGGTTGCCCTCCAGCGTCTGCACCAGGTTCGGCTGCAGGGCGTCCTTGAGCAGCACCGTCATGGCGCCGGTGGCCTTCACGTCCTTGAGCGTGACGAGCTTGCGGTCGCGGGTCTCGGCGATGACGATCCGGCCGAGGCGCTCCTCAAGGTCGGCGAGGTCCTTGGCGAGGCAGAACACCGCCATCACCTCGGAGGCGACGGTGATGTCGAACCCGTCCTCCCGGGGGAAGCCGTTGGCGACGCCGCCGAGCGACTGGGTGATCTGGCGCAGGGCCCGGTCGTTCATGTCGACGACGCGGCGCCAATGGATGCGGCGCACGTCGATGTTGAGCTCGTTGGCCCAGTAGACATGGTTGTCGATCAGCGCGGCCGCGAGGCTGTGGGCCGAGGTGATGGCGTGGAAATCGCCGGTGAAGTGCAGGTTGATCTGCTCCATCGGCACGACCTGCGCCTTGCCGCCGCCGGCCGCCCCGCCCTTCATGCCGAAGCAGGGGCCGAGCGAGGGCTCGCGCAGGCAGATCATGGTCTTCTCGCCGATGCGGTTCAGCGCGTCGCCGAGGCCCACCGTGGTGGTGGTCTTGCCCTCGCCCGCCGGGGTCGGCGAGATCGCCGTCACCAGCACGAGCTTGCCGGGCGCCTTGCCCTCGAGCCCGGCGATGTAGCCGTGGTCGAGCTTGGCGATGTGCTTGCCGTAATTGTGCAGCGCCGCATCCGGGATGCCGAGCTTCTCGGCGACCTGCGCGATCGGCTTGAGCGTCGCCGCGCGGGCGATCTCGATATCTGAGGGCATGGGCGTTCCTCCCTGGCTCCGCGGGCACGGCGCCCGCCCACCCGTCGACTGTTATCGTACGGGGATCTTGCCTCACGATGACGTGTCGCGCCGGTCTCGCACGGGCGCGGACGCACGGCGAGGCCGCCCCGCGAGCAGCGGCAGCACTGTGCGTCAAACCGGACGGAAATGCCCGTCGATTTTTATGAGCCGGCCGACAAATTACTCTTGCCGCGCCGGAGAGGATGCGGCCCGGAGGGGTTTCAGCCCCCGGACTTCTTGGCCTTGTCGGCGGCGCCCGGCGCCTCGTGCGGCTGCGGCGCGCCCTTGGGCAGTTCCGGGTTCTCGGCGTTGTGCGGCACGGCGACCGGAGCCGGTGTGGTCTCGGCGGTCGCGGTCGGCTTCTCGGTGTCGGGCAGGCCGTCCTTGAGCTTCTCGTTGATCTGCGCGAGGTCGTCCGGCTCGGGGTTCAGGTCCTTGGCGTGCTGCCACTGGAACTTGCCCTCGAGGCGCCGGCCGGCCCGCCAATAGGCGTCGCCGAGGTGGTCGTTGATGGTCGGGTCGCCGGGCTTCAGCTCGACCGCCTTCTCCAGCTCGCGCACCGCGTCGTCCCAGCGGCCGAGGCGGTAATAGGCCCAGCCCAAGCTGTCGACGATCATGCCGTCCCGGGGGCTGGCATCGGCGGCCTGCTGCAGCAGCTTGAACGCCTCGTCGATGTTGATCTTCTGGTCGACCCAGGAATAGCCGAGGTAGTTCATCACCTGCGCCTTGGCGGCCGGCTGGCTCGCCGGCACCAGGGACAGGGCCTTCTTCAGGTCGGCCTCAGCCTTGGGCCATTGCTTGGCGCGCTCGTAGGCGGTGCCGCGGAAGTAGAAGGTCGTCCAGTAATTCGACAGCGGCCGGTCGCCGATCAGCGCGATGGCGCGGGAATAGGTGGCGGCCGCCTCCTCGTACTTCTTGCGCGCCCGCTGGACGTTCCCCAGCGCGGTGATCACGTCGATGTCGTCGGGATGCGCCTTCATGGCGGCGTCGAGATGGGCGAGCGCCTCGTCGCCCTTGCCCATCTGCTCGAGGTTGAGGCCGATCTGGATGTCGGCGTTGAGCTTGAGCGGCGAGGTCGCGGGGATCTGCGCGTAGGCCTCGTTGGCCCGCTCGGTCTGCTTCATCCGGTCGAGGGTGTCGGCGAGCGTCAGCCGGGCGAGGGCGTGGTCCGGGGCGAGGTAGAGCGCCAGCCGCAGGTAGATCACCGCGGGCAGCTCGTCGCCCTGCGTCGAGCCCGCCGAGCCGAGCCCGTAGAGCACCTCGGCGGCGCCCTCCTGGGCGGTGCCGATCAGCCGGGTCAGGGGCTTGCCGTCCTTCAGCTTGTCCAGGGCGTCGCGCACCAGCGGGTGGCGCGGCGAGAGCTGGTCGAAGTCGGAATAGGCCTGGATCGCCAGGTCGGTGCGGCCGAGGCTGGCCTCGAGCCGGGCATAGGCGTCGACGATGCGTAGGGTGTTGCGGTCGGCCTCGTAGGCGGCCTTGAGGCGGCGCTCGGCCTCGGCGTTGTCGCCGATCACCGAGGCGATCAGGCCGGCATGGTAGTCGCGGAAGGTGTTGTAGTAGCGCTCGCCCCGGAGCTTGTTGACCGTCTCCAGCGCCTTCTTGCCGTCGCCCGCGCCGGCATAGGACCAGGCGGTCAGCAGGGTCGCGGTCAGGTCGGTGGCCGCACCGCGGCCGCTGCGGGAAAAATTCTGGCGGGCGGCGGCCCACTGGCCGGCCTTGATCTGGCGCACCCCGAGGGAGAGGTTGGCGAGCCCGTTGGTGGGATCGCGCGCGATCAGCTTCTCGGCGGCCCGGAACGCATCCGGCAGGGCGCCGTCGGCCAAGAGCGAGATGAAGGCGCGCTCGACCAGCTCGGCATTGCGCGGATCGGCCTTGACCGCCTCCCGGTAGAAGGTCGCCGCCGCCGCCGTGTCCCGGGACGCGCCCGCGATGTAGGCGGACAGGAAGTTGCCCTCCAGGGATTCCGCGGGCTCGTAATCCAGCACCGGGCTCGATTCCCGCGGCTGTGCGGCGAGCACGGTCTGCGGCAGACCGGCGGCGAGCAGCAGGGCGAGCGCCGAGACGCTCCGGCGGGCGCGTGTTGTCATCATGAACCGGTCGCGGCTCCTGGGCGCCGGCCAGCCAAGGGGCCGGGCGCGAGAATGGCGGGTTATCCCCGTGAAAAACGCCGGGGACACTGAACCCATCCCGCCAGCCCCGCAAGGCGAAAGGATGGCGCCGCGCCCTCCCGGCCCGACGCCCTCACATATTCGGATAGTTCGGCCCGCCCGGCCCCTCCGGGGTCACCCAATCGATGTTTTGGTTCGGGTCCTTGATATCGCAGGTCTTGCAGTGGACGCAGTTCTGCGCGTTGATCTGGTAGCGCACGCCGTCGCTGGCGGCGGCATCCTCCACCCATTCGTAGACACCGGCCGGGCAGTAGCGGGCCGAGGGGCCGCCGTAGACGTCGTGCTCGGAGCGCTTCTGGAGCTCCATGTCGCGGACCTTGAGGTGCGGCGGCTGGTCCTCCTCGTGGTTGGTGTTCGAGAGATAGACCGAGGAGAGCCGGTCGAAGGTCAGCTTGCCGTCGGGCTTCGGGTAGGTGATCGGCGTCACCTCCGAGAGCGGCTTGAGGCAGGCATGGTCCGGCTTGCCGTGCTTGAGCGTGCCGAACGGCGAGGCGCCGAGCAGGCTGGTGGCCCACATGTCGACCCCGCCGAGGCCGACGCCCACCAGGGTGCCGTAGCGCGACCAGAGCGGCTTGACGTTGCGCACGGCCTTGAGGTCCTGCCCGATCGGGCTGTCGCGCCAGCCGGCCTCGTAGGCGGTGAGCTCGTCGCCGGCTCGGCCGGCCTTCAGGGCGTCCGCGATGGCGTCGGCCGCCTGCATCCCGGACAGGATCGCGTTGTGCGAGCCCTTGATCCGCGGCACGTTGACGAAGCCGGCCGAGCAGCCGACCAGGCAGCCGCCCGGGAAGACCAGTTTCGGCACCGATTGCCAGCCGCCCTCCATGATGGCGCGCGCCCCGTAGCCGATCCGCTTGGCGCCCACGAAGGTCTCGGCGATCATCGGGTGGGTCTTGAAGCGCTGGAACTCCTCGAACGGCGACAGGGTCGGGTTCTCGTAGTTCAGGTGCGTGACGAAGCCGACCGAGAGCAGGTTGTCGTCGAAATGGTAGAGCCAGGAGCCGCCGCCGGCCTTGTTGGGCAGGGGCCAGCCCATCGTGTGGCGCACCAGCCCCGGCTCGAAGGTGGAATCCGGCAGCTGCCAGAGCTCCTTCACGCCGAGCCCGTATTTCTGGTGGTCGCTGTGTCGGTTGAGGGCAAAGCGCTGGACCAGCCCCTTGGTCAGGTTGCCCCGGGCGCCCTCGCCGAACACCGTGTACTTGCCGCGCAGCTCCATGCCGCGGGTGTAGTCGTCGCGCGGCTCGCCCGACCTGCCGATCCCGAGATCACCCGTGGCGATGCCCGCCACCGCGCCGGACTCGTCGAACAGCACCTCGGAGGCCGGGAAGCCCGGATAGATCTCGACGCCGAGCGCCTCGGCCTGGACGCCCAGATACTTGCAGGTGTTCGACAGCGAGCCGACGAAATTGCCGTGGTTCGACATGAGCTTGGGGAAGAACACGTTCGGCAGGGTGATGCCGCTGTTCTTGGTGAGCATCATGAACTCGTCGCGCTGGACCTCGGTCTTCAGCGGCCGCTCCGGATCGGTGCGCCAGTCCGGCAGCAGCCGGTCGAGGCCGATCGGGTCGATCACCGCGCCCGACAGGATGTGGGCGCCGACCTCCGAGCCCTTCTCGACCACGACGACGGAGATCTCCTCGCCGATCTCGGCGGCGCGCTGCTTCAGGCGGATCGCGGTGGCGAGCCCGGCCGGGCCGGCGCCGACCACGACCACGTCGAAATCCATGCTTTCGCGTTCGGGCAGCGCCATCGTCGAGCCTCCTGTTTTCTTGTCGATTGGCCCGATCCGTTGCCGGATCGGCATTGCGTGCTGCCGTCTCAAGCGATTCCAGACTGGAAAGGCAAGCTGCCGGAGCCCGGACTTGAGCGAAAGCTCTCCTATGCCGCATGGGTGGGGAATGCGGACGGGTTCGGGGCGACTCAGCGGTAACGGGCATGCGCGGCACGGCGGACGGGGCCGCGCCGTTCGGTCACGCAAGTCCTTGCCGTCGAGCGGGTTTCAAGAGTTGTCCACAGGCATCGAGCGCCCCACATGCTGATCAGCATGCCGAGCCCCAACGACGCGCAAGCCGACCTCATCGCCTATCTCGACTTCCACGTGGAGGCCGGCGCCGACGCGGCCCTCGACGAGCAGCCGCATGACCGGTTCGGCGAGGCCGACATGCCGGCCCCGACCCTGCGGGCGCCCCGGCGCCAAGCCGCAGCGCCCCGGCCCGTTGCCCAGTCCAACTCGCTCGTGCCGCCCCCGGGCTCGCCGCCGCCGGCAGCCCCGGCCCGGACCTTCGGGCGCGCGGCGAGCGCGCAGCCGGACGAGGCGGCGAGTGATGCGCGAGCCCGGGCGCGCGAGGCCAAGAGCCTCGCCGAGCTGGAAAAGATCCTGGCGGATTTCGACGCCTGCCCGCTGCGCTTCACCGCCAAGAACCTGGTCTTCGCCGACGGCAACCCCGAGGCCCGGGTGATGTTCTTGGGCGAGGCGCCGGGGGCCGACGAGGACCGGATCGGCAAGCCGTTCATGGGCCGGTCGGGCCAGCTCCTCGACAAGATGATGGCGGCGATCGGCCTCGACCGGACCAGCGCCTATATCGGCAACATCGTGCCCTGGCGGCCTCCGGGCAACCGCAACCCGACCCCCCAGGAGGTGGCGGTGTGCCGACCCTTCGTGGAGCGCCAGATCGAGCTGGTCGACCCGGAGGTGATCGTCTGCCTCGGTGCGCCGGCGACCCAGACCCTGACCGGCACCAAGGACGGCATCCTGCGCACCCGCGGCCGGCTGTTCCCCTACAAGCTGCCGACCCGTGAGGCGAAGCTGCTCGCCACGCTCCACCCGGCCTTCCTGCTGCGCCAGCCGGTGCAGAAGCGCCTGGCCTGGCGGGATTTCCGGGCCCTGCGCGCCTTGCTCGACGGAAAAGCTTGACCATGGGCGCGGAACCGGGCGTTCCCTCCCGTCATTAGAGCTTCGTCCCGAACGGTGTCTGCCGGCTTTCGGACATAGGCGATGCACAGGTAGGAACCGTGCCCTGCCGGAATCGGTGGGCGCGGCATCAGGACGGGACCATGCGCTGGGACGATCTACGCAGCTCCGACAACGTCGAAGACCGCCGCGGCGAGGGTGGCGGCGGTGGCATGGGCTTCCCGGGCGGCGGCGCCGGCGGCCTCGGGATCGGCACCATCGTGGTGCTGATGATCATCGGCTACTTCACCGGCATCAACCCGGCGATCCTGATCGGGGGCGCGCAGCAGATCGGCGGCCGCGGCCATCAGGAACAGCAGGCCGACCCGCAGACGCAGGCCAGGCGTCGCCAGGCGCCCACGGATGAGAGCGGCCGGTTCGCCTCGAAGATCCTGGGCAACACCGAGGACGTGTGGAGCCAGATCCTGCCGCAGCAGACCGGCAAGCAATACACCCCGACGACCCTGGTGCTCTACACCGGCGGCACCCGCTCGGGCTGCGGCTCGGCCCAGGCCGCCATGGGGCCGTTCTACTGCCCGCTCGACAAGAAAGTTTATCTCGACACCGGCTTCTTCAAGGAGATGGCGACCAAGTTCGGCGTGAAGGGTGACTTCGCCTACGCCTACGTCATCGCCCACGAGGTCGGCCACCACGTCCAGGACGTGCTCGGGATCCTCGGCAAGGTCCAGGCCCGCCAGCAGCAGGCCTCCAGCAAGGCCGAGGCGAACGCCCTGTCGGTGCGGATCGAGCTGATGGCCGATTGCCTCGCCGGCGTCTGGGCCAAGAATTCCAACGACAAGTACGCCGAGCTCGAGCAGGGCGATATCGACGAGGCCCTGAACGCGGCCGCCCAGATCGGCGACGATTCGCTGCAGAAGCGCTCGCAGGGCTACGTGGTGCCGGATTCCTTCACCCACGGCTCCTCGGCGCAGCGCCAGCGCTGGTTCACCGCCGGCTTCAAGAGCGGCCAGACCAAGGCCTGCGACACGTTCCGGACGGCGAACAACTGAGACGGAACCGGCCGGTGGTCCATCCGTCATTGCGAGCGTAGCGAAGCAACCTAGGGATCCGCGATGATCTGAGGGCCCGCGCTACACTGGGTTGCTTGGCTACGCTCGCAATGACGCTGCGAGCTGAACAGTCCCTCAGCGCTCGCTCAGCCGCTTCGCGTTGGCCTGGACCTTCCGGCGGTAGCTGCGGATCACCTTGCTGTTGGAGGCTCCGGAGGCGACCATCAGGGCCGCTTCGCTCGCCGCCATGATCTTCTCCGTGACCATGCGCTGCGCCTCGAGCTGCGCGGCCGGGCCGCCCACCGCGAACATCGCCATGCGCTGGGCGATCACCCCCTGCGCTTCCAGCCCCAGCATGGCCATGTCCAGGCTCGTCTTCCACCAACCGAACAGCATCGTGTTCCTCGTCTCAAGGGCCGCGGCCCGAAAGGTGTTTGCCGGCTTCTAGGGAAGGATGATGCCCAACCGAAGGCGTCGCACCGGGCAACGGCCCAGCCGGCGCTCAGCTCCCGATACCGGAGCTGCGTTGCATGAAGCAGCCGAAAGCCCGCGATCCCGGCTCCGTCTTTGCGCCGTCTCGATCCATGCCGTAAGCGGCCCGGAGCGATCTCCCCCGGACACAGTCACCAGCCTTCATGATACGCCTGGACAAAATCACCAAGCAGAACGGGCGGCAGCTCGTCTTCATCGAGGCCTCGGCCGCCCTCCAGCGGGGCGAGAAGGTCGGGCTCGTGGGGCCCAACGGGGCCGGCAAGACCACCCTGTTCCGGATGATCATCGGCCAGGAGCAGCCCGACGAGGGCCAGGTCTCCGCCGACCGGGGCATCACCATCGGGTATTTCAGCCAGGATGTCGGCGAGATGTCCGGCCGCAGCGTGGTCACCGAGGTGATGGACGGCGCCGGCCCGGTGAGCGCGGTGGCGGCGGAGCTCGCCGAGCTCGGCGCGGCGCTGGCGGACCCCGACCGCGCCGACGAGATGGATGCCCTGGTCGAGCGCTACGGCGAGGTCCAGGCCCGGTTCGAGGAGCTCGACGGCTATGCCCTGGAAGGCCGGGCCCGCGAGGTGCTGGACGGTCTCAGCTTCAGCCAGGAGATGATGGAGGGCGATGTCGGCGCCCTCTCGGGGGGCTGGAAGATGCGCGTGGCGCTCGCCCGCATCCTCCTGATGCGCCCGGACGTGATGCTGCTGGACGAGCCCTCGAACCATCTCGACATCGAGAGCCTGATCTGGCTCGAATCGTTCCTGAAGGCCTATGACGGCGCGCTGCTGATGACCTCGCACGACCGCGAGTTCATGAACCGCATCGTCACCAAGGTGATCGAGATCGACGGCGGCGCGCTCACCACCTTCTCGGGCGATTACGCCTTCTACGAGGGCCAGCGGAAGCTGAACGAGGCGCAGCAGCAGGCGCAGTTCGAGCGCCAGCAGGCGATGCTCGCCAAGGAGATCGCCTTCATCGAGCGGTTCAAGGCCCGGGCCTCCCACGCCGCCCAGGTGCAGAGCCGGGTGAAGAAGCTCGACAAGATCGAGCGCGTCGAGCCGCCCCGGCGGCGGCAATCCGTGGCCTTCGAGTTCCAGCCGGCGCCCCGCTCGGGCGACGACGTCGTGATGCTCAAGGGCGTGCACAAGCGCTACGGCAGCCGCACGATCTACGAGGGGCTCGACTTCTCGGTGCGCCGCAAGGAGCGCTGGTGCGTGATGGGCATCAACGGCGCCGGCAAGTCGACGCTCCTGAAGCTCGTCACCGGCACCACCGAGCCGGATGACGGCTCGGTCACGGTCGGCGGCAGCGTCAAGCTCGGCTACTTCGCCCAGCACGCCATGGACCTGCTCGACGGTGACCGCACCGTGTTCCAGACCCTGGAGGAGGCGTTCCCGCAGGCGGGCCAGGGTTCGCTCCGGGCACTGGCCGGCTGCTTCGGCTTCTCGGGCGACGACGTCGAGAAGCGTTGCCGGGTGCTCTCGGGCGGCGAGAAGGCCCGGCTGGTCATGGCCCTGATGCTGTACGACCCGCCGAACTTCTTGGTGCTCGACGAGCCGACCAACCACCTCGACATGGGCACCAAGGAGATGCTGATCGCGGCGCTTGGCGCCTACGAGGGCACGATGCTGTTCGTCTCGCACGACCGGCACTTCCTGGCGGCCCTGTCCAACCGGGTGCTGGAGGTGACCCCGGAGGGCATCCACCAGTATGGCGGCGGCTACACCGAATACGTCGCCCGCACCGGCCAGGAGGCGCCGGGGCTGCGCAGCTGAGGGCCCCCGGGCGCGACCTTAAAGCCTCACGCCGGCGCGGGATCCGACGCTAAGCTGGCGTGGATTGGGCCGGGGCAAAGACGCCGTGCGACGCCTGCTGAAGTTCCTGCACACGATGGGCGCCGCCGGCGTGTTGGGCGCGATGGCCTCCCTGGTCGTGATGCTGGCCCTCGCCCCGGCGCCGGCCGCCCTTCCCGGCTACGCCGCGATCCGGGGCGCCATGGGGGCCGTCGCCACCTGGGTGTTCCTGCCGTCGCTCGCCGTCACCCTGCTGTCGGGGCTGCTGGCGATGGCGCTCAACCGCGGCTATCTTAACGCCGGCTGGGCATGGGTGAAGCTCGCCACCGGCGTCCTGATGTTCGAGGGCGGCCTGGTCTACGTGCAGGGCCCGATGAGGCGCGAGGCCGAGCAGAGCGCCCGGGCATTGGCCGGTCTCCTCGATCCCACAGCCTTGGCGGCCTCGCTCGAGGGTGAGCGCGGGACGCTCTGGGTGTTGCTCGCAGTGGCTACCGCGAACGTCGTGCTTGGGATCTGGCGCCCGCGGATCCTGCGGATCCCGCAATAGAGCCGGGTCGGAGAGGACCGGCGACGCCTGATCCTTCAGCTTGAGGTCCGAAACCGGCAGGGCCCCAGATCTCCCCCTGTCCTGAGGCGTCGGGCGCTCGAAGACCGTTCGGGCTCAGAGAAGGTTTTCGGGGATCGCGCGGTGGGCCGGAGGCCTCCCGCGAGGCCACTGACGCGGCAGCTCAGGGTCAGGGAGTTGGGTGGGAGAGACCGTTCTTTTCCTCGCAGGAGCATGCGGGGACGAACAGACTTCCGTAAAAAATATGCCGGCTATGGAAATTACTTACCGATGCAAAATCCCGAGAACAGCCGGTCCAGGACGTCCTCCACGCCGACATGACCGGCCACCTCGCCGAGGGATCGGACGGCGAGCCGCAGGTCCTCGGCGGCGAGTTCGGGCAGGGCCCCCTCCCCTGCGAGCAACCGGTCGAGATGCGTGACGCAGGCTTCGAGCGCCGCCCGGTGGCGGGCTCGGGTGACCAGCGCATCCCCAGTTCCGAGCCCAGCCTGAGCCTCGGCCTGGATCGCGTCGAGCAAGGCCTCCAAGCCGGCGCCGGTCCGTGCCGAGACGGCGATCGCCCCCGCGGGCGACAGATCTAATGAGCCGGCAAATAGATCGGCCTTGGTGTGCACGGTCAGCGTTCGAATTGCGTACGCGCCGAGGTCCGGCGTGGTCCCGCCCGGTGGGACGAGGGCCAGGATCAGATCGGCGGCGCCGATCCGGGCGCGGCTGCGGCGGATGCCTTCCGCCTCCACCGGCTCGGCCGTGTCGCGCAGGCCCGCAGTATCGACGAGGAATACCGGGAGGCCGCCGAGATCCAGGCGCACCTCGATGGCGTCCCGGGTGGTCCCGGGCATATCGGACACGATCGCCGCGTCCCGCCGGCTGAGGGCATTGAGCAGGGTCGACTTTCCGGCATTCGGCTCGCCGGCCAGGACGACGAAAAAACCTTCGCGGAGGCGCTCGCCCCGACGGCCATCCTGTAGGGCTTTTGCGATGTCCTGGCGCAGGGCGTCGGCACGGCCGAACAGGGCGGCGTCGAGGCCGACATCGTCGACATCGCCCTCATCGGCGAAATCGAGGGCGGCCTCGGCGGCGGCGAGGCAGTCGATCGCTTCCTCCCGCCACGCCGCGACCTGGCGGCTGAGCGCGCCGTCGAGCTGGCGCAGGGCCTGGCGGCGCTGTCCCTCGGTCTCCGCGTCGATCAGGTCGGCGACCGCCTCGGCCTCGGCCAGGTCCATCCGGCCGTTGAGCACCGCCCGGCGGGTGAAGGCGCCCGGCCCGGCGGCCCGGCATCCGGGCATCCGGGCCAGAGCGGTGAGGACCCCCATGCGGACTGCCGTGCCGCCATGCAGGTGCAGCTCGGCCATGTCCTCGCCGCTATAGGTGTCGGGTCCCGGGAACCACGCGACCAGCGCCCGGTCGAGCTCGGTGCCGTTCGCGGGATCGCGCAAGGTCCGCAACGACAGGCGCCGGGGCGGCGGAAGCGTGCCGCTCAGGGCGACCAGCACGTGCCCCGCCGCCGGGCCGCTCACACGGATCACCGAGACGGCGGCGCGGCCGAAGCCGCTGGCTGGGGCGAAGAGGGTTTCCGTCTCGATCATGGCGTTGGCAGATGTCGGCATCCGCGTGGATCCGGAGGGCGCGTTTCACGTGAAACACGGCGTCCCGCCCCTATAACGATTTCGGCGCGGCCACTCCATCCGCGGCCACGGAATGGCCAAGCTCGGCCATCACCTGAGCTGCCGATGCCCTCGGAAGATCGAATCACGCCATGACGTCCTGGACCCGCCGCGCCGCCTGCCTCGGCGCCCTCACGGCGCCGCTGATCCCGCGACACGGATATGCGCAGGCCGAGGCGGTCGAATCTGCACTCGCGGCGATCGAGAAGCGGCTCGGCGGACGCCTCGGTGTCTCGGCCGGAACGCCGGAGCGCGTCTTCCTGCGCCATCGCGCGGATGAGCTGTTCCCGATGTGCAGCACCTTCAAGGTCCTGGCCGCGGCTTGCGTGCTGGTACGGGTCGATGCGGGCACTGAATCCCTCGACAGGCTCGTCACCTACGGGAACGACGTTCTTCTGAGCTACGCGCCGGTGATCCGGAAGGGCCTGGAGGCCGGCGGCGGCACCGGGCACATGACCGTCGCGGATCTCTGCGCCGCCGCGCTCGAATGGAGCGACAACAGCGCCGCCAATTTGCTGCTGGCGGCGCTGGGCGGTCCGGAGGCGCTGACCCTCTGGTTGCGCGGCATCGGCGATACGGTGACCCGCCTCGACCGCAATGAGCCCACCCTGAACACCGCCCTGCAAGGCGACCCGCGCGACACCACCAGCCCGGAGGCGATGCGCGCCACGCTCGCGCGCCTGCTCCTCGGACCGAGCCTGTCGGCGGCCTCGCGCGCGCGGCTGGAAGCCTGGATGGTCGCGTCCCAGACCGGGTTCAAGCGCCTGCGGGCCGGGCTGCCGCCGGATTGGACCGCTGGCGACAAGACCGGCACCGGCGATCACGGCACGGTCAACGACGTCGCGATCCTGCGACCGCCGGGGCGTGCGCCGATCCTCGCCTGCGTGTACGTCACCGGGGCCCAGGCCCCAACGGAGGTCGTCGAGGTGGCCCATGCGGAG
Source organism: Methylobacterium brachiatum (assembly GCF_900113845.1). Lineage (NCBI taxonomy): Bacteria > Pseudomonadati > Pseudomonadota > Alphaproteobacteria > Hyphomicrobiales > Methylobacteriaceae > Methylobacterium > Methylobacterium brachiatum. Next base: position 39,333 of record NZ_FOQW01000012.1, on the reverse strand, counting down.
ATCGGCCGCCTCGTCGCCGCCCGGGCCGGCGCCGCGTGAGCCGAGACCGAGATGGCGAAGACGCCCGCTAAGACGACCCGAGCGACCCAGGCCCTGGACAGGCTTGGTCTTCGCTACAGCCTGCACGCCTACGATTACGATCCCGAGGCGCCGCGCATCGGCCTTCAGGCCGCGGAGGCGCTGGGTGTCGAGCCCGGCAGGGTCCTGAAGACCCTGATGGCGGCGGTGGACGGAAAGACGGTCTGCCTGCTGGTGGCCTCCGATAAGGAGGTGTCGATGAAGCGGGTGGCGGCGGCCTTTTCCGGCAAGACCGCCGCGATGCTCAAACCCGCGGATGCCGAACGCCTCACCGGCTACCATGTCGGCGGCATCAGTCCGCTCGGACAGAAGCGCGTCTTTCCGACCGCGATCGATGCCGGCGCGCTGTCGAACCCGGTCGCCGAGATCCACATCAATGGTGGCGGGCGCGGCCTGCAGATCCGCCTGGCAGAGGGGGATCTGGTGACCGCGCTGTCGGCTCTGGTGGTGGCGCTGGTCTAGGAACGCCACCCGTGTAAGTCCCTGTTTACCCTGCTCCCGCACCCTGGGCCGGTATCGGGGACGGGTTCGGCATGCAGGCGACGGTGCGGCACGGGATCGGGACGGCGCTCGGCCTCGCTCTGCTGGTCGCCGGGCCTGGCGCCCGCGCGGCGGATCTCGATGGGCCCGGGGGCTACGAAGCCATCACCCGCAGCGGCCCACGCTTCTTCCCGCGCAACGACGGGATCGAGCGCCGGCCCGTCTACGCCATCCGCAGCCGGGCCGTCCCGGTGGGCTGCACGCCCCGTCGCGTGCCGGTGCCGACCAACGCGCCGGACGATCCGAGTTACGTCGGCTCGGAATACGGCCTGTCGCATCCGAGCTATTACGGCTTCACGCCTCCGCTCGGCGTGGACGACCCGTTCGGCCGGTCGCTCCTGCCCTACTGCCCCTGAACCGGCCCAGGCGGCTTTCGCGCCCGCGGATCATGCTCTAGATCGGCGCCCCGCCGCGGAGCCCGACCCGTGTCCGAATCGATCCCCCAGCGTTTCAGCGATCTCGCCTCCCTGCGCCGGAGCGTGGCCGATTGGCGGCGTGCCGGCGAGCGGGTCGTCCTGGTGCCGACCATGGGAGCGCTGCACGAGGGCCATCTCGCCCTTGTGGCCGAGGGCCGGCGGATCGGCCGGCGGGTCGTCGCGAGCATCTTCGTCAACCCGACCCAGTTCGGCCCGAACGAGGATTTCTCGCGCTACCCGCGCGATCTCGCGGCCGACCTGGCACTGCTCGGCCGGGCCGGCGCCGACGCCGCCTGGACGCCCGCCGTGGAGACCATGTACCCGCCGGGCTTCAGCACCCGGATCGATGTCGCGGGCCTGACCGAGGGGCTGTGCGGCCCGCTCCGGCCCGGGCATTTCTCCGGGGTCGCCACGGTGGTGACCAAGCTGCTGAACCAGGTCGGGCCCGACACCGCCCTGTTCGGCGAGAAGGACTTCCAGCAGCTTCGGGTGATCCAGCAGGCGGTGGCCGATCTGGACCTCCCGGTGGAGATCCAGGGTGTGCCGACGGTGCGTGAAGCGGACGGCCTCGCCCTGTCGTCGCGCAACCGCTACCTCTCGCCCGAGGAGCGGACGGTGGCGCCGAGACTCCACGCGGTGCTGGCCGAGATCGCCGCCACGGCCCGAGACGGCACCCCGGTCGCGGCGCCGATCGCCCAGGGTCGCGCCGCCTTGGAGGCCGCGGGCTTCCAGGTGCAGTATCTCGCGGTCTGCGACGCCCGGACCCTGGCACCGGTCGAGCGGGTGGACCGACCCGCCCGGGTTCTCGTCGCCGCGTTCCTCGGCCGGACCCGGCTGATCGATAACGTGGCGGTCTGAAGGGCCGCTCGACCGGTCTGTTCGACCCCCCATCCTGAGGCTCCCCGCGCTCGCACCTCAGGATCGGGGGGAATCGGGATCGCATCGATCTGACCCCTCGCCGGACCGGCTGCATCGGCAGAGAACCCCCGGTTTCAAAAGGTCATGGACCTCGTGCGGGTGCCGGGCGGAGCTCTGCAATCCTTCGCCCCGCCGAACCCCGTTGCGTCAGCATCCGGATCGCGCTCATCTGGGCCGATCACGCGGCCCCGGCCATCGTGACGCCAATGCCCGCCGCGCCGAGACCCGCCGATGCCGACCCCCTCGCCCGACGTGAGCGACATCGACCGGATCCGCGCTCGCCTGGCCGCCAGCCCGCGCCCGGCCGATCTCGCGGCCCGTCGCGCCCGCGTGGATGCGCTCGGGGCGAACGACCCGCTGCCCGACGATGTCCATGTCCAGCCCACGAAGATACGCGACCTGCCCGCGGAATGGACTGCCACGCCGGGGGCGGATCGGGACCGGGTGATCCTGTTCCTGCACGGGGGCGGCTACGTCTCCGGGTCGCTGGAGAGCCATCGCCACGTCGTGGCCCAGGCCGGCCGGGAGGCCGGAACGCGCACCCTCGCCCTCGCCTATCGACTTGCGCCCGAGCACCCGTTCCCGGCGGCGATCGGTGATGCCCTGGCCGGCTACCGGTTCCTGCTCGAATCGGGGTTCACGCCCGAGCGCATCGCGCTGGCCGGCGAGAGCGCGGGCGGCGGCCTCGCCTTGGCGGCCATCCTGTCCCTGCGGGAGCGGGGCCTGCCGCTGCCCGGCTGCCTGTGGCTCAGCTCGCCCTGGACCGATCTGGCGCTCACCGGCGGCAGCCTGGACGCCAAGGCGTCGGTCGATCCGCTGATCAGCCGGGCCTACCTGGCCGAGCTGGCGAGCGCCTATCTCAACGGCACCGACCCGCGCGACCCGCTGGTCTCGCCGATCTACGCGGACCTCGCCGGCCTGCCCCCGACGCTGATCCAGGTCGGCTCCGCGGAGACCCTGCTCGACGACGCCTTGCGGCTCGCCGGCGTCGCGGCGGCGGCGGACGTGGCCGTCACGCTCCAGGTCTGGCCGCACATGATCCACGCCTGGCACCTGTTCTACCCGGAGGTGGCGGCCGGTCGGCGGTCCCTGGCGAGCGCGGGGCGCTACATCCGGGCGCAGCTCGACGGGGCGGCCGAGGACTGAGGCGCCGTGTCCGCCCGGCCACGGGCCCGCTGATTCGCGCATTCCCTGCCCGATGTGATTGGCGCGCGCCCGTCAACCTGCTCTGTGCCCGGTGATGGGAATGCGCCGCGCCCCTGCCCTCCTGCTCCTTTCGCTGGCGGCTGCCTCGCCGGCCGACGCGGCCGATGACGCGATCGAGGGCATGGCCGGCCCGTATGGCGAGCGCCTGCGCTACGACCCGAAGGGCCTGACGCTCAGCTTCCCCGAGCCGGAGGTGAAGCTCCAGATCGGCGGCCGCCTGCACATCGATGCCGGCGCGGCGCGCTTCAGCCGGCCCGGCCTGGGCGCGACCTTCCCCGACACCGTGGCGGTGCGGCGCTCCTGGATCGAGCCGACGCTCACCATCGGGAAGGATTGGGTCGTCGCCTTCCAGTACGATTTCAGCGACCCGATCCTGCCGATCAACGACGCGTTCGTCGCCTGGAAGGGGCTGCCGGACACGATCCTGACTCTCGGCAACATGAAGGTGCCGTTCAGCCTGGAATGGCTGCAGAGCAACAACGACACGCTGTTCGCCGAGCGCTCCCTGGCCAACGCCTTCGTGCCGGACCGGCGCTTCGGCTTCGCGATCGGGCATCACGGGCAGGCCTGGACGGCCGTCGCGAGCGTGTTCGGCGACGCGGCCAGCAACGGCATCACCGGGGACGGGGTGGCGGCTGCGGGCCGTGCCACGGTGGCGCCGATCCTGGAGGAACGCGAGACCCTGCATCTCGGGGTGGCCGGCATCGTCCAGAGCCGCGCCCGAGGCGATGGCGCGTTCAGCTTCTCCACCCCGGCGGAGGCGTTCCTGTTCGCCCGGCCCTTCGTCGATACCGGTGACCTGCCGGACGCGGCGCGCGTGTCGCGGATCGGCGCCGAGTTCGCCTATCGCAACGGCCCGATCCTGGTGCAGGCGGAGTATATCCACGCCGCCATCGATCGGTTCGCCGGGCCGGGCGGCGCCCTTCCGAGCCTCGGGTTCGAGGGCGGCTATGTCGAGGCCGGCTGGGTGCTGAACGGCGCGGGCCGGGCCTACGCGCTGGTCCCGAAGGGCGGCACGACCTACGCGACGTTCAAGGGCATCCAGCCGCGCGACGACCAGCGGATCTCCCGGGGCGGGATCGGCGTCTTCGAGCTGTCCGCCCGTTACAGCGCCATCGAGCTGAACGCCCGGGGCTTTCGCGGCGGCGCCGAGCGGGACGTGACCCTGGGCCTGAGCTGGTACCCAGAGCCGAACCTGCGCCTGATCGCGAACGTCATCCACGGCCGCGTGCAGCCGGGCGCGGCCCAGTCCGACGCGCTGGGGACCGCACCCTTCTCGGTCGACACGATCCTGGGGCGTCTGCAGATCTACTGGTGACGGGCGGCGCTCAGACCGCCCGGCGCAGGACCGAGCGGAACGGCCGCCGCTCCGGCTCCGGCTCCACCGGCGGGGGCGGCGGGGCCTCGGGCGGTGCGGCCAGGACCTCGGCGCGCACGGGCCGCGGCGCCGCGAAGGCCGCCCCCTGACCGTACGGAATGTCGAGGTCGATCAGGTCCGGCACGTCCGCCTCGTCGGTGACGCCGGTCGCGACCAGGCGGATGCCGGCCCGGGCCAAAGCCGGGGCGAGATCCTCGATCGCGATGTCCGACAGGAGCCGCCGGTCCGCCCCGGGACGCAGCAGCATGTCGGCGGGCACCTTGACCTGGCCGACCCCGAGCCCGGCGAGCTGGGCCACGTCGAAGCGTAAATCCTCCGCCCGGTCGAGGCTGAACCCGATCCGGCCGCGCAGGGACAGGAGCAGGCCGCGCTGCCCGCCATCCAGGCCGTTCCAGCTGGCCTGCGGCAGGGCGATCACCAGCCCCGCCAGGGCGGGATCGTCCGCGACCGTGCGCGCCAGTTCCCGCAGCAGGCCGGGCTCGAACAGCGAGAGCGGGGACAGGCCGTAGGTCAGCAGGGTCTCGCTGCCCCGGCGGGCGAGGTGACGCACCACGATGGAGGCCCGCTGCAGCATGCGCCGGTCGAGCTCGGTGGTGCGGCCGTAGCGCTCCAGCACCGGCAGGAACGCCTCCGGCTCGACGAGGCGGCCGTCGACCCGTAGGCGAGCCAGGGCCTCGTAGGCCGTCACCTTGCGCTGGGGCAGGGTCACCACCGGCTGCAGGTGGATCTCCAGCGCGTCCGCCTCGAAGGCCCGGACGATCTCCGCCTCGCTCTCGACCCAGGGGGCGGGCGTGCGGGCGACGGGACGGGGCGGGATCGGCCGCGGTGCCGGTGCCGGCTCGGGGGGCAGTTCCCGCGTGAGCGGCTGGGCGGCCGGGACCCGCTCGCTCGGGGCTGCCGGCGGGATTGGATGCGGACGGCTCGTGAGCGCCGGGCCCTCGGGTTCCGGGGCGGTCTGGGCCCGCACCGGCTCCGGCACAGCAGCGGGCGGCAGCTCCGGGCGCGGCTCGGGCCGGGCCTTGAGGCTGGCGATCTCGGAATCCTGGGTGCTGACCACCGTGGTCAGGTCACGGACGATGCCGCTGAGCAGCCCGAGCTCGACGGTCAGCTCCTCGACCTCGGCCCGGAGCGCGGCGTCCCCGGCCTCCGGCCGCGGCGGCACGGCGGCGGTCTCGGCCTTCAGCAGGCGCCGGGACAGCAGATCGACCTCGCCGGACAGCTTCTCGCAGCGTGCCTTCAGGGAGGCGGTACGCGCCTGGGCGATGCCGGCCGCGACGGCGGCGAGCCCACCGAGCGCCAGGGCACTCATGAGCGGCGCGAACACCGCCAGCGGCCCGAGCACGACGAGCGCCAGGAGCCCGGCCGCCAACAGCCCCGCGTACCGGCCGAGGACCGGGACCATCGTCAGAACACCTACCAGGGTCACGCACCGGCCGCCGGGGGAAGTCCCGGGATGATTCGGCGGGCGAAGACCGATTCGTCGATCTTTGTCGCCGCGCGGCCCCCACGGCAAGGCGAGGGACGGCGAATTCCGCATTGTGTGGTGCCGGCGCAAGCGGGAACGTTGCGGAATCGCCACGTCCCGGCGGTTTGCGAATGCTCGGAAGAGGGTTGCACTGCGCACTCATGTGAACGGAAAGAAAAGGCGCCATAAAGCGTGGCTATGACCACAGTGTCTCCAAGCGTTCCGAAGTGCGTTCCGATGCTCCGTTCTTTCCGTCGCGTCGGCTCGTCCGTCGGCGCCCTCGTTCTCGCCTTCGGTGCTGCGCCGACCGTCGCGGCTGATCTCGGGTCGGCATCCTCCCGCTCGGGACCGGTCTTCACCCGGGTCGATCCGAATGCCGTCGATCCCAGCACCTGGATCGTCACGGTCAGCGCCTCGCTCCAGGCGATCCCACGCTATCCAGGGGCCTCGGATTACACCGCGGTCGGCTATCCCGGGATCGACATCCGCAAGGCCGGCGAGCCGCGCCGCTTCTCGACGCCGGATGACGGCTTCAGCGTCTCGGTCTACGACAACCCCATGTTCAGCATCGGGCCGACCGCCCGCATCGTGCCCGGCCGCTATTACGGCGACGACCGGCGCCACCTGCTCGGCTTCCGGGACGCACGCATCGCCCTCGAGCCCGGCGTGTTCGCGGAGTTCTACCCCTCCCCCTCCATCCGCACGCGCGTGGAGATCCGCCAGGGCGTGTACGGGCATCACGGGACGGTCGGCTCGGTGGCGGCCGACTACCTGATGCCCACGGGCCCGTTCCTGTTCTCGATCGGCCCGCGCCTCAACATCGGCGATGCCAGCTACGCCCGGAAGTATTTCGGCGTGTCGCCGGCCGAGGCCGCGCTCAATGGCCGGGTCGTCCCGTACAATCCCGGCGGTTTCTACTCGGCGGGCGTGCTCGGCGCCGTGACCTACACGCAGAGCGAGACCTGGGCCTACACGGCCTATGCCGGCTACACCCGCATCCTGGGCGCCTCGGGCGACAGCCCGCTGGTGCGGCGCCCGTTCGGCAATCCCGACCAGTACCAGTTCGGCCTGAAGATCGACTACGCGTTCCACATGCCGGCGCAGTTCTGACGCTTGCGCCGGCCGCGCTCCGCCCCGACATGCCGGTGATACGGTTCATGGAGGCCCGGATGAACGAGATGCGCGCCGACCTGCTGATGCAGGTGGAGGGGATGACCTGCGACGGCTGTGCCGCCGCGGTGACCCGTACGGTCAACCGGATCGACCCGGCGGCCGAGATCCAGGTCGATCGCGAAGCCGGGCGTGTCGCGATCCGCACCGATGCCCAGGCCCTGGTCATCGCGGATGCGCTGACGAAGGCCGGCTACACCGCCACGGCGATGACCGGCTGAGCGGCGTTCTCTCTCATCGGCCAGTCCCCCTCCCCGGCCTCGTCGTAAGGGGCCGCAGCGGAAGGGCATCGGTCGGCGGCCGGGCGAAGGCCGCCCCACTGACCGCGCGCATCCCCAGCGCTTGCCGGACGCGTTGACCGCTCCCGCTGCGCCCGCGTAATCACTCGCATGCTCACCACCTCATCCGACCGGTTCGACGTCGTGGTCGTCGGCGGCGGCCATGCCGGCGTCGAGGCGGCCGCAGCCGCGGCGCGGTGCGGCGCCCGCACGGCGCTGGTCACCCACGACCCCGCCACGATCGGCGCCATGTCGTGCAATCCCGCCATCGGGGGGCTCGGCAAGGGCCATCTCGTGCGCGAGGTCGATGCCCTGGACGGGCTGATGGGCCGGGTCGCCGACGCGGCCGGCATCCAGTTTCGCCTGCTCAACCGCCGGAAGGGACCGGCCGTGCGCGGCCCCCGCACCCAGGCCGACCGCAAGCTCTACGCCGCCGCCATGCAGGCGGCCGTGGCTGAGACCGCGGGCCTCACCGTGGTGGCGGGCGCCTGCGAGGACCTCACCCGCGACCCGGAGGGCCGTCTCTCCGGCGTCGTGCTGGCGGATGGGCGGGTGATCACCTGCGCCGCCGTGGTGCTGACCACCGGCACCTTCCTGCGCGGGTTGATCCATATCGGCGAGCGCCAGATCCCCGCCGGCCGCGTCGGCGAGGCGCCGGCGATCGGGCTGGCCCAGACCCTCGACCGCCTCGGCCTGCGGCTCGGCCGCCTGAAGACCGGCACCCCGCCCCGCCTCGACGGCCGGACCATCGACTGGTCGGGCCTGGAGATGCAGGAGGCCGATGCCGAGCCGGTGCCGTTCTCGACGCTGACGGAGAAAATCACCACGCCGCAGATCCGCTGCGGCATCACCCGGACCACCCAGGCGGTCCACGACCTGATCCGCGCCAACCTGCACCGCTCGCCGATGTATTCCGGCGGCATCGCCAGCCGGGGGCCGCGCTACTGCCCGTCGATCGAGGACAAGGTCGTGCGCTTCGGCGACCGGGAGGGGCACCAGATCTTCCTCGAGCCGGAGGGGCTGGACGACCCGACCATCTACCCGAACGGCATCTCCACGGCCCTGCCCGAGGAGGTCCAGCGCGAGATCATCCGGCTGATCCCGGGGCTGGAGCGCGCCGCGATCCTGCGGCCGGGCTACGCCATCGAGTACGATTACGTGGACCCGCGCGAGCTCGATACCGGGCTTCAGGTGAAGCGCCTGCCCGGCCTGTTCCTGGCCGGCCAGATCAACGGCACCACCGGCTACGAGGAGGCGGCCGGCCAGGGTCTCGTGGCCGGGCTCAACGCCGCCCGGCGCGCCGGCGGTCTCGACCTCGCGGCTTTCGACCGGGCCGAATCCTATCTCGGCGTGATGATCGACGACCTCGTGACCCACGGGGTCAGCGAGCCCTACCGGATGTTCACCTCGCGCTCCGAGTACCGCCTGTCCCTGCGGGTCGACAATGCCGACGAGCGGCTGACGCCGCGGGGCCTGGCGCTGGGCTGCGTCGGCGGGCGTCGCGCCGACCATTTCGCGGCCGCGCAGCAGGAATTGCAGGCGGCGCGGGCCCGACTCGATGCCGTGAGCCTGACCCCGAGCCAGGCCGCCGTGCACGGGATCATGCTGAACCGCGACGGCATCCGCCGCAGCGCGTTCCAGCTGCTCGCCTATCCCGAGATCACCTGGGCGCAGCTCGCCGCGATCTGGCCGAAGCTGGCCGAGACCGCGCCCCGGATCGCGGACCGCCTCAAGACCGACGCGACCTACGCGGTCTATCTCGACCGGCAGAACGCCGACATCGCCGCCTTCCGGCGCGACGAGGCGGTGCGGCTGCCCGCGAGCCTGGATTATGCCGGGATCAGCGGGCTCTCGAACGAGATGCGGGTGAAGCTCGAGACCGTCCGGCCGGGCACCCTCGGCCAGGCCGCCCGGATCGAGGGCGTGACGCCGGCCGCCCTCACCCTGTTGGCCGCCCATGCGCGACGGGCCGCGCCCGATGCCGGCCGGCGCGTGCCATGAGCGATCCCGACCGCGCCCGAATCCTCGCCGCCTCCGGTGTTTCACGTGAAACAGCCGAGCTGCTGGACCTTTACGTCGCGCAGCTCCGGCGCTGGCAGCCGATCAAGAACCTCGTCGGCCCCGCCACGCTGGCGGAGGTCTGGAGCCGCCATATCGACGACGCGCTCCAGCTGCTCGACCTCGCTCCCGAAGCCCGGACCTGGCTGGATCTCGGCTCCGGCGCCGGCATCCCGGGCCTGATCCTCGCCATCGCGGGCCGCGAGCGCGGCATCCAGGTCGATCTGGTCGAGAGCAACGCGCGCAAATGCGCCTTCCTCACCGAGACCGCCCGCCTCACCGGCGCGCCGGCGCGGGTACGCAACGCCCGGATCGAGGCGTTGATCGGCGCGTATCAGGGCGTCGATATCGTCTGCGCGCGCGCGCTCGCACCCATGACGCAGCTCCTCGCCTGGACGGAGCCGCTGTTGAAAACGGGCACCACCGGCCTGTTTCCGAAGGGCCGGGACGTGCAAGCTGAATTGACCCAGGCGGCCGCGCAGTGGAGAGTCGTTAACGACCTCGTGCCGAGCCGGACTGATTCCGAAGCCCGGATCGTGCGCGTCACTGCCCTCGCCGCCCCGAGCCATCGATGACCGAAGCGATCCTCGGCGATTCCGCCGACCGGTCCGTGGATCCGTCCAGCGATCCCGTCTTAACCCCTGCCGAAAGACCGTCCGTGAGACATCCCCTGCGGATCCTGGCGCTGGCCAACCAGAAGGGCGGCGTCGGCAAGACCACCACGGCGATCAACCTCGGCACGGCCCTGGCGGCGATCGGCGAGGACGTGCTGGTGCTCGACCTCGACCCGCAGGGCAACGCCTCCACGGGGCTGGGGATCGACCGGGCGCGCCGCCAGGTCTCGACCTACGACGTCATGACCGGCGAGGCGTCGCTCGCCGAGGCGGTGATCCCCACGGCGGTGCCGCGCCTGTCGATCGCGCCCTCCACCATGGATCTCCTCGGCCTGGAGATGGAGCTGGCCACCCTGCCCGACCGCGCCCACCGGCTGCGCGGCGTGCTGAAGGACATCGCCCAGGCCAAGGGTCTGGAGCGGATCAGCTACGTGCTGATCGATTGCCCGCCCTCGCTCAACCTGCTGACCATCAACGCGCTGGCCGCCGCCGACGCGGTGCTGGTGCCGCTGCAATGCGAGTTCTTCGCCCTTGAGGGCCTGAGCCAGCTGCTGCGCACCGTCGAGCAGGTCCGCGGCGCCCTCAACCCGAAGCTGACCATCCAGGGCATCGTGCTGACGATGTTCGACCCGCGCAACAACCTCTCCGCCCAGGTGGTGGCGGATGTCCGCGGTTTCATGGGCGACAAGGTCTACGAGACCGTGATCCCCCGGAACGTCCGCATCTCCGAGGCGCCGTCCCACGGCAAGCCGGCTTTGCTCTACGATTTGAAATGCGCCGGCAGCCAGGCGTATCTGCGCCTCGCCTCCGAGGTGATCCAGCGTGAAGGCCGCGTGCCGGCGGCGGCGTGATTGTGTGATCCTTTTCCTATTCGGACGGATCGAGTGCGGAGCGTGACACGGGTGACAAGGATGGCGGAGGAGGGGGCACGACCCCGTCTCGGGCGCGGGCTCGCGGCGCTGATCGGCGATTTCGGCGATGCCGGACAGGCGGCCAAGACCGACGGCAAGATCGAGCCGCAGCGGAAGGTCCCGGTGGAGTTCCTGCGCCCGAACCCGCGCAACCCGCGGCGGAGCTTCGGCGAGGCGGAACTCGCGGAACTGGCGACCTCGATCACCCAGCGCGGCATCATTCAGCCGATCGTGGTGCGGCCGCTGGCCGACGTGCCGGGCGCCTTCGAGATCGTGGCCGGCGAGCGCCGCTGGCGGGCGTCCCAGAAGGCCGGGCTCGACGAGGTGCCGGTGGTGATCGTCGAGATCGACGACCGCGCCTCCCTGGAATTCGCCATCCTGGAGAACGTCCAGCGCTCCGACCTCAACCCGATCGAGGAAGCCTCGGGCTACGAGCGCCTGATGCAGGACTTCGCCTACACCCAGAAGGAACTGGCCGAGATCCTCGGCAAGAGCCGCAGCCACCTCGCCAACACGTTGCGGCTGCTCAACCTGCCGCCCGCCGTGCAGGACCGGGTCACCGCCGGGGAGCTCACGGCCGGCCATGCCCGCGCGCTCCTGGCGGTGCGCGATCCCGAGACCCTGGCCCGCCGGGTCGTGGCCGAGGGCCTGTCGGTGCGCGAGGTCGAGGCGGTGGCGGCCGCCGAGGCGGCCGAGGCCGCGGCCCCCGATACCCCCCGCCCCGGCCGCCCGCGCCTCTCCGCCGAGCGCCCTGCCCCGGTGCGCGACCTGGAATTGCGGATCCGCCGGGCCCTGGGGGTCGAGGTGACCTACAAGCCCAAGGACGAGGCCTCGGGCGAGATCCGGATCCGCTACGAGACCCGGGACGAGCTCGAGGCGCTGCTCAACCGGTTCAAGGTTTCGGAAGAGAGCTGAGAAAAGCTTCTTTCCGGCGTCCATCCCACCCCTTCCCTCATCCTGAGGTGACGGAGCGAAGCGAAGGCTTCGAAGGAGAGCTCCAGGGATCGCGGAGGCGTCTGGAGGGCTCCTTCGAGGCGCCCGCTGCGCGGGCCGACCTCAGGATGAGGGCGCGGATGGGATGGATGCAGACCGTCTTGCCTTGTCGAAGGCGAAGCTGCTGGATGGCCTAACGCCGCCGCCGGGCGCCCGCCTCCGCCACCCGCAGCAGCGCCGCGGAGGCCAGGGCGTGCGCCAGCTCCGGCTCGGCCCGCCGGCAGGCCAGGATCGCGTCCTGAAGGGCCTTGACCGCCTGCCGGAGGGTACCGGCCGGCCAGGTGGCGAGCTGCCCCTCGATGCTGGCCTTGCGCTTGAAATGCAGCCCCCGCCACGAGGCCGCCATCAGGGCCGGGGTCTTGTCGGGATTGTCGAGGCGGGTCGCCAGCAGGGTTAGGGCGTGCCGCAGGGCCGAGCCGAGCACCACGCCGGGATCCAGGCCCTCGTGCCGGAAGCGCCGATAGTCGCGCTCCACCGCCTCGCGACGGCCGTCGAAGGCGGCGTCGATCAGGGTGTTGAGCACGCTGGCTGCCACGTCGCTGGTGATGGCCTCGACATGGTCGAGGGTGACGACCGTGTCCCCGTGCCCCTCCCCGGCCGCGTAGAGGGCAAGCTTCTCGATCTCCATCAGGCTGGCCCGGCGGTCGCCGCCGAGGCTGCGGGCCAGGACTTCCCGGGCGGCGCGGTCGATGCGCAGGCCGCGCTCCTGCAGGGTGCGCTCGATCAGGTCGGAGAGCGTGCGCTCGTCGTCGGCGTAGCAGGGAATCGCCAGCGCCTTGGGCGAGCGCTCGCAGAGGACGCGCAACGGGTTGTTCTTCGCGAGGTCGCCGCCCTCGACGACGATGCGGGCATCGGCCACCGCGGCACCCAGCACCGCCTCGACGGCCGGCGCGTAGTTGCGGCTGCCCGGCCGCACCCAGATCGACCGGCGGCCGCCGAACAGCCCCATCGTCCCGGCCTCGTCGCAGAGCCGGCCGGGATCGGAGGCGAGGGTGTCGCCGTCGATCCGCACCAGCGCGAAAGGATCGCCCGGGTCGGTGACGAAATCCTCGGCGAGTTTTCGCGCACGCTCGGTGACCAGGCCGGTATCGGGCCCGTAGACCAAGATCACCGGGATGCGCGGATCGGGCCCGCGCCGGATCAGGCCCTCGATCTCGCCCGCCTTGACCGCGGTCAAAGCCGGCTCACGGCTTGGTCGAGAGCACGGCGGCCAGGCGCGTCTTGATCTGGTCCGCCAGCACGCTGGCCAGGCGGATCTCGGCGTCGCGCGCCGCCCGCTGGCTGGCGAAGCGCTGGACCGACCGGTCGTAGGTCGCGGTCGAGGTCGCCACGCCCTCTGTGTAGACCTTGGCGCCGGCCATATCCTCCAGGCTGTACTTGATGTTGGCCACCAGCGTGCCGGCCTCGGCGCGGCCGGTGGTGGAGGAGACGATCGGGGTCTGCACGATCTCGGAGCCCGAGAGCTTCAGCCGGTAGCGCTTGCTCGCGGGCTGGCCCGATCCGTCGAGCTCGAAGATCAGCTCGCTGCGCAGGTAATGCCCGAGCCGCTCCTGGCCCTGAGCCATCGCCACGTCGTCGACCTGCACGGCGGCGAGCAGCGCCTGCACGGTCTCGCCGGAGGCGGTCGGTCCATAGAGGGGGCGGAAGCAGGCCGACAGGCTCAGCGCCAGGCCGGCGACGCAGGCGAGGCGGCCGATCCGGCCCGCAACCGATACTCCCGAACGCACCATCACGTCGCCGTCCGCCCCGCTCTGTTCGATCGTGTTTAGCGCGGACCCGGAGGGCCGCGCCATGACGCTACGCGGCAACCGTTACGATTTGTCTGCGGCAAGAGCGTGGTCGTGTCGTTTCAAACTGTCGCCAGATAGCCCGAGACCGTGAGGATCGACAGGATCGTCGAGACCAGCACCACCGTGGAGGTGAGGTCGGCCTCCCGGCGGTAGAACTCCGCCAGCATGAACGGGCCGGTCCCGGTGGGCAGGGCGGCCATCAGCACCGCGACATGCAGCAGCAGCGGCGGCAGGTCGAACAGGTAACGGCCGAGCGCGTAGGCGAGCGCGGGCTGCCCGACGAGCTTGAGGCCGACCAGCAGGGCGGCCGCCCGGGGCTGCGCGGCTCCGGGCCGGCGCTTCTGGGCCAGGAACAGGCCGAGCGCCACCAGGGCGCAGGGCGAGGCGGCCCCGCCGAGGAGCTTCAGGAAGGACTCGACCGACGCCGGCAGGGTGAGGCCGGCAATCGGTATCAGGGCGCCGAGCGCCGGTGAGACCAGGAGGGGGTTGCGGATCAGCGACCGGCCGGCCGCGAGCCAGACCGGAACGCCCGGCCGGTCCCGGCCGGCACCCCGCGCCTCGCGCCGGAGCCCGATCTCGATCAGCACGATCGCGACGGCGAACACCCCGCAGACCGTCAGGATCGCCGCCACGGTGGTCGGGGCCAGCGCCTCCGGGCCGAAGGCGAGCAGTGCCACGGGGAAGCCCATGAAGCCGGTATTAGGATAGCCGGCATTGAGCCCGTCCACGGCGGCATCGCTGAGCGGATGCCCTCCGGCCCGCCGCAGCAGCACGGTGACGGCGAAGACCGCCAGGCTGCTCAACCCGAAGGCGCCGATGAAGCCGGGCTTCCAGATCTCGCTCCAATGGACCTGCGCGGTGACGTCGAACAGCAGCGCCGGCAGGGCCAGGAACACCACGAAGCGGTTGAGTTCGGTGGTCGCGGCAGCGCCGAGCACGCCGAGCCGCCGGGCCAGCCAGCCCGAAAAGATCAGCGCGAAGATCGGCAGCACGACCAGGAGGGTCGAGAGCATGGGCGGCCCAAGTCGGAGGATTATGCTCCGGCCTTAGGACGGATGTGCCGCCGACCTCCAATGCCGGGAGCGGGGATCTGCCATGCTCCCCTGCCCCAGCCCGGTCCGGCGTCTACCAGCGGTAGATCAGGCTTCCGATCACCGTGGCGGGCGCGCCGCGGTAGCAGAAGCCGGCCTGGCAGTTGTAGTAATCGCGGTCGAAGATGTTGAACGCGTTGATCTGCGCCCGGAAGCCTTTGTATTTCGGGTCGAGGGCCGCGAAATCGTAGGCGACCAGCGCGTCGAACTGCGTCACCGTCGGGTTACGGACGGTATTCAGGTCGTCCGTGAAGCTGGTGCCCGAGAAGCGGATGCCACCACCGATCTGGAGGCCGCGCAGCGGCGAGGCGAGCGGGAACTGGTAGGTCCCGAAGGCCGCGAAGGTATCGCCCGGGATTCCCGAGACGGCGTTTCCGGAGATCGATTGCTGCGTGCCCGGGAAGGTCGCGCTGAGATAGCGCAGGTCGAGGTGGGTATAGGCGAGGGTCAGGTTCGTGCCCGGCGCGAAATTGGCCGTCAGCTCGGCCTCGAAGCCCTTGGACTCGATTGCGCCGCTCGCGACTGTGTTGGCGACGTTGGTTGGGTCGGTCTGCAGCACGCTCGACTGCACGATGTCGAAGCCCGCGACCGCGCCGGTGATGTTGGTGCCGGGGATGGCGTATTTCACGCCGGCCTCGATCTGGTCGCCGGTGGCCGGCTTGAACGAGCGGCCGTTGATGTCGACGCCGTTCTGAGGCGTGAAGGTCGTCGCATAGCTGGCATAGGGCACCAGATCGGGCGTCAGCAGGTAGTTCAAGCCGACGCGGCCCGTGAAGACGGAATCGTTCCGGCTTTGCACCGCGCCGAGGTCGCCCGGTGTGCCGGTGCGGGTGGTTTGGGTCACGAAGTCCTGGCGGCCCGTGAGGGTCAGGACGAAGCGGTCGAACTTGGCCTGCTCCTGGATGTAGAGGCCGAACTGGTCATGGGTCTGCTCCGACGCGGAGCTGAGGGCCGGCCGCGGCACGAAGGTGCGGGCCCGGAAGGTCGAGAAGGTGGTGATGCCCGTGAGGTCGAGGTCCGGGATGAGCCCGAAGCCGGCCTGGCGCCGGTAATCGTAATGGAGATAATCCACGCCGCCGATCAGCGTGTGAGCCACCGGGCCGGCGACGAGATGGGCCTCGAGCTGATTGTCCAGCGCCACCGAGCCGAGCCGGTCCTTGATCAGGCCGTTCGAGCGCTGGGCCGAGAGCCCGGTCACGCTGTCGATCTGCGTGTAGGCCAGCGTTGTGTCGACGTTCTGATAGCGGAAGTTCTGCCGAAAGATCAGGTCGGGCGTAAATTTGTGCTCGAACGCGTAGCCGATCCGGTAGGATTCCTGGTTGATGGTATTGAAGCTGGCATCACCTTGGTAAAGGCGTGTCACCACGAAGCCAGGGGCATTATAGAACGTCGAGACACCAGGTGTCTTCGATCGCTGATATTCGGTGAGCAGCGTAAAGGTGGTGTCGGCCGAGGGCTTCCACGTGATGGCTGGGGCGATCGTGAAGCGGTTATCTTTACCGCTCGGCAGGAACGTGTCCGAGTCGCGGAAGGCGCCGGTCAGCCGGTAGGCGAGGGTGCCGTCGCTCCCCTCGACGGGGCTGCCGATGTCGAAATTGCCCTGGTAGCGATCGAAATTGCCGCCTTGGAACCAGACTTCGCCGAAGGACACGAAGACCGGCCGCTTCGACGTCACATCGACGATGCCGCCCGGTGACCCGAGACCGTAGAGACCGGAAGCCGGTCCCCGCAAAATGGTGACCGCCTCGGTTCCGTAGGGCTCGATGCGGGGCGCCGAGAAACCAACACCCGCCTGTCTCAGCCCATCCCGGAACACACCTGTATAGGTCTCGTCGAAGCCGCGGATGTAGAAGCTGTCGTAGCGCGGATCGAAGCCGAACACGTTGTTGGACACACCCGGCGTGTAGGCCAAGGCCTCGTTGATGCTTTGGACGTTCCGGTCGTTGAGCTGCTCGCGCGTGACCACGGAGACCGATTGCGGGGTCTCGATCAGCGGTGTGTTGGTCTTGGTGGCGGTGGGGCTCACCCGCGCGACATAGCCGGTCACCCCCGACGGACCGCCGCCCCCGCCGCTGGTGGCCGCGCTGTTGCCGTCGCCACCGCTGACATTCGCGCCGCCGAAGCCGGCTCCGGCCGCCGGTGCGGAAGCCGGGCGGGCGGCCTCCACCGAGATCTCGTTGAGCTGCACGTTGGCGCCCTGCGCGGCGGCGTGCGGTGCGATGGCGGCGGTGGCGGCGGTGGCCAGAGCCGTGGAGGTGAGGAGCAGCCCGAGGCGGCCGGAACGCATGGACATGGACAAACCCTGAGATGCGCTGTTTGACGGCGCTTCGCTCTCAGGATTCCTCGTTCACGCGTCGTTGATCAACCCAAAAATGTGTTGCAAATCACACACTTAGAGCTGTTAAAATCTGAAGTTATTCGCATTCAGAACTCCAGCGGCGGTTCGCGCAGGGCCTCCGCTTCGCGGGTGCAGGTGGCCTGGTCGGGTGCCGTGCCGCCGCCGGACAGGGCGCCGCGCAACTCGGTGCGGGCCTTCTCCAAGTCGGCCCGGAAGCCCGGATCGCCCATCAGCGTGGCGAGGACCGAGGAGCCGGTGATCCGCCCGGCTGCCACGTCGCTGAGCCAGTGCACCCCGCACACGACGCGGCTCTCGCCGTAGGCCCGGCCGCGGGCCAGGATCGGGGTCGCCTTCTCGGGCACCAGGGAGGCCAGGATCAGCGCATAGGCCCAACCCTGGGTCGCGTGGCCGGACGGGTAGCTGAAGCTGTCGGTCAGCGCCTGGGTCCGCTGGACGCAGATCGGCGCCTCGTTCCCCACGAAGGGGCGCAGCCGGCGGTAATGGACCTTCGGGCCACGGGTCGCGCGCGCGAGATCGAGCCGGGCGCGCTCGAGGAGGTTGAGCACTGCCGGCACCCGGGTCTGGTCGAGCCGGGTGCCGAGCACGCAGGCGAAATTGTCGAGGACTGCGGTCGCGCCCTCCGACACGTCGTTGGCGGCGATCTCCCAGCGGGCGCTGCCCTTCAGGGCGCGGGTGCCGTTGAAGGCCGCCCGGTCGGCCTTGTCGAGGGGCGCATCGTGGGCCGGCGGCGGCGGCAGGATCTGGAGGGCGTCGGGAACGGCCGTGTCGGCCAGATAGGGCTTCACCGCCGGCTTGCCGGGCTTGAGCGTTTCGGCCCCCACGGACGGCGCCGCCGGCGGGTTCGGCGGGGCAGGGGAGGGCGTATCCTCGGCGCGCACAGGTGTCGCGGCGGCGATCAGGACGGCGAGGGCCGGCAGGGACAGGGTGCGCAGCATCGGATCCGTGGCGGTGTCGAGCAAGGAGGCGGGCCGCTCCCGCAGACAAACGAACGGCTCGGCCGGACGGTTCAGTCCGTGCACAGGCCTCCGATCCTGTCCAGGGGGCGCCGTGACGGACGACCGGCGGTTGACCGGGACTGCCGGCCGCGCGCACGCTGTGGCGTCCCCGTTTCAGTTTCTCGACCGCATGGCCCAGCCCCTCGACCGCTCCCGCCTCTTGGAGGCTTCGTTGCCGGTGGCGCCATGAGACCGCATTCCCTGGCGGAGGTCGTCGAGCGGGCGCGGGAGGACGGGGATTGGGACCACCACCTGCGCGACTTCCTCGACGCCTTCTACGCCGCCGACGGCGATGTCGCGCGGCAGGCGGCGTTCATCGCCGACGAGCCGGGCCTGCTCGGGCTTCCGGAGGCCGATGCGTTCCTGGGCGGGGCCGGGGAGCATCTGGCACGGCGCTGGGGTTTGCGAATGCCCGCTTGGGTCCGGGCGGAGAGCCGGTATCTGACGACCGCCCTGTTCGTACCCGACGACAAGGCCCTGCGGGGCTATCTCTTGTGCGTCAGCCCGGTGTCGTTCCGGACGCGGTTGATCTTCACCGGGCCGGACCCGCTCCAGCGCGCCCGCTTCCCCTACCATCGCGGCGTGATCACGATGCCGCCGGAACATGGGTTCCCGAAGGCTGAGCCCCGATGAGGCCAGGGGTCGGCCCGCGCCTCCAAAGAGTCGCGGATCTTTTGGAGTCTGGGTTTTCTAAGGAATATCGAATAAAATGATCAAAATGCTTTAGTTGTTCTTGCTAACCGCAATATATCGGCGCAGCAATTCCGCCCGTCTTGGACGAAAGCTGGTGTCGCCGTGCTGAAGCCCCTCGATGCAGGCGACTTCGAAGGTCCGGTAGGCTTCGCGCAGGAGACACCAGGCCACCAGCATCAGCGTCCTCGGGCTGTAGGACATACCCAGCGGGAAGATCTCGCGCTCGGATCGCTGTCCGGACCTGTCGCGATAGGCGATCCGGACGCTCTGCTCGTCCCAGCAAGCCTGACGCAGGATTTCCAGGTCGATGGTGATGGCAGCGCGTACCGCTGGCGGTCGCCAGGAATGCATCGTGGCATGCATGGCCTGACGCGCTTGACGATCGGGAAGGGTTCCGATGATGCGGGCCAGCGCATTGCGTCCCGCCTCGGCGAGATTCGCGTCGCCCAGATCGCCGAGACTGGCAACACTCAACAGCAAGGCCTCGATCTCGAGGCGGGAGAAGCTCTGTGGCGGCAATGCCGGGTCTTCCGTGAGGGTGTAGCCGTAACCGGCCGCGCCATCGATCAGGGCTCCGCCCGCGCGCAAGGTCGCGATATCGCGGTAGAGCTGCCGCAACGAGATCTCCGTCTCTGCCGCCAAGCGCGTGGCCGTGACGGGTTGAGGCAGCCGCCGCAACACGTCCAGCAATCGCATCAGCCTGTCGTGTCGCGCCACGTCTGCTGCCGTATTCTGTCAGGACGCCCTTTCTATCCTGCGGCCTCTCTCATGACCAAGGAGGCTCCCGTGCCGGTTCTCTACCACGCGCCGCAATCGCGTTCCGATACAGTGGTCGCGCTGGCGAGAATGCTCGGTGCCGATCTCGATATCCGCGACGTCAGCATCGCCCGACTGGATGGGTCGGGACACCCCGATCCCGCAAATCCGCACCCCGAAAAGAAAGTGCCTTATCTGACGGACGGCGCCGATGCCGTGCGGGAGCGTGGGGCAATCATCCTGTATCTGACCGACACTTATCCGAAGGCGAAGCTTGCTCCGTTACCCGGCGAGGCGGGGCGTGGCGCCTATCTGTCCTGGCTATTCTATTATCAGGGCGTGATGGAGCCGCTGTTGATCCTCAAATGGGCAGGCATCGACCATCCGGCGATCGAAGCGAGCCTGCGTAACTTCGATACGATGATCGAGCGCTTGGCAGAGCCGCTTCGCCAAAAGCCCTGGCTTCTGGGCGATCGGTTCAGCGCCGTGGATATGCTGTGCAGCTCGCCCTTTCACTGGTTCACGGAAATGACCCCCGACGATCCGGCCGTTCGCGATTGGGTGGAACGCTGCGCGGGGATGATGGGAGAGGCCACGTCCTGAGCGCCGGTCGCGAGGATCGGGTTGGCTGACACGATCCTCGCCTCAAGGCTCCTTCAATGAAATCCGGATTTCCACCGAGGCATCAGCCTCCACTCCGTTAACCCGGGGCGCCCCAGGCGAGCCCGGGATCCAGAGACGCCGACGGTGCAAGCCCTTGACCCAAAGATGGTTCTGGATCCCGGGCTCCGCTTCGCGGTCCTGGGAAAACGGGGTCGTTTCCGCAACGGCCTCTGCAAGAACCCAGCGTCTTGGGGCAGGCGGGACAATCCGCTGCTGCAAACACCCTGGAGGTGGTGGGACAGACCTTGAGACCTGGGCTGTTCAGGTCAGCCCGTCCGGATCGCGGCCGCCACCGCGCTGGGGAACTCCTCGTGCGGGCTGAGTGCCCCGGGGATCGGGACGCCCGTGACCCGGCCGTGGGCGATCAGCGCGTCCATCTCGGCGCCGGAGCGGCGCGGGGCCTTCTCGGGGCGCAGCACCAGGGTCGGCGGCAGGCCGTCGCCGAACAGGTCCAGGAAGGCGGTGCGGTCGCCCACCGGGTCGAGGCCGCCGGTGACGAAGGCGGCGGTGCCGAACCGGCCGTTGCGCTGGCGGGTGACCGCGTGCTTGGCCCGGACCAGGGCCGGGGTGACGTGGGCCGGGTCGGCGTAGACATGGGCGCGCATCATCCGGCCGATGATCGGCGGGCTGATGTTGAGCCGGTAGAGCGCGTCCCCGAGCACCGGCGCCTCCACGGCCCGGCGGATCCGCGGGAACCAGTGCGCCCGGTTCGGCATCGCGGTGGGCAGCGGCCCGCGCCAGGTCGGCGCCACCAGCACCAAGCGCTCGAAGGCTTTCGGGTGTCGTCGCGCCGCGGCGACCAGGTAGCCGGCGGCATGACCCGCCGCGATCCCGATCGCGTAGGGGCCGGGGGCGGCGGCGAGCAGCGCGTCCAGGAAGGCGTGCAGGGTGCCCGGCTCCAGCGGCAGGCGGGTCCGCGGCCGGGCGCCGAAGCCCGGCCAGTCGGGCACCAGGCAGCGGTACGCCGAGCCGAGGGCGTGGGCGAGGTCGCGCATCTCGGCCCGGTCCGAGATCGTGGACAGGGCCGGCAGCAGCAGCGCGTCCCGCCCCGTGCCGATCACGTCGCAGGGAGTCGGCACGGGCCGGCCCGCCACGATCAGGTCCAGGTTCTTGCGCGTCGTTTCCACCGGACCGTCCTCGAGTCCCAAAGAATCAGGTGCGCAGCAGCTCGTTGATGGCGGTCTTGGAGCGGGTGCCGGCATCGACGCGCTTGACGATCACGGCGCAGTACAGGCCCGGGCCCGGGGTGCCGTCGGGCAGCGCCTTGCCGGGCATCGTGCCCGACACCACCACGGAGTAGGGCGGCACGCGGCCGTACATCACCTCGCCGGTGGTCCGGTCGACGATCTTGGTCGAGGCGCCGATATAGACGCCCATGGACAGCACGCTGCCCTGGCCGACGATCACGCCCTCGGCAACCTCGGCGCGGGCGCCGATGAAGCAATCGTCCTCGATGATCACCGGGTTGGCCTGGAGCGGCTCGAGCACGCCCGCGATGCCGGCGCCGCCGGAGATGTGGCAGTTCTTCCCCACCTGCGCGCAGGAGCCGATCGTCACCCAGGTGTCGACCATCGTGCCCTCGCCGACATGGGCGCCGAGATTGACGAAGCTCGGCATCAGCACGGCGCCCGGGGCGATGTAGGAGCCGCGGCGCACGAAGCAGCCCGGGACGGCGCGCAGGCCCGCGGCGCGGAACTCGGCCTCGCCCCAGCCGGCGAACTTGGAGGCGACCTTGTCCCACCAGGGCGCGCCGCCGGGGCCGCCCTCGATCGCCGCCATGTCGTTGAGGCGGAAGGACAGCAGAACCGCCTTCTTCAGCCACTGATTGACGACCCAATCCTGATTGCCGCTCTTCTCGGCGACCCGGGCCTTGCCGGAATCGAGCAGGTTCAGCGCCTCCTCGACCGCCTCGCGCACGGCGCCCTGCGTGGATGTCGAGATGCCGGCGCGCTCCTCCCAGGCCGTCTCGATGGTCTTGGCGAGGTCGGAGGTGGACATGGGCGCACGCTGCTCTTGCGGAGGGACATTCTGCGGAAGCCCGTGCTTACAAGCGGGCACCGGGGCTGTCACCCGGGGCAGCCGCAATCCACCCCGCTCAATCCTCCAGCAGCACCCGCACGCGGTCGAGATCGGCAACGAGGTCGACCAAGTCGATCGCCAGGGTGTCGTAGACGGATTGCGCGGCCGCGGGGAATTCCTCCAGCACCCGGCGCATCAGCGTGGGGGTGATCCGCATGACCTCGGCGGCGCCCTCGGCCCGGGCCTCGGTCGGGCGGGTGCCGCGCACGAACAGAGCGAGCTGCCCGATCAGCGCCGAGCGCCCGGCCCGCACCGGCTCGGCATCCGGGACCCGGGGCGCCAGCCGGATCGTGCCCGACATCACCACGAAGCCGCCATCGGCCGGGTCGCCGCGGGCGAACAGCAGGTCGCCGTCGGCCAGCTCGCGCCGCTCGGCCGCGAAGGTCAGCAGGCGCAGGGCGTCCCGGTCGAGGAAGCCGAACAGCGGCGCGTCTGCGAGGATCGCGATGTCGTCGTCGAGCCCCAAAGAACCGCCCCACCACCTGCGCGCAAACGAGCCTCGGTCTCGCCTACACGCAAATCCCTAAAGCGGTTTCCGATCACGTGGCAATCGGGCCCGGCTCCGGGGTCTCGCCCTGACGCGCGCCGATCAGGGCAACAGCTTGTAGCCGCCGCCCTCGGTGACGAGGATCGCCGCGGTGGCGGGGTTCGGCTCGATCTTCTGGCGCAGCCGGTAGATGTGGGTCTCCAGCGTGTGCGTGGTGACGTGGGCGTTGTAGCCCCAGACCTCGGCGAGCAGCGTGTCGCGGTTCACCACGGCGCGGCCAGCCCGGTACAGGAAGCGCAGGATCGCGGTCTCCTTCTCGGTGAGCTTGAGCTTCGAGCCGCGCTCGCCGACCAGCAGCTTGGCGCCGGGCCGGAACGTGTAGGGGCCGATCTGGAACACCGCGTCCTCGGAGGCCTCATGGCTGCGCAGATGCGCGCGGATCCGGGCGAGCAGGATGCCGAACTTGAACGGCTTGGTGACGTAGTCGTTGGCGCCGGCCTCGAGGCCCTCGACGTGGTCCGCCTCGGAATCCTGCGCGGTGAGCATGATCACCGGGCCGCGGAAGCCGCCGGCGCGCATCCGGCGCACGGCCTCGCGCCCGTCGAGATCGGGCAGCCCGACATCCATCACCGCCAGGTCGATGCGCTCGGCCCCGACCCGCCGGACCGCATCCGCCGCGTTGGCCTCGGTGACCACGGTGAATTCTTCGCAGAGATCGAGCTGCTCGGTGAGCGTGTCGCGCAGGATCGCGTCGTCGTCACAGATCAGCAGGCGATAGACATTCGACATCGTCCGGGGCCCTGGAACACGCTGCGGGACCGGACGAGTCGTGGTCCGGAAACAGCGTGCGATGACAAGGATCTGGAGCACGCCGCCCATCGTGTGACAACACGGCTGGCTCCAGGGAAACGGGGCCGGCGCTCCGGAATCCGAGGGCGTTCGGTCCCCCCGTCGCAGGGCGGTGGGCTGGTTCGCTCCCGAATCCCGGCTTCGACGGCCTGGGTTCCACGGCAAGGATAGGGCTGCGTTTGTGGCCGGAAATTGCCTTGCGCGCAATTTTTCGCGGTTTCGGTATTGGATACCGGGCATAACGCCCACCGATCCGTCCCAGACCCGCGGCAGCGCGGGCCGGACGGGGCGCGTGTCGCCGGCAGGGGAGGGGGCTTTGGTGCGTGGACATCGGCGTGAGCGGCCCGGACCCGTTCGCGTGACCTTGAGCGAGATCCGGGTCCGGGCGATGGTCGGCGACCGCCGCCGGGGGCAACTCCTGGTCGGCCCGGCCGTGATCCCCTGCGCCCTCGGGGCGGGCGGCATCGTCTGCGACAAGCGCGAGGGCGACGGCGGCTCCCCGCGCGGACGCTTCCGCCTGCGGGGTGGCGCCTACCGGCCGGATCATCTGGGCCTGCGGCCGCCGACGGCGTTACCCCTGCGGGCGACCCGCCCGGATGATGGCTGGTGCGACGAAAGCCGCGACCGCCGCTACAACCGGCCGATCCGCCTGCCGGCCCCGGGCGTCAGCGCCGAGTCGATGTGGCGGGACGACGGGCTCTACGACGTGGTGATCGACCTCGACTACAACCGCGCCCCGATCCGGAAGGGGCGGGGCTCGGCGATCTTCCTGCACATCGCCCGGGACGGCTACCGCCCCACCGAGGGCTGCGTGGCGCTCGCCCGGGCGGACCTGCTTCGGCTGCTCAAACGCCTCGGCCCGCGGACGCATCTACGGATCGGGTGACGAGGGCCGTTAGGTCTCCGTGACCTCGAGCTGAATCCGGAGGCGGGCACCGACGGCCTCCGCGTAGCGGCGCAGCGAGGCGGTCGATGGCATAACCTGTCCGCGCTCCCATCGGGCGATCTGCCCCTGGGATGTCTGCATCCGCCGGGCGACCTCTTCCTGGGTCAGCTTGGCCCGTGCCCGTGCCTCCGCCATGGAGAAGCCGAGATCCATCTCGGGTCCGATCGCTGCGTGCGCCTCACGATAGGCGGGATCCGCATGCCAGCGTTCCCGGACGGTCTTGAAGGGAATCGTCACCCCGTTTCTCCTGTGTCGATGTTCCGGGCCCGAGCCTCGGCGAGATCGATCCATCGCTTCGGCGTAGCCTGTGTTTTCTTGATCGCGCAGAGAACGATGATCACACGCCTGCCAGTCACCGTGACGTAGAGGGCACGGCCGATGGTGCCATCAGTCCGAGCTCTCAATTCCCAGATCCGACCCCGAATGTGTTTCGCATGCTCCTCGGTGAGGCTCAGCAGGCCCCGCGTCTCAATCCGCGCAACGATCCGGTCCAATGCAGCACGAAGCTTGATCGGCCAAGCGTCGACTTCAGCAACGACAGTCTCGTCGAGAAATGAAACCGACCAAGCTTCTTGAGGAGCATTCGCTATGCGCGATGTTGTGCGCCGAAGCGGCTTCTTGCCTAGGACCATGAGTCCGCGACCGAGACTCGATATATGCGTGAAAAAGCATATCACGGATCACGACATTTGATAGCCCGTTCAGCACGTCGACCGCCGACCGCCTCAGATCAGGTCGCCCTCACGCCTTCCGGGCCCGAGCCCCGAAGATGGCCGTCCCGACCCGGACATGGGTGGCGCCCTGCTGGATCGCCGCCGGAAAATCGGCGCTCATGCCCATGGAGAGGATCGGCAGGTTGTGCTCGCGCGCCAGCCCGGCGAGCAGGGCGAAATGGCCCGAGGGCGGGTCGTCCGCCGGGGGGATGCACATCAGGCCCTGGATCGCGAGGCCGTGGGTGTCACGGCATTCGGCCAGCAGGGTGTCGAGCTGGTCCGGCAGGACCCCGCCCTTCTGCGGCTCCGCACCGGTATTGACCTGGATCAGCAGCTTCGGGGCCCGGCCAGCACGGTCGATCTCCTTGGCGAGCGCGGCCGCCAGCGACAGCCGGTCGAGGGAGTGGATCACGTCGAACAGGGCCACCGCCTCGCGGGCCTTGTTGGATTGCAGCGGCCCGACGAGGTGCAGCTCGACGTCCGGATAGCGGGCGCGCAGCGCCGGCCATTTCGCGGTGGATTCCTGGACGTAGTTCTCCCCGAACACCCGGTGCCCCGCTTCCAGGGCCGGGACGATGCCCGCCGCCGGCACGGTCTTGGAGACCGCCACGAGCTGAATCGTCGCCGGGTCGCGGTCCGAATCCTCGGCCGCCTGCGCGATGGCGGCCCGGACCTCGGCGAGCCCGGCGGCGACATCGGCCTCGCCGACCGGCGGCTTGGCGGTCGGCTGGCCCATCCCGTCCGTCGGGGGGGCGTTCGGGGCGGTGATCGCGTCGTCCATCGCGTGCCTGTCCTGTCGCTGCCGGACCCGTCCCAGGAGAAGGGCGATCCCACCCACCCCCTCATCCTGAGGTGCCCAGCGATCGAAGATCACTGGGCCTCGAAGGAGCCCTCCAGGGATCGCGCGGCTGGCTGGAAACCTCCTTCGAGGTCTCCGCTTCGCTCCGCCGCCTCAGGATGAGGGGGATGGGTGGGACCGACCTGGTGCGGGCCCTCTCATGAATCATGTGTTGCCCGCCGACCTATGCCGTTGCGTGGCGGGCGCAAGCCCGGAGCCATGCATCCGTTGACCGGCTCCGGCGCAGATATGCTACTGGGCCGCAACGTGCCGCGGCTGGCCCCGATCAGCCGCCGAGCCCCTGACCCAGCCGGACCCATGACCAGCACCGTCCCCTCCGCCGTCGAGCGCTACAACGCCAAGGATGCCGAGCCGCGCTGGCAGGCCGCCTGGGCCGAGCAGAAGCTGTTCGAGACCGACAACGCCGACGGGCGCCCGAAATACTACGTCCTGGAGATGTTCCCGTACCCGTCGGGACGGATCCATATGGGCCATGTGCGCAACTACGCGATGGGCGACGTGGTCGCCCGCTACAAGCGTGCCCGGGGCTTCAACGTGCTCCACCCGATGGGCTGGGACGCGTTCGGTCTGCCGGCCGAGAACGCCGCCATGGAGCGCAAGGTCAACCCGCGGGACTGGACCTACGCCAACATCGCGTCGATGCGCGACCAGCTGAAGGCCATGGGCCTGTCGCTCGACTGGAGCCGGGAGATCGCGACCTGCGATCCCGACTATTACAAGCACCAGCAGCGCATGTTCCTCGACTTCCTGGACAAGGGTCTGGTGACCCGGCGCACCGCCAAGGTGAACTGGGATCCGGTCGATCACACGGTGCTGGCCAACGAGCAGGTGATCGACGGGCGCGGCTGGCGCTCCGGCGCCCTGGTCGAGCAGCGCGAGCTGACCCAGTGGTTCTTCAAGATCACCGACTTCGCCGAGGACCTACTCACGGCCCTTGACGGTCTGGACCGCTGGCCGGAAAAGGTCCGGCTGATGCAGAAGAACTGGATCGGCCGGTCCGAGGGTCTGGAGGTCCGGTTCGTCCTCGCCCAGCCGCCGGCGGGTGCGGCCGAATCCGTAACGGTCTACACCACTCGGCCCGACACCCTGTTCGGCGCCCGGTTCCTGGCGATCGCCGCCGACCATCCGCTGGCCGCCACGGTCGCCGCGCATAACCCGGACCTCCAGGCCTTCATCGAGGAATGCCGGCGCACGGGCACGGCCCAGGCGGCGATCGACACGGCGGAAAAACTCGGCTTCGATACCGGCCTCACGGTGCGCCACCCCCTCGACCCGGCCTGGACCCTGCCGGTCTACGTCGCGAATTTCGTGCTGATGGAATACGGCACCGGCGCGGTGTTCGGCTGCCCGGCGCACGACCAGCGCGACCTCGACTTTTCCAACAAGTACGGGCTCGGCAACGTCCCGGTGGTGTGCCCCGAGGGCCAGGATCCGGAAGCCTTCCTGATCACCACCACCGCCTATGTCGAGGACGGGCGGATGATCAATTCGCGCTTCCTCAACGGCATGACCACCGCGGAGGCCTTCGAGGCCGTGGCGCAGCGCCTGGAAGCCGAGGGGGTTGCCAAGCGCAAGGTCCAGTTCCGCCTGCGCGACTGGGGCGTCTCGCGCCAGCGCTACTGGGGCTGCCCGATCCCGATCATCCATTGCGAGAGCTGCGGCCCGGTGCCGGTGCCGGTCTCCGACCTCCCGGTGCAGCTGCCCGAGGAGGTGTCCTTCGACCAGCCCGGCAATCCGCTGGAGCGCGACCAGGCCTGGCGCAACGTGCCGTGCCCGCAATGCGGCGCGCCGGCAAGGCGCGAGACCGACACGATGGACACGTTCGTCGATTCGTCCTGGTACTATGCCCGCTTCACCGCGCCCTGGCTGACCGAGGCCCCCACCGACCGCGCGGTGGTCGACCGCTGGCTGCCGGTGGACCAGTATATCGGCGGCATCGAGCACGCGATCCTGCACCTGCTCTACGCCCGGTTCTTCATGCGGGCGATGCGCGAGACCGGCTGGGCCGGCGTCTCCGAGCCCTTCGCCGGCCTGTTCACGCAGGGCATGGTCGTCCACGAGACCTACAAGGACGCGACCGGCGCCTGGGTGCCGCCGGCCGAGATCCGCTTCTCCGCCGAGGAGGGCGAGCGCCGCGCGTTTCACGTGAAAACTCAGGCGCCGATCGCGATCGGCTCCATCGAGAAGATGTCGAAGTCGAAGAAGAACGTGGTCGACCCGGACGACATCATCGCGAGCTACGGGGCCGACACCGCGCGCTGGTTCGTGCTCTCGGATTCGCCGCCCGAGCGCGACGTGATCTGGAGCGAGGAGGGCGTGCAGGGCGCCGCCCGGTTCGTCCAGAAGGTCTGGCGCCTGGTCAACGCCGCCCAGGTGGCGACCGGTGACGGCGCCGCCGACCTCACCCTGCGCAAGGCCGCCCACCGGGCCCTCGCCGCCGTGCAGGACGATATCGAGCGGCTGCGTTTCAACCGCTGCGTCGCCCATATCTACACCCTGGCCAACGCCCTCGAGGACGGGCTGCGCGGGCCGGTCTCGCGCGCGGCGGCGACGGAGGCGGCGGGGATCCTGGTGCAGCTCATCGCCCCGATGATGCCGCACCTCGCCGAGGAATGCTGGACGGTGCTCGGCCGGCCCGGCCTCGCCGCCCAGGCCCTGTGGCCCGAGGCCGAGGCCGGCCTCCTGGTCGAGGACGAGGTCACCCTGCCGGTCCAGATCAACGGCAAGAAGCGGGCGGACGTGACCGTGCCGCGCGACGCCGACGCCAAGGCGGTGGAAGCCGCCACCCTGGCCCTGGAGACGGTCCAGAAGATCCTGGAGGGCAAGCCGCCGCGCAAGGTGATCGTGGTGCCGGGGCGGATCGTGAATTTGGTGGTGTGATGATTGGCCGGGAGTTGGCCTGTCTATCCCGCGCACCCCCTCATCCTGAGGTGCCGTAGCGAAGCGGAGGCCTCGAAGGAGGCCTCCAGGAATCGCATGGCCGGCGGGAGGTCTCCTTCGAGGCTCGCTGCGCTCGCGCCTCAGAATGAGGTGGTGGATTGGACTTGCCGTAACCTCATCCCTACGGCGCCGCCAGCCCGGGATCCTGCCCGTTGGCCTCCAAGCTCCGCGCGACGAGTCCGTCTGCCTTCGCCCACGCGAGGAATTCGGCCAGATAGGCCGCGCCCGCATCCCGTCCGACCGGCAGGCCCATCGCCTGCGGAATCGCCATGAAATGCCCCGGCAGCAGCCGCACCGCCTTGTGGGTGGACGCGTAGGCGGCAAGCGGCTGATGGACCCCGGCGACGACCTCGAGGCCGTCCCGGGCGAAGGCCGTGATCGCCTCCGCCGAGGTCGGCGCCCGCACCAGGGTGGCGTGGCGCAGCGTGCGGGTCAGGAACAGGTCGTAGGCGCTGCCGCGCCCCACCGAGACGCGGATCCCGTCGCGATCGACGGCCTCCATGCTGGAGATCGGCGAGGCGGCCGGCACGAGGTAGCTGCCGGCGATCAGCACGTAGGGCGCCGTGAAGGCGATGCCCTTGGCGCGCTTCGGGTCGATCGCCAGGAAGCCGATGTCCCAGGTTCCGGATCCGGCCGAGCCCGAGACCGCGCCCGCCCCGGGGAACGTCACGAAGGCCACCGGCACGCCGAGTTTCCGCGCCAGCGCCCGGGCGAGATCGACCGACACGCCCGCAGGGCCGTCCGGTCCGGCTTGGGCCAGCACCGGATTTCCGAGGTTGATCGCCGCCCGCAGCGTGCCGGTGGGGGCGAGGTCGTGCAGGATCGCGGGAGAGGGCGTCATCCGGGGCTCCGCATGGGCCGGGGCGGAGACGAGCAGGGCGCACAGGGCCGCGGCGATCCGCATGGTCGATCCCGTCCTCTCCGGGCGCGTGCTCAGGCCTGGTTCTGGCCTCCGCCCGCCGCCCGCCGACGCCCGCGGGCCAGCATGTTCAGGCCCTCGACCCCGGCCGAGAACGCCATGGCGGTGTAGATGTAGCCCTTCGGCACATGGGCGCCGAACCCTTCGGCGATCAGCGTCATGCCGATCATGATCAGGAAGCCCAGCGCCAGCATCACCACGGTCGGGTTGCGGGCGATGAAGGCCGAGAGCGGCTCGGCCGCCACCAGCATCACGATCACCGCCACGACAACAGCCACCATCATCACCGGCACATGCTCGGTCATGCCGACCGCGGTGATGATCGAGTCGATCGAGAACACGAGATCGAGGAGCAGGATCTGGCCGATGGCCGCGCCGAACCCGATCGTGCCGCCGACCGTCTTCTCGCCGGTCTCATCGGGATCGACGCTGTGGTGGATCTCCTTGGTGGCCTTCCACAGCAGGAACAGGCCGCCGCCGATCAGGATCAGGTCGCGCCAGGAGAAGTCCTGGCCCAGCACCGAGAAGACCGGCTCGGTCAGGTGCACGATGAACGCGACCGTGCCCAGCAGCCCGAGCCGCAGGATCAGGGCCAGCCCGATCCCGATCCGACGCGCCCGGGTCTGCTGATCGGCGGGCAGCTTGTTGGTCAGGATCGAGATGAAGATCAGATTGTCGACGCCGAGCACGACCTCCATCACCACGAGGGTCGCGAGCGCGACCCAGACGGCCGGCTGCGTGGCAAGCTGAATCAGGTCGGTCACGGCTCGGGCGTCTCGCTGGTCGGGAAGAGGCGGCTGCCGAGGGCAGTCAAGTGGAACGGGCCGGGGCGGCTCGCCAGGTCGGGGGCGAAGACCTGGAGGATCTTCGGGACGACCTTGAAATGGGCCGGCGTGTGCGTGGTCAGCTCGCCGTCGGTGTTCACCGGCCGGGGCCTGCGCGTCGAGATCTTGATCTCCCGCGTCTGGAAGGCGCGCACGTCGGCCGCGCGTCCCTGGGTGCCCCGGCGCAGGGCCGGCAGGAGCGCGATCAGCCGCCACCAATGGGCGACTTCGAGGCTGTAGAAATCGAGCTTGCCGTCATCGACCGTGGCGGCTTCCTCCACGGTCATGCCGCCGCCGTAGTGCCGGCCGTTGCCGACCGAGACCTGGATGGTCGTCACCTTCTCGGTCGTGCCGTCATGCTCGATCGTCACGGTGAAGGGCCGCACCCGGCGCAAGACCCGGATGGCCGCGACCGCGTAGCCGAACACCCCCCAGGTCTTCTTCGATTCGGCCGTGAGCTCGCCGGCGAGCTCGGCCGAGAAGCCGATGCTGGCGACGTTGAAATAATAATGGCCGTTGACCCAGCCGAGATCGACCGGCCGCGGCTGGGCGGTCGGGATGAACCGGGCCGCTGCCAGCGGATCCAGCGGCAGGCCGAGGGACCGGGCGAGATCGTTGGCGGTCCCCAGCGGCAGGATGGCGAGCGGCAGCCCGCTCTCCACCAGGGCCGGCGCGGCCATGTTCATGGTGCCGTCGCCGCCGCCGAGGATCACGAGATCGACGTCCTTGGCGCGGGCGCGGATCTCGTCCCGGCAATCGGCATCCGGCGGCGGCTCCACCGGCTCGATCCCGCCGGCGCGCAGGATGCTGCGCACCTCGTCGAGGTCGAGGCCGCCGTTGCGGGCCTTCGCGTTGCAGATCAGCAGCGCCCGACGCTGCCCCGCGCTCACCGGGGACTCCGATGCAGGTCTGAGGTCGCCTCGGTCTCGGGTGGGGCCACGGGAACCTCGATGTGCTGGGCGGCGGAATGGCCCGATGAGAACCTAGAACGGGCGACAGCCAAGATTGTCCCCGACTTGGTGGCAAAACGAGCGAGCGCAACCCCGTCATCCACGCAATCCCCGTCTGGTGCCGGCCCTGCGGATCGGCAGAGTCGTGGGCGCGCCCGGAACACCCGTGGAACCGCTTCGGCATGCGGGCGCGTTCTCATCACGTCCGCCCCGGCCGCCAGGAAGGCACCGATGTCCGCCACCATTCCCACCCCTGCCCGTGCGCTCGCGCTCGGCGTGATCCTGCCCCTGGCCCTCATCGGCGGTGCCGCGGCCCAGCAGCAGGGGGCGACGTCTGCCAGTTCCTGGGTCGATCCGCCGGCACGTACCGCGGCGTCCGCGCCGGCTGCCCCGGCCAAGGAGCCGACGAAAGCCGCGTCTCAGGAACAGGCCAAGCCGCCGGCGCAGGACCGGAAGCCGGTCAGGCAGGCGGCCAAGCCCGAGCCCGCGGACGACGCCCTGCCCAAGGCCGCTTCGACCCGGGCCGCCGCCCCGAGACGGGCGGCCGCGCTGGAACGCCCGGCCAGCCGCGAGCCCCTGCGGCGCCATGCGGCGCATCCCCGCCGGCTCGCCGACACGCCGGCCGCCATCGCCCCGGCGCCGGTCTCGGCGGCGTCCGCCGAGCGGGCCGCCATCGCGCGGGCTCTCGCGGCGAACTACCTCGCCACCGTCTCGAGCTCAGGCGAGACCATGGTCGGCGCCGCGCCGCATTTCTACGGGAGCCGGGTGCGGTTCTACGGCCATCCGATCACCCTGGCCGGCCTCGTGGCCGAGAAGCGCAGCTTCGTCCAGCGCTGGCCAGAACGGCGCTACGAGCCGCGGTCGATCCGCACCGCCTGCGATTCCGAGACCTGCACGATCCGCACGATCGTGGATTTCCGCACCGCGAATCCGGATCGCGGCGCCATCTCCACCGGGGCGGCCGAGCTGGTCCTGGAGGTGAGCTTCGCGGGGGCGCGCCCGGTGATCGTCGGCGAGAGCGGGCGGGTCCTGCGCCGGAGCGTCCAGGCCGGCACCCTGGCCCCTTCGCCCGGCAAAGCGTAAAGCGGCATCCGTGCGGCGCACGGTGATGCCGGGATCGGGTTTATGACGTCTTCAACCGTGGCGGAACAGGAAGCGGCGCCGGCGCGTCCGGCGCTCGACGATCCGGAGCGCGCCGCCCTCCGCGAGGCGATCCGGACGGCGATCGCCCGGGCGCGGCCGCGCCCGGTCTCCGTGCGGACCCTCGAACTCATGGCCGAGGCGGCGATCGTGCCCGGGGCGTACGGCTACCGGGTGCTCGACCGCCACGGCGTGCCGCGCCTGCGCCCGGGCACCTCGGAGCCGATGACGCTCGCGGATTTCGTGGCCGAGCTCCAGGCGCGGCACCCGGCCCTGTTCCTGCCGGCGGAACCCGAGCCGGCCCCCGTACCGGTCGCGGAAGAGGCCAAGGATTCGCCGATCCTGACCGGCGCCTACGAGATGAAGGCGGCTACGGCCCGCTTCGTCGAGACCCAATCCGAGCGTGCCCGCTCGCTCGCCGAGCGCTCCTCGGTGCAGGGGCGGGTGCTGGCGCAGAACGCGGCCGGCCGGTTCGCGAGCCTGCGGACTGGCTTGCGGACGCGGTTCGGCCACCCCGTCGCCGAGGAGAGCGCCGCGCCCGAGCGCGGTTCGGATCCGGTCGCGGCGTGGAACGAGGGGCCGGGCCGGCTCGGCGAAACGTTGCGCGACGGCCTGCCCCGTCTGCGCGATCGGCTCGGCTTCGGCACCGGCATCGGGGATGAGAGCGGCCGTCGGCATCGCCGCTGGCTCGTGGGCGCGAGCACGGCCGCGTTGGTGGCGGTGGTCGCGGCGGGGCTGGTCCTGGCCGGTCGCGAGCCAGAACCCCCGCGGCCCGATTCCGCGAGCACCCCGACGACCCAGCCGACGCCGCCCCAGGCGTCCAATGCGCCGACGAATCCCCCGCCGACGGCGTCCCAGCCCGGATCCCCCCCCGCGGCCGCCGACACGGTGACACCGCCGCCCGAGACCGGCGGCGAGCCCGAGCCCGACACGCCGCCGCCCGCGGCGAACGCCATCACCGGCCCGGCCCAGGTGATCGACACCGCGACCCTGAAGGTCGGCGGCAAGGTCGTGCATCTGTTCGGTGTCGAGTGGGTGCGGGGCGGCCAGACGGACGAGCTGGCCCGCTACATCGGCGGACGCACGGTCACCTGCCAGCCGGCACCGGGCAGCGAGACCATGAATTGCCTGGTGAACGGGCGCGACCTGTCCGAGGTCGTGCTGTTCAATGGCGGCGGCCGGGCCTCCCCGGAGGCGAGCCCGGAACTCGTGGCGGCCGAGGACCACGCGCGCAGCGAGCGGCTCGGCGTCTGGAAGCGCTGAGCGGGGATCGCGGCATGCCGGGCGACCTTTTCGGCGTCACCGTGGACGGGCAGCCGGTCACCCGGCATCTGCTGGCCCGAGAGACCTTGCGCGTCCACGTCATCGATTTCGGCGCGGTCATCACGGCGATCGAGGTGCCCGACCGCGCCGGCCGCAGCGCCAACGTCGTGCTCGGGCTCGACACGCTGGCGGGCTACGAGACGGTGAGCCCGAGCTTCGGCGCCGTGGTCGGGCGCTACGCCAACCGCATCGCGGGCGGGCGTTTCAGCCTCGACGGCCACACCTACCGGCTGCCGGTGAACGAGGGCCCCAACACCCTGCATGGCGGCGACCGGAATTTCGGAAACCATCTCTGGCGCGTGGAGGCGGCCGACGGCACGAGCCTGACCCTGGCCCGGCGCTCCCCCGACGGCGAGGAGGGCTTTCCCGGCAATCTCGACGTCCGCGTGCGCTACAGTCTGCCCGAGGACGGGGTGCTGCGCATCGCTTACGAGGCCGTGACCGACCGGCCGACGGTCCTGAACCTCACCAATCACAGCTACTTCAACCTCGCCGGGGAGGGGACCGGCAGCGTCCTCGACCACGTGGTCCAGCTCGAGGCCGACGCGTTCACCCCCACGGACGCGACGCAGGTCCCCACCGGCGAGATCCGGGCATTGACCGGCACCCCGTTCGATTTCCGCACCCCGC
Organism: Methylobacterium brachiatum; assembly: GCF_900113845.1. Lineage (NCBI taxonomy): Bacteria > Pseudomonadati > Pseudomonadota > Alphaproteobacteria > Hyphomicrobiales > Methylobacteriaceae > Methylobacterium > Methylobacterium brachiatum. The sequence goes on along the minus strand of NZ_FOQW01000012.1, from coordinate 4,302 downwards.
ACGCGCTGGGCGAGTGCATCCGGGTCGGCGATCCGCAACTGGCCTTCGCCAAGGGCTACGACCACACCTTCGTGCTGCGCGGCCCCGCCGGCAGCCTGCGCCCGGCCGCGACCTGCATCGATCCCGCCAGCGGCCGGCGGCTCGACGTGGCGACCACCCAGCCGGCCCTGCAGCTCTACACCGGCAACAACCTGGACGGCACGCTGATCGGCCCCTCCGGCCGGATCTACCGCTCCGGCGACGGCGTCTGCTTCGAGACGCAAGGGTTTCCGGACGCCCCGAACCAGCCGGGCTTCCCCTCCGCGGTCCTGCGGCCGGGGGAGGTGTTCCGGGCGGTCACGACGTTCCGGTTCTCGGTGGCGTAAAGCCTCACGCGGCGAGGACCATCTCCTCGTCCTCCTGCGGCACCGGCACGGCGACCGCCGGGGCGGAGGGTTTCGGACGCCAGGTCTCGCCGAGCGCCAGGAGCGCGGCCTTGACCGCTTCGAGCTGCGAGGGCTCGCCCTCGGCCATGCCTTCGGCGGCGGCGACCTCCTTCAGGTACTCGTCCCAGGCCCACCGCCGCAGGATTTCGCGCTTCCCTTCGCGCAGCAGCCGCGGGTGGTTCAGCACGGCGGACGGCGTGGCGAAGACCGCCGCCGGATTGACCAGCGCCCGTTCCAGCTCCGGCCCGTCCGGAAAGCCCGGCGGCGCGGCCGGCGCCTGTTTCCGGCCGAGCACCACCCGAAGCGGCGCGCGTTCGGGGTGCCGCCGATCATCCGAGCGCGCCGCGCCGACCGGGCGCTTGCGGGGCGCCTCGGCGGGGTCCGGATCCGCATCGTAGTCGAGGCCCTGGCGCTCCGCATACGCGATGGCCTGCGCCCGGGTCGGGAAGGTGAGCCGGACATCTGTGGCGAGGGGGTCGCTGCCGCCGGTCCAGCCCATCAGCGGCTCGATCTCGGGCGGCGTCTCGCGCGCGAAGGTGAGGATCCAGGTGCCTTCCCGGGCGCGGCCCGAGGTCTCCACCGGGCGCTGCTGGCGCCGGATCAGGGCCTTCCGGCCGGCGAGCCACGGGGCCGTGGCGATGAAGGCGGGGGGATTGTTGTGTCCGAGTCCGATCACGCGATCCTGAATGGTCGTCTGCATAGGTGCCTCCCTGAAGCGGCGCCCGACAGCCGGGCCGTCGGGCGGCGCGATGGTGGTGATGCGGTGCGCTCAGGCGCCCAGCAGCCCGAGGCGCGCCGCGGATTGGACGCCGAAGCTCGCCGCGAAGGCGAGGAGGGCGGCGTCCCAGGCGGTGAGGTGCGTGGCGTTGGCCGGCGGCCCGGCCCGGGTGATCGCGGCGCCGAGCCAGACGAAGCCCGACACGCTCAGCAATCCCGCCAGGACCCAGGGCATGGCCGGCGCCGGGCTGAGGGCCGCCAGGGCGAGGCAGAGGGCGGCGGACGCGATCCAGCCCGTGAGGGTGGACCACGTCGCCCGCTCCGCCGCCTCGGCCGGCGGCGCGGCCCGGCTGCGCCGGAGCCGGGCCGACCACCGATAGCGGTCCTTCAGGTCGAAGGTCGTCATCGATCGCCTCCGGGTCTCAGTTCAGCACGGCGTCCCGGGCCGCCGGGCCGCGCCGCAGGCGGCGGCCGAGCACCACCGGGATCCGCGGCTTGCCGGTCGCCTGTCCGCTGGGCGCGGGCGTGCCGTCCAGCGCCTGGAGCGCGGCCAGGACGTCGTCGATCGGCACCGGCTCGGCGCGGCAGCCGGGCAGGCAGCGCAGCGTCGGGCACGAATCCACGGCGCGCGCATCCGAGGCCCAGGAGGCCAGGATTGCCCGCTTCTCGGCCCGCGACAGGCCGGGATAGGACAGGACCTCCCGGGGATGCCGGAACACGTCGCCCGGCGCCACGAAGGCCTCGAACGGGTCGACCGCGGTCGCCCTCAGATTGGCCGCGGCCATCGGGCCGAGGCGCTCGATATGCGTGTCGATCGGGGTTGTATCGATTGGCTGCATGCGACCCTCCTGCTCGTCAGCGAAGGCTGAACCGCTCGCCGCCCGGGGAATTGCGGTTCGGCACGGGCGAGCGCGTCAGACCAAGGACCGGGAGCCGGCCCCCGCCCGCCAGGCGGTCGGGGCCGGCTCCAGGGCGGCCGGCACGGCCGGCAGGTCCTCGGTCGGTCGTCCTGCCGGTCCGGGTCGGCCACCGCGTCAGGCGTCGTGATCCCGCCCGAGCGGCGGCGCGCCTCAATGCGCCGTCTTCTGGCCGCCGTTGTTGCCGCTGTTGATGGCGATGCGGCGGCCCCGCTCCGGCGCCTTTTCCGAGCGCGGCAGCGTCACGGTGAGCACGCCGTTGCGGAACGACGCTTCGACCTTCTCTTCCTCGACCGGGAAGGGCAGGGCGATCACCCGCTCGAAGCGGCCGTAGCTGCGCTCCGAGTAGCCGCGCGCCTTGTCGGTGTTCTCGGCGCGCTTCTCGCCCCGCAGGGTCAGCACGCCGTCCTCGACCAGGAGCTCGACGTCCTTCTCGTCGAGGCCGGGAAGCTCGGCCGAGAGCCGCAGCCCGCCATCCGCCTCGACCAGCTCGACATTGGGCCAGCCGAAGCTGCGATTGGCCAGGCTCGGGACCGAGCCGAACCCGGTGAACACGTCGTCGAACAGGCGGTTCACCTCGCGGTGGAGCGTCAGGAAAGGATTGGCCGCCTCGTTCGACAGGGCGGTCGGCGCCGGGGTTCCGGTCGTGCGGTTCCACGGAATCAGATCTCTCACGCTCATAGGGACCTCCTTCAGTTTGGCATCATGGGCATCTCATGGGATCGACCGTCGGCGGCCCGCGGGCCTGCGGGCCCCCGAGGGATGGCGTTCGTCCAAAGCGGGGAACCCGGGCGGTCCGCGAATCGGGCGGCCCGGGCTCGGACCGGCCGCGATCAGGCGGCCTTGGCCTCGGCGACCCGGGGTTCGGCGGCCTTGGCCTGCGCGACCTTGCTCTCGGTGATCTGCGCGGGCGCGTTGTCCTGCCCGGACGTGGCCGTGACGCCGCCGATGGCGATGCGACGGGGCTTCAGGGCCTCCGGCACCTCGCGCTTGAGCTCGACGGTCAGGAGCCCGTTCTCCAGGTTCGCACCCACGACCTTCACGTGGTCGGCCAGGTTGAAGGTCTGACGGAACGTGCGGGCCGCGATGCCGCGGTGCAGGTATTGCCGCTCGTTCTCCGGCGTCTTCTTCTGGCCCGACACGAGAAGAACCGTGTCCTGCTGGGTCAGCTCGATCTCGTCGGGCGTGAAGCCCGCAACCGCCATGGTGATCCGATACTGGTCGTCCGCGACCTTCTCGATGTTGTAGGGCGGCCAGGCGGCCGTGGTCTCGACACGCTCGGGCTGGTTCAGCAGCTCGAACAGACGGTCGAACCCGATGGACGACCGGAACAGGGGCGCAACGTCGTAAGTCCTCATAACCACATCCTCCATTGAGCAACGTGACTACAAGAGACGCCGGACACCATGGCCGGCGCCCAACAGGCGAGCTCGTTTCCGAGCCTCGCACGCGCGTAACGTTTGCCTTGCGGGGAGGTTCCGCAAGAGGGGCGATTTTTTTCGTGGGATTCTGGACTTCGTTGCCTCAGCCGGGATCGCGAAGCCTGGTGCGTGGGACCGTGCGGTTCACGCATCGCTCCCGATGAGGTTGGCGGGCGGACGCGTGCGTCTTTGCCAACCCCTCTTCCCCGGACAACTGGGTCCAGGCATCTCCGGATGAGGCGCGGGTCGCCCCTGCCATGCGGGAGAGGGACAGGGTGAGGGGTGCGACCCCTCCGGAAGAGCCTGATCCCTCACCCCAACCCTCTCCCGCCCGGGAGAGGGGGCCTGTCGCGGCCTGCAAGGTGCGATGTCTGAGCATCGGGGCGCGGAGGCGACAGGAAGCCGCCCCCCGGCCGAGCCTAAAGAGGCTCAGCCCGCAGCCTCCTCCAGCAGGATCTCGCGCTTGCCGGCGTGGTTGGCCGGGCCGACGATGCCCTCGGTCTCCATCCGCTCCATGATCGAGGCGGCGCGGTTGTAGCCGATCTGGAGGCGGCGCTGGATGTAGCTGGTCGACGCCTTCTGGTCGCGCAGAACCACCTGCACGGCCTGGTCGTAGAGGTCGCCGCCGGCCTCGCCGAAGGAGCCCTGGTCGAACACGGCGCCGTCGAGTTCCAGCTCGGCCGCGCCGGCCTTGCCCTTTGCGCCCTTCTCGGGGGCAGCCTCCTCGTCGTCGGCGGTGACGGCGTCGAGGTAGGAGGGACGGCCCTGGCGCTTGAGGTGGGCGACCACGCTCTCGACCTCGCTGTCCGAGCAGAACGGCCC
>NZ_FOQW01000046.1:0-1632 GCF_900113845.1 Methylobacterium brachiatum | reverse complement strand
GGTGGCCTCGTAGCCGCCGGCGGTCAGCGCGAGGCGGCCCTGGTTAGCGATGATCTTGCCTGTGGAGGCGACGATGCCGCCGGCGGTGAGGTTGAGGTCGCCATCCAGGACGATCAGACTGCCAGCGTTGTTGACTCGGCCGCCGACTGCAACCGTCAACGCTTCGAGCGCGCCGATCTGATCGGTGTTGCCGAGGTCACCTCCGACCTGCACGACGAAAGTGCGGCCAAGGATATTTCCGTCGTTAAACAGGGCGCCAGCAACTCGGAGCTTGCCCGCGCCATTGGCGAGGATCGAACCCGAGCTAGTTAGGCTGCCGGCCGAGAGAGTGAGGTCGCCGGTGGCCTCGATACGGCCGCGATTGTCTGTGGTGCCCGAAAGAGCGAGGCGAACGCTCGTGCCAGAGAGGCGCCCGTAGGGTCCGTTGCCGAAGTCGCCGGCCTCAACGTCGAGGCCGTTGACGGCCACGAACTGGCCGAGGTTGATCAGGTGGCCGGTGCCGAGGCGCATGACCACTTCGGTGCCGCCCGTCTTGGCGGTGTCCGCGATGACCTCGTAGGCGGCCGCGGTCAGCGCGAGGCGGCCGCCGGCGACGACGTCGCCGCTGGAGGAGACGACGCCGCCGGCGCTGAGGCTAAGGTCGCCGCTCAAGGCGATCAGGCTGCCGGCATTGTCGATCCGGCCGCCAGCGACGATCGCCAGATTATCGACAGCACCGATCTGAACGGTGTTGCTGAGGCCACCTCCCACCTGAAGTACATATGTTCGGCCGAGAATGCGCCCGCTGTTGAACAAGGCGCCAGCGACCTGAAGCTTGCCCGCACCGTTCGCCAAGATCTCTCGGCTGTTAATAAGGGCTAACGTGGAGAAGGTGAGATCTCCGGTGGCCTCGATGCGGCCGCGGTTGTCGGTGGCGCCGGTCAATGCGAGGCGGATGGTCTTCCCAGCGACGCGTCCTGAGGGCCCGTTGCCGAAGTCGCCGGCTTCGACGTCGAGGCCGTTGGCGGCCACGATCCCGCCGAGGTTGATCAGGTGGCCGGTGCCGAGGCGCACGACCACGGTCGCGCCGCCCATCTTGGCGGTGTCCGCTGGCGTCTCGTAGGCAGCTGCGGTCAGCGCGAGGCGGCGGCCGGCGACGACGTCGCCGCTGGAGGCGATGAGACCACCGGCGGTGAGGTTGAGGTCGCCGTCCTGGGCGACCAGGCTGCCGGTGTTATCGACCCGGCCGCCGACCTTGACCGTCAGGTCGTCGCGGGCGCCGATCTGGCCTTTGTTGGCGAGGTCACCTCCAACGCGCAGCTCGAACGAGCGGCCGAGAAGGTTGCCGCCATTGGTAAACGACCCGGCGATCTGGAGCGTCATCGCTCCGCCAATCAGGATTACCCCGCTGTTGGCGAGGTGCTCGGTCGTGAGGATGAGGTCTCCGGTGGCCTCGATACGGCCGCGGTTGTCGGCTGCGCCGGTGAGCGCGAGGCGGACGGTCTTTCCGGCGACGCGTCCGACGGGCCCGTTGCCGAAGTCGCCGGCCTCGATGTCAAGGGCATTGGCGGCCACGAGCTGGCCGAGGTTGAACAGATGGCCGGTGCCGAGGCGCACGACCACGTTCGCGCCGCCCATCTTGGCGGTGTCCGC
>NZ_FOQW01000013.1:0-209167 GCF_900113845.1 Methylobacterium brachiatum | reverse complement strand
GATCGTGCCGGTGGCCATGGAGGAGAAGCTGCGCTTCGCCATCCGTGAAGGCGGCCGCACCGTCGGCGCCGGCGTCGTCGCCGCCATCAACGACTAAGCCAGGACAGCATCCTTAGCAGGGCGCGGCGGGGACCTGTCCTCGCACTCCCCGCCGTCCCTCTCAAGGTTTCAGGATTATGAACGGTCAGAACATCCGCATCCGCCTCAAGGCGTTCGATCACCGCATCCTCGATGCGTCGACCAAGGAGATCGTCTCCACGGCCAAGCGCACCGGCGCGACCATCCGGGGTCCGATCCCGCTGCCGACGCATATCGCGAAGTTCACCGTGAACCGCTCGCCGCACATCGACAAAAAGTCGCGCGAGCAGTTCGAGATGCGCACGCATAAGCGAGTGCTCGATATCGTCGATCCGACGCCGCAGACCGTGGACGCGCTGATGAAGCTCGACCTCGCCGCCGGCGTGGACGTGGAGATCAAGCTCTGAGTCCCGCTGGGACTTAGAGCTTACCGTTTCATCGCGCGAGGGAGAGACCTATGCGCTCAGGCGTCATCGCACAGAAGGTCGGCATGACCCGCGTCTTCACAGACGCGGGGGAGCATGTCCCCGTCACAGTGCTTAAGATCGATCAGTGCCAGGTGGTGGCCCACCGCACCGTTGAGAAGAATGGCTACGTCGCCCTCCAGGTCGGCGTCGGCAAGGCCAAGGTGAAGAACGTGTCGGCTGCCGAGCGCGGCCGCTTCGCGATCGCCAAGGTCGAGCCCAAGAAGAAGCTCGCCGAGTTCCGCGTGTCCGAGGACGCGCTGATCCCGGTCGGCGCCGAGATCACCGCGGACCACTTCATCCCGGGCCAGTTCGTCGACGTGACGGGCACGACCACGGGTAAGGGCTTCGCCGGCGGTATCAAGCGCTGGAACTTCGGCGGTCTGCGCGCCACCCACGGCGTGTCGATCTCGCACCGTTCGATCGGTTCGACCGGCGGCCGTCAGGACCCAGGCAAGACCTTCAAGAACAAGAAGATGCCGGGTCACCTCGGCGTCGAGCGGGTCACCACCCAGAACCTGCGCGTCGTGCGCACCGATCCCGAGCGCGGCCTGATCCTGGTCGAGGGCGCGGTGCCGGGCGTCGCCGGCGGCTGGATCCAGATCCGCGATGCGGTGAAGCGCAAGCTCCCCGCCGACGTTCCGCTGCCGGGCAAGTTCCGTGAGAACGGCGCTTCGACCTCGGCCCCCGAAGCCGCCGCGTCTGAGGAGACCGTGTGATGAAGCTCGATGTCACCACCCTCGACGGCGCCGGCGCCGGCTCGGTCGAGCTGAACGAGACGATCTTCGGCCTCGAGCCGCGGGCCGATCTCCTTCAGCGCATGGTCCGCTGGCAGCTCGCCAAGCGGCGCGCCGGCACCCACGCCGTGCAGAACCGCTCGGACGTGAACCGGACCCGCAAGAAGCTCTACAAGCAGAAGGGCACCGGCAACGCGCGTCACGGCGCAGCCTCGGCCCCGCAGTTCCGCGGCGGCGGACGTGCCTTCGGCCCGGTCGTGCGTGACCACAGCCACGACCTGCCCAAGAAGGTCCGTGCGCTGGCCCTGCGCCACGCCCTGTCGGCCAAGGCCAAGGCCTCGACCCTGATCGTCGTCGACGACATCAAGATCGAGGATCACAAGACCAAGGGTCTCATCGAGCGCTTCGGCAAGATGGGCCTCTCCAACGCGCTGATCATCGGCGGTGCCGAGGTCGACGTGAATTTCGGCCGCGCCGCGCGTGCCATCCCGCAGATCGACGTGCTTCCCGTGCAGGGCATCAACGTCTACGACATCCTGCGCCGTAACACGCTCGTCCTGACCAAGGCCGCCGTCGACGCGCTGGAGGAGCGTTTCAAATGAGTGCCGATCCGCGCCACTACGACATCATCGTCTCCCCGGTCATCACCGAGAAGGCGACGAACCTGACCGAGCAGAACAAGGTCGTCTTCCGGGTCGGCCCCAAGGCGACCAAGCCTCAGATCAAGGAGGCGGTCGAGAAGCTGTTCGACGTGAAGGTCACGGCGGTGAACACCCTCGTGACCAAGGGCAAGAAGAAGATTTTCCGCGGTCTCCGCGGACAGCGCTCCGACGTGAAGAAGGCGATCGTGACCCTGGCCGAGGGCCACACGATCGACGTCACGACCGGGCTCTGAGGACGGGTTTTAGGGATCCAAGCCGATGGCCTTGAAGACATTCAAACCGGTCACGCCGAGCCTGCGCCAGCTCGTGCTCGTCGACCGCCGTGAGCTCTACAAGGGCAAGCCGGTGAAGGCGCTGACGGAGGGCAAGAGCTCCTCCGGCGGCCGTAACAACCTGGGTCGCATCACGGTCCGCTTCCGCGGCGGTGGCCACAAGCGCGTCCTGCGCAACGTGGACTTCAAGCGCCGCGAGCAGCCGGGTGTCGCCGCGACGGTCGAGCGGATCGAGTACGATCCGAACCGTACCGCGTTCATCGCCCTGATCAACTTCCCCGACGGGAAGCAGAGCTACATCCTGGCTCCGCAGCGCCTGCAGCCGGGCGACAAGGTGGTGACCGGCGAGAACGTCGACATCAAGCCGGGCAATGCCGGTCCGGTCGGCTCGATGCCGGTGGGCACGATCGTCCACAACGTCGAGCTGAAGATCGGCAAGGGCGGCGCGATCGCCCGCTCGGCCGGGAACTACGCCCAGATCGTCGGGCGCGACCAGGGCTACGTGACGCTGCGCCTGAACTCGGGCGAGCAGCGCCTCGTGCACGGTCAGTGCTTCGCGACCGTCGGCGCGGTCTCAAACCCCGACCACATGAACATCTCGCTCGGCAAGGCCGGGCGCAACCGGTGGCTCGGCAAGCGCCCGCATAACCGCGGCGTGGCCATGAACCCGGTCGATCACCCGCACGGCGGCGGCGAGGGCCGTACCTCGGGCGGCCGCAACCCGGTCACGCCGTGGGGCGTGCCCACCAAGGGGAAGAAGACCCGGTCCAACAAGCGGACCGACGTGTTCATCCTGTCCAGCCGCCACAACCGCAAGAAGTAATCGCTATGGCACGCTCTCTCTGGAAGGGGCCGTTCGTCGACGGCTACCTCTTCAAGAAGGCCGAAGCGGCGCGGGGCTCCTCGCGCTCAGAGGTCATCAAGATCTGGAGCCGCCGCTCCACGATTCTCCCGCAGTTCGTCGGGCTCACCTTCGGTGTGCACAACGGGCAGAAGCACATCCCGGTCTACGTCTCCGAGGAGATGGTGGGGCACAAGTTCGGCGAGTTCTCGCCGACCCGCACCTTCCACGGGCACGCGGCCGACAAGAAGGCGAAGAGGCGCTGAGATGGGCAAGCAAGCCACCCCCCGCGCGCTCCCCGAGAACGAGGCCAAGGCGGTCGCGCGCATGCTGCGCGTGAGCCCGCAGAAGCTGAACCTCGTGGCGCAGATGATCCGCGGCAAGAAGGTCGACACCGCGTTGGCCGACCTGGAGTTCTCGCGCAAGCGCATCTCGACCGAGGTCAAGAAGTGCCTCGAGAGCGCGATCGCCAATGCCGAGAACAACCACGACCTGGACGTCGACGACCTCGTCGTGTCCCAGGCGTTCGTGGGCAAGGCCCTCGTGCTCAAGCGCTTCCACGCCCGCGCCCGCGGTCGCGGCGCCCGTATCCTGAAGCCCTTCTCGAACCTCACCATCGTGGTTCGTGAAGTCCGCCAGGCCGAAGCGGCTTAAGGAGGATCTCATGGGCCAGAAAGTCAATCCGATCGGTCTCCGTCTCGGTATCAACCGGACCTGGGACTCCCGCTGGTTCGCCGGCAAGGGCGAGTACGCCAAGCTGATGCACGAGGACGTCGCGATCCGCGCCGCCCTCATGAAGCAGCTGAAGCAGGCCGCCGTCTCGAAGATCGTCATCGAGCGTCCGCACCGGAAGTGCCGCGTCACCATCCACTCGGGTCGTCCGGGCGTGGTGATCGGCAAGAAGGGCGCGGATATCGAGAAGCTGCGCAAGCTCGTCGGCACGATGACCAAGGCCGACGTGACGATCAACATCGTCGAGGTGCGCAAGCCCGAGATCGACGCCACCCTGGTGGCCGACTCGATCGCGCAGCAGCTCGAGCGCCGCGTCGCCTTCCGTCGCGCCATGAAGCGCGCCGTGCAGTCGGCGATGCGTCTCGGCGCCGAGGGCATCCGCATCAACTGCTCGGGCCGCCTCGGCGGCGCCGAGATCGCCCGCCAGGAATGGTATCGTGAGGGCCGGGTCCCGCTGCACACGCTGCGTGCGGACGTGGATTACGGCACCGCCACGGCGTTCACGACCTACGGCACCTGCGGCATCAAGGTGTGGGTGTTCAAGGGCGAGATCCTTGAGCACGACCCGATGGCCCAGGACAAGAAGGCCCAGGAAGAGGGCGGCCGCTCCGGCGGACGCCGTGAGCGCGATGGCGAGGGCGGCCGCGAGCGCGGACGCCGCGAGCGCGAGCACGCGTAAGGTAGGAAGCCATGCTGCAACCGAAAAAGACTCGCTTCCGTAAGCAGTTCAAGGGCCGCATCCACGGTGCGGCCAAGGGCGGCTTCGAGCTGAACTTCGGCCAGTTCGGCCTGAAGGCGGTGGAGCCCGAGCGCGTCACCGCCCGGCAGATCGAGGCGGCCCGCCGCGCGATCACCCGCGAGATGAAGCGCCAGGGCCGTGTCTGGATCCGGGTGTTCCCGGACGTTCCGGTGTCCTCGAAGCCGACCGAAGTCCGCATGGGCTCCGGTAAGGGCGCCCCGGATTACTGGGCCGCTCGCGTCCATCCCGGCCGGATCATGTTCGAGGTCGACGGCGTTGCCGAAGACATCGCCAAGGAGGCCCTGCGCCTCGGCGCCGCCAAGCTCCCGATCCGCACGCGGGTCGTCCAACGCATCGCCGACTGAACGGAGGCTATCGTGAAGTCGACCCAGAGAGTGTCTGATCTGAAGGCGTTGTCGCCGGATCAGCTCAGTGACGAGTTGCTGAACCTTAAGAAGGAGCAGTTCAACCTGCGCTTCCAGGGGGCCACCGGCCAGCTCGAGAACGTCGCCCGCGTCCGTGAGGTCCGCCGCGACATCGCCCGCGTCCGCACCCTGCAGCGTTCGAAGACGCTGCAGGCGTCCAAGAGTTGACGAAGGGCTTAGGAGAACACCATGCCGAAGCGCGTCCTGCAGGGCACCGTCGTCAGCGACAAGGGCGAGAAGACCATCGTGGTGAAGGTGGAGCGTCGCTTCACCCACCCGGTGATGAAGAAGACTGTGCGCCGCTCGAAGAACTACCATGCCCACGACGAGGCGAATGTCGCCAAGGTCGGGCAGACGGTGTTCATCGAGGAGTGCCGTCCCTTCTCGAAGACCAAGACCTGGAAGCTGGTCGAGGACCAGGCTGCCGCGGTCGCCGAGACCGGCGAAGCCGCCTGATACACGGGAATCGGCGGCTGCGGGTTTCCGCGTCCGCCTCAACGGGGCTGGATGTCTTGAGATTGGGCTGATGCACCGTTGACGGTGCCGTCCCGACCTTTGGGACCTCCAGAACGACGAACGCCCGGACGAAGTTCGACCCTTACGGGGCCGGATTCGTGCCGGGCGTTGTCGTTTCTGATGTCGGTCGTAAAGCGGACGCGTCGGGTTGGATTCAGCCCGACGCGTCCGTGGCGTCTGCGGGTTCGAGGCAGGCCCTGCTGCTGGGTTTCCCCGACGGATCAGGACGCTGTCCCGAAGCCTCCAAAGGGCGTGACGCCCTTTGGAAGCCTGCGATGCGCCGAAGCTCTCAGGCCTCGCCCTCGTCGAGCTCGTCGTCGGTCGGCTTGGCGTTCTCCAGGATCTTCTCGGCCACGAGTCCGGAATTCTGGCGGATCGAGGCTTCGATCTTGCCGGCGATCTCGGGGTTGTCCCGCAGGAAGCCCTTCGAGTTCTCGCGGCCCTGGCCGAGACGCTGGCTGTTGTAGGAGAACCAGGCGCCGGACTTCTCGACGATGCCGGCCTTCACGCCGAGATCGATCAGCTCGCCCACTTTCGACACGCCCTCGCCGAACATGATGTCGAACTCGACCTGCTTGAACGGCGGCGCGACCTTGTTCTTCACGACCTTGACGCGGACCTGGTTGCCGATCGCCTCGTCCCGATCCTTCAGGGTCGAGATGCGGCGGATGTCGAGGCGCACCGAGGCGTAGAACTTCAGCGCGTTGCCGCCCGTGGTGGTCTCCGGGCTGCCGTACATCACGCCGATCTTCATCCGGATCTGGTTGATGAAGATCACCATGCAGTTCGAGCGCGAGATCGAACCGGTGAGCTTGCGCAGAGCCTGGCTCATCAGGCGGGCCTGGAGGCCGGGTTGGCTTTCGCCCATCTCGCCCTCGATCTCGGCCCGCGGGGTCAGCGCGGCGACTGAATCGACCACCAGCACGTCGATGGCGCCGGAGCGCACCAGCGTGTCGGTGATCTCCAGGGCCTGCTCGCCGGTATCGGGCTGCGAGATCAGCAGGTCGTCGAGATTGACGCCGAGCTTGCGGGCATAGACCGGATCGAGGGCATGCTCGGCATCCACGAAGGCGCAGACGCCGCCCTTCTTCTGGGCCTCGGCGATGGTGTGCAGCGCCAGCGTCGTCTTGCCGGAGGATTCGGGGCCGTAGATCTCCACGACCCGGCCGCGGGGCAGGCCGCCGACGCCGAGGGCGATGTCGAGGCCGAGCGAGCCGGTGGAGATCGTCTCGACCTCCTGCACCTTGTCGTTCTTGCCCAGACGCATGATCGAGCCCTTGCCGAAGGCGCGCTCGATCTGGGACAGGGCGGCGTCGATCGCCTTGGACTTGTCCTTGTCCACCGGGGGCATGTCGACCACTTTCAATGCAGGCTGGGCCATCTGGCGGGCTCCTTATGAAGGGGTTGCGCGCCATTCACAACGCGCGGCAACACCGCGTCTATGTACCTGTTTTGTTCTATTTCGGCAAGGGTGCGGGATACGAGAACGCCGCCCCGTGGGGGCGGCGCGCAGGTTCTCCACCGGGTCGGTCGCGGTCGCGGCGTCAGTCGGCTGCCATGGTCTTCTTCACGGTCTCGACCAGCTGCTTGAGGCTGAAGGGCTTGGGCAGGAAGTTGAAGGCCTCGCCCTCGGGCAGGTTCTTGCGGAACGCGTCCTCGGCGTAGCCGGAGACGAAGATCACCTTCAGGTCCGGCTGGTGCTTGCGCACCTCGCGCAGGAGTGTCGGGCCGTCCATCTCGGGCATCACGACGTCGGAGACGACGAGGTCGATCGGCTGGCTGCCCTCGCGCACGATCGCCAGGGCCTCCAGGCCGGAAGCCGCTTCCAGCACCGTGTAGCCGCGGGCCGAGAGCGCCCGGCTGTTGACCGCCCGGACGGGATCCTCGTCCTCGACCAGCAGGATCGTCCCCTGCCCGGTATGGTCGGCCGCGGGCTTGCGTGGGGCCGGCTTCTCCGGAGCCTTCGTCTTGGCAGCCCGTTCGGCGGCCTCGCCGGTTCCGGTGGGCTTGGCCGGCGCCTGGCCGGGCGCCGGCAGGTCGGCCCGCGGCAGGGCCGGGATCGCGGGGGCGGCCTCCTCGGGCTCCGCCACGGGCACGTGCCGCGGCAGGTAGATGCGGAAGGCGGTCCCCTCCCCGATCTTCGACTGGACGTCGATGGTGCCGCCGGATTGCTTGACGATGCCGAACACCGTCGAGAGGCCGAGGCCGGTGCCCTTGCCGATCTCCTTGGTGGTGAAGAACGGCTCGAAGATCTTCTCCATCAGCTCGGGTGGGATGCCCTGGCCGGTGTCGCGCACCTCGATCAGCACGTGGTCGCCCGCGGGCGCCCCGCCCCGCCCGTCCACAGTCGCGGCCGGGCCCGGATCGGTGACGTTCTCGGTGCGGATCATCAGCTTGCCGCCGTCCGGCATCGCGTCGCGGGCATTGACCGCGAGGTTCACGATCACCTGCTCGAACTGGTTGACGTCGGCCTTGACCGGCCAGACGTCGCGGCCGTGCTTCAGCTCCAGGGCGACGCGCTCGCCCAGCAGCCGCTTGAGCAGCAGGGTCAGCTCCGAGAGCCCCTCCCCGACATTCATCACCTCCGGGCGCAGGGTCTGGCGGCGGGAGAACGCCAGGAGCTGGCGGACGAGGCCCGCCGCCCGGTTGGCGTTCTGCTTGATCTGCATGATGTCCTGGAAGGCCGGATCGGTCGGCCGGTGGCTCGCCAGCAGCAGGTCCGAGTAGCCGATGATCGCCTGCAACACGTTGTTGAAGTCGTGCGCGATGCCGCCGGCGAGCTGGCCGACCGCGTTCATCTTCTGCGCCTGGGCGACCTGCTGCTCCAGCTGCCGCTGCGCCGTGGTGTCGAGGGCGTACAGGATCACGCGCTCGGCCTCGTCGGCCTGGTGGGTGGCGTCGCTGCTGTCGGCCGGGCTGAGCCAGAGCCGCGCCGAGCGCCCGCCCGGACCGCTGAGCTGGACCTCGATCGGCTCCGGGTCGGACAGGCCGCTCGCCGCACGGGCGAGGCCGGCCTCCAGGGAGGCGCGGTCGACCACCGAGTCGGCGACGTTGGGCTCGGCGCCCTGGTTGCCCTCCCCCTCGGGGCCGCCCTCGTCGGCCTGGCGCGGCACCGTGCCGAACAGACGGGTGAACGAGGTGTTGGCCCGGGCGATCCGGCCGGACCGGTCGAGGGTCGCGATGGCGATCGGCGAATTGTTGAGGAAGCGGGCGAGCCGCACCTCGGCGGCGCGCTGCGGCTCGTCGGTCTCGGCCCCGGCCGAGCGGTTGATCACGAAGGTCCGCGAGGAGCCGGGCTTGCCGTCCTTGCCGAAGGCGACCCGGTGGTAGAGCCGCACCGGCAGGGTGTGGCCGTTGCGGCGGCGCAGGTCGAGGTCGAACCGGTCGGTGCGGACTTCGCCGGGCAGGCCCGCGGTGCGGACCAGGACGTCGGCCTCCGGGGCGATCTCGGTGAGGTGTGGGCCGCCGGGGCCGACGCTCGCCAGGTCGTAGCCGAGCCAGGCCGCCAGCGTCGCGTTCATGTAGACGATCGCGCCGGCCGGATCGATCGACAGGAACCCCGCCGGGGCGTGGTCGAGATAGTCGATCGCGTGCTGGAGCTCCTGGAAGACGTTTTCCTGGCGCTCGCGCTCGGCGGTGATGTCGGCCACCGTCCAGAGCGAGGCGGCCCGGCGCGGGCGCGCCAGCGGGCGCACCGAGACCCGGTACCAGCCGAAGCCGCGCTCATGCGCCTGCGGCCCGAGCGGCGGCGACATCCGGATCTCTTCGGTGTGCGCCCGGCCGTCGCGCGAGGCCTGCGACAGGCGGTAGACCGCCTCCGAGACTTCCGGCGAGCCGACCAGGATGCGCTCGACGGGCACGAGGTTCGAGAAGGCGTCGCCGCCGGCCACCCGCAGATAGGCCTCGTTGGCGTAGATCAGCCTCCCGCCATCCTCGACCACCAGCGCCCCGTCCGGCGAGGCGTCGACGATGCCCTTGGTGATGTCGTCCCGGGTGGCGGTGCCGCTGAGCTGGAGCGCCCCGATGGCGAGCGCGAACAGGAAGAACACGCCGGCCATCGCCAGCAGGGCGAGCAGCCAGACGATCAGCGACTGGGCCTGCTCGTTGGCCACGAAGGACAGGCCGATGGCGGCTCCGACCAGCAGACCCGCGAGCACGAGCAGCAGCCCGACGCGGCCCGGCTGCTCCGAGCGGTCGATCGCGCCGTTCCCGTGAGAACCCGAGATCTGCGAGCCCGTCGCGGGCGCCGGAGGTCCAGTGACGTCGGCCATCGGCATCATTCCAGAACAATCACCCGGTTAGGCCCGCCGGCCATAGCAGGGCTCGGGCAGCACGGCATCACTCTCGTCGCGTCGGTCGTGTCGCGCCAAGCCGTGGTGCAGCCTCGCAAAAAAAGGTGGAGGAAGCGTGGCTTTTCCGCGCCTTCGGAGACGGAGTGGCACGCCGGTGCCATGGACGGCCGTCTCGGCAGACCCCATATTGCGTTTGCCTATCGAGGACAGGGGAGTCGGCGATGGCCACGGCACGGCGACAGGAGGCGGGTTCAGGCAGCCCGCGCGTCCGCGTCAGCAATACGGCAGCGAACATGATCGCGTCGCTGCACCCCTTCGACAAGGCCCAGGCCGAAGCCGCGCTGGCGACGATCAAGGCGAGCGTGCTCGACGAGGCGAAGGTCAGGAAGATCGTCGGGGTCGACAACGCCTTCGTCGCGCCTGCCGGCGATCTGCGCGTGCTCTTCGAGAATGAGGGCGATTCGATCGTCATCACCTCGATCGTCGCCCGAGACTGATGGCAAAGCCCTATTTCGACGTCCACGACTTCCGTCTGACCAACGCGGAGGCCGAACTCGCGGAATTCAGGCTCCTCCTCGACACCAACGCCGATCTTGCCGAGCGCGATCAGGTGCTCGCCAATTTCAAGACCTGGCCCAACCTCTGCGCCCTGATGGGGCAGTACAATTCCCGTCTGGGCATCGGCGATCTGATCAGGCGGGAGTTCCGGATTCTCCCCCATTTCCGGACTGATCTCACCGTCCGCCGCGCCGGGACCGACAATATTTGCTTGGTTGAGTTCGAGGGTGCGTCCGGCCGGCATATTTTCGAAGATGGCGGGCGCGGTATCGACACATGGGCACGCGCCTTCGAAAAGGGATTCAGCCAAGTCGTCGATTGGACCTGGGCGCTCGATCATTATCGCACGACCGCCGATTACGTGGACGCCTTCGGCGGCGAGCGGCCCAATATCGTAGGCGTGCTCGTCATCGGCCGCTCCACCTCCTTATCGACCTCAGTCCGCAAGGATCGGTGGGAGTGGCGGCGCAACAAGGTCAAGGCCGACAGCTTCACGCTGATCCTCGTCACGTTCGACGAGTTGTATCGCGACTTCGACAGGTGGCTTGGCCTCAGAAGGATGGATGCCGGACTCTCCTGACGGATCCCCGACATGCCCAGAGCTGTACGGTCGGAAAGCGACGTCTTCACGGTGAGCGGGGCTTGCCGCCGGCCGCTCCTCTGAAGCCTTCGCGTCGGCTCCTTGTCCAGGTGGAGACCTCAGTGTCTCGAGACCGCGCCGGCGCAGGTCTGGCGGCGCCAGTGTTACGCCGCCCGCCGGCGCAGGCGCAGGACGAAGCCGATGACTTCCGCCACCGCCCGGTAATGCTCGGCGGGGATCTCGCGGTCGATCTCCACGGTGGCGTGCAGGGCGCGGGCGAGCGGCGGGTTCTCGATCACCGCGACGCCGTGCTCGGCCGCCACGGTGCGGATGCGCAGGGCCAGGGCGTCGACGCCCTTGGCGACGCAGATCGGCGCGGCCATGCCGGCCTCGTAGCGCAGGGCCACCGCGTAGTGGGTCGGGTTGGTCACCACCACGGTGGCGGTCGGGACGGCGGCCATCATCCGCTTCTTCACCCGGGCCATGCGCAGCTGCTTCATGCGGCCCTTGACCTCCGGGTTGCCGTCCGCCTCCTTCATCTCCTGCTTCATCTCCTCCTTCGACATGCGGTGGCGCTTGCGCCAGCGGAAGCGCGCGTAGAACGCGTCGCCGAGCGTGATGGCGAGGTGCATGCACAGCATGCCGGCGAGCAGCCGGAGGCTGAGGGAGAGGATCGCCGACAGGCTCCCGGCCGGGTCGAGCCGGGCGAACACCTCAAGCCGGTCGCGGTCGTTCCAGAGCAGCACGGCACCGACGATGCCGACCGCGCCGATCTTGGCGAGACCCTTGCCGAACTGGAACAGGGCCTCGATCCCCATGAGCCGCTTGACCCCGGCCATCGGCGAGATCCGGTCGAATTTCGGCATCAGCGTTTCGGTGGTGAGCACCAGCGGGTGCTGGAGCAGCCCGGCGGCGAGGCCGGCCGCCGCCGCCATCCCGACCGGCACCGCCACCGCCTGCAGCCACAGCCAGAGGCCGCGGGTCGCCGCCTGCTTCATGGCGGTGGCGTCGTCCGGCAGGGTGTGGGCGTTGGCGAGGTAGGCCTTGAGGCCCTGGGTCAGGCTCTGGGCGATGCTGGGGGCCGCGATCACCAGGGCCAGCGTGAAGGCGCCGAGGATCGCGAAGGTGTTGATCTCGGCACTCGTCGCGACGTCGCCGCGCTCGATCGCCTGATCGAGCCGCCGCTGGGTCGGCTCTTCGGTCTTGTCTTCCTGCTCCGCGCCCTCGGCCATCTTGTCTGCTCGACCTCAGTGCACAGGGACGCTCAGCGCCCGACGAACTCGCCGAGATACCGGCCGAGATCGTCCAGGAAGACGCCCATCATGACGCCGAGCGAGCCCATCAGGATCAGCATGCCGACGAGCACCGAGGCCGGGACCGCGAGGAAGAACACCTGCAATTGCGGCATCAGCCGCGACAGCACGCCCAGCCCGAGGTTGAACAGCAGCCCGAAGGCGATGAACGGCCCGGAGATCTGCACCGCCAGGGTGAAGCCCCGGGTCAGCGCCTTGAGCGCCAGCATCAGCGCGTCCGAGAAGGCCGGGACCCCGTCCGGGGGCAGCACCACGTAGCTCTGCGCCAGGCCCTCGATGGCGAGATGATGCAGGTCGGCGGCGAAGATCAGCGTGACGCCGAGCAGCGACAGGAAGTTGCCCAGCGCGGCCTGCTGCCCGCCGTAGCTCGGATCCACCGTCATGGCGTAGGCCAGGCCGAGCTGCTGCGAGATGATCAGGCCGGCGGTCTGCAGGGCGGCCAGCACCATCCGGACCGACAGGCCGAGCACCAGCCCGACGATCGTCTCGGCGAATAGCAGCCCGATCAGCCGGGGGCCGGCCAGGCCCTCGGTGCCGCCGAGCAGCGGCCGCACGCTGGGGAACAGCACCAACGTGGTCAGCAGCGCGAAGGCCAGCCGCATCCGCGGTGATACCATCTGCTCGCCGACGCCGGGCATCAGCATGATCAGCGTGCCGACCCGCGCGAAGGTGATCAGATAGGCCGAGGCGATGCCGGGCAGGAGCAGGTTCATCGCCGCCCCTATGGCATGCGCGCGCCGCCCCTGTCCCGCCGCCGGTCGCCATCAGCCGCCGGCCGCGATGCGGGCGGCGATGCGGGTCATGTAGCCGGCCATCGCGTCGCCGATGAACGGCAGCATCAGCAGCAGCGCGGCGAAGACCGACACGATCTTGGGCACGTAGATCAGGGTCTGCTCCTGGACCTGCGTCAGCGCCTGGATCAGCGAGACGATCAGACCGACCGCGAGGGCAACGAGCATCAGCGGCCCGGCGACCTTGAGGAAGACGAAGATGCCGTCGCGCGCGACGTCGAGGATGGCCAGGCCGGTCATGGGGCGTGTTGCTCAAAGGGGAGGCAGGGGAAATCCGGGATCCGGCTGGCCCATGCTCAAATCTGCATCCGCATGATCTCTTCGTAGGCAGAGATCATGCGGTCGCGCACCGCCACCATGGTCTGCAGGGCGGTCTCGCTCTCGGCCACGGCGGTGACCACGTCCACGACGTTGGCCTTGCCGGAGGCCGCCGAGATCGCCTGGCCGTCGGCCCGCCGCCCGGCATCCCCGACATTGTCGAGGGCGTTGCCGAGGAGCTGCATGAAGTTGCCGCCGGCCTCGCCGGTCGACTGGACCTTGGGGGCCGGGCGGCCGTTGGCCATGCCCTGGACGGCGGCGTAGGCACCGGCCGCGAAATTGCTCGTCGCCATCGACTAGGCTTCCTTCGCGTTCACTTGCGCGCTCACTTGAGGATCGACAGCGTCTGCGACAGCATCTTGCGCGTGGACGTCACCATGTTGAGGTTCGCCTCGTAGGAGCGCTGAGCCTCGCGCAGGTCCATGTTCTCGATCAGCGCGTTGACGTTGGGCATCTGCACCTCGCCCCGGGCGTTGGCCGCGGGGTTGCCGGGCTCGAACTTGGTCCGGAACGCGGAGGGGTCGCGCCGGACGCGGCCCGCCTCAACCAGCTTGGCCCCGGTCTCCGGATCCATGTGGCTGGTGAAGGACGGGATCTTGCGGCGATAGGGCTCGGTCCCGGGCGAGGCCGGGGCGGAATCCGCGTTGGCGATGTTCTCGGCGATGATCCGCATCCGGCCGGACTGCGCCTTGAGGCCGGCGGCCGCCACGGTGAGCGACTTGCTGAATTCCATGGCTCAGGGCCCTCCTCCGCCGCTTGTCGACGACACGTCCGGTTCGGTTCCGGCGCGGTCAGCTCTTGCCGATGGCGATCTTCAGGGTGGTCAGGCTGTGCTGGTAGAGCGAGGCGGCGAGCTGATAGTCCGACTGGTTGTCGCCGGCCTTCATCATCTCGTCCTCGAGGTTCACCGCATTGCCGTTCGGGCGGATCTCGAAGCGCTTGGCGCCCTTGGCATCGGCCCCCGCCTCGGATTGGCCGGGGGGCGCGAGATGGGCCGGGCTGGTCAGCGCCAGGCCCGGCGAGGCGTTGATTGCGGTGCCGGTGGCCCGGTCGAAGCGCAGCTCCGCCAGGTCGCGCGGCTTGAAGCCCGGCATGTCGGCGTTGGCGACGTTCTCGGCGATCAGGCCCTGGCGTGCCTGCGCCCACTGCATCCGGGTGCGCAGCATCCCCAGGACGGGCAGGTCGGTCAGGGCCACGTTCGCCTCCGGTCTCGCGACGCCGCGCGGGATCGGGCGGGCTCGGCAAAATCTGCCGCCTGCTTGGTTAATGCATGGTTAAGCGCGGGCGAGGCCGGCCCCGGCCCGGGCCGCCACCGTGCGGCCCGCCGGCCATGTTCCTGGGGATGGCGGCGGACGGTGCTTCACAACCTCTTGTCTTGATGGCGCTAAACTTAAGGGCCTGTTAACGAAGTCTTAACGTCGTTTGCCTTGCAGGCCCGCCGGCGTGGTATGAGCGAGGCTCGTGCCGGGCGCGGCCCTGCGGCGGCCGAAACGTGCGAGTGCGTAACCTTGCAATGGCTGCAATCCGTGTTCGGTTCTGAGGGCTCCCCCATCGTCCAGTATGTCGTGATCTTCGCCGTCATCTTCACGGCGTTGGCCGCGATCGTGTTCACGGTGCGCCGCCTGACCGGTCGCAGCCTGGCCCTGCCCGGGCGCACGCCCGCCCGCGGACGCCAGCCCCGGCTCGGGATCGTCGACGTGTACGAGCTCGACCGCGCCCGGCAGCTGATCCTGCTGCGCCGGGACAATGTCGAGCACCTGCTGCTGGTCGGCGGCCCGAACGACGTGGTGGTCGAGCGCAACATCCAGCGCACCCAGCGCCCCCTGCCCGAGGCCACCCTGCGCTCCGACGCCGGGTCGGAGCCGATGGCCGAGCCGCTGCCGGACCCGCTGGCACAGGGCGGACGCCTGGCCGAGCCGCCCCGGGCCCTGGCCGAGATCGCGGGCCGCCGCTCCGAGCCGCTGTTCGATCCGGGCTTCGAGATGCCGGTCGTCGTGCCGCCGCCGGTCCCGCGCTCGGCCGCCGCGCCGCCGGTGACCTTCCCGCTCGACGTCAACCTGCTGGGCGGCGACGAGCCGGGACAGGAGGTCTCGACCCCCGCCGCTCCGCAGCCCCGCGCCGCCGAGCCTCGCCCTGCCGAGCCCGCGCCGTCGGCCCCACCACCGCCTCCGCCGCCGCTGCGGGAGACGCTCTCGCCCCGGCGGATCCTGAGCCGCACCGCACCGCCGCTGGCCGAGCCGCGGCCCAATCCGGCCTCGGAGCGCAAGCCGGACCCCGTGCCCGAGCGCGACGAGCCCGCCCGCGCGGCGCCGAGCCTGATCGTGCCGTCCGAGCGCCGGTCCGTCGATCCGGCGGTGCTCTCCGACATGGCAAGGCAGCTTCAGGCCGCCCTGTCGCGCCCGTCCTCGGCGGTGACGCCCGCGCCGGCCCCGGCTCCCGCACCCGCGCCTGAACCGACGCCCGCGCCCGAGCCGGTGGACCCGGTGGCGGCGATGATGGCCTCCGCGCCGCCGCTTCCGCCCACTCCGCCGCCCGCGCCAGTGCCCCCTGCCCCCGTGCCCCCGGCCCCGCCGCCGCGCCCGGCGCCGTCATCCCCGCCTGCGGCATCGGCCGAGCCGTCTCCGGTCGCGCCGCCGGTGCTCAAGCCGCCGGCCCCCCGGACCTCCGCGCGCGTGACGCCGCCCGCCCCGCCGCCCCCGGCCGAACCGCCCGCCGAGCCCGCGCCGGCTCCGCGGCCGGAGCCGAAGGCAGCCGGCAACCCGTTTTCCGTGGAGGAGATCGAGGCCGAGTTCGCGCGCCTGCTGGGCCGGCCTCTCGACAAGCGGAGCTGATGGCGGCCGTTTACGGACGGTTAACCGAATGCCGGAAGGCTCGGACCTCAGAGGAGGATCCGATGCTCAACCTGGATGCACAGACCGCTCAGCGAAGCCGCGCCTATCGGGCGTTCAAGCTCGACCGTGCCGGACGCGTATTCTCGGCCGAGGTCGTTCCGGCCCAGGACGACACGCAGGCGCGCCGCCGCGCCCGGGCCATGGCCACGGACGAGGCGATTGAGCTGTGGGACCGGACCCGGTTCCTCGGCCGCTACGAGCCGGCCGTCCCGATCCGCGCCTGACCGATCCGTCCCTGCCGGCCGGGACCGTCAGTCGTGCGCGGTCTCGCGCATGGCCAGGACGGCGACGAAGCTCAGCACCGCGGCGACGGCCAGGTACAAGCCGACGAACCCGATCCCGCCATAGGAGGCCAGCTCCTGGGCGATGTAGGGCGCGCCCGAGGCGCCCAGGATCCCGGCGAGGTTGTAGGTCACCGACGCGCCCGTGTAGCGGACCCGGGTCGGGAACAGCTCGGGCAGCACGGCGCCCATCGGGCCGAACACCCAGCCCATGGTCAGGAGGCTGAGGCACAGGAAGCCCAGCACCGGTGGCCAGGTCCCGGCGGCGGCCGCGTTCCCGAGCATCGGACCCATCAGAAAGCCGAGCAGGAAGACCGCGACCATGCCGGAGAGCAGCACCGGCTTGCGCCCGAACCGGTCGGCCGCCGCCCCGGAGATCACGGTCCCGATCGCCATGAAGCAGACCGCGATGCACTCGAACAGCAGGAAGGTCGGCCGGGTGTAGCCCAGCGTCCCCGTGCCGTAGCCCAGGGCGAAGACCGTCGAGAGGTAGAACACCGCGTAGACCGCCACCATGGCGAAGGTGCCAATCAGGACCGCGCGGCCGTGATGGGTCAGCATCGTCGCGAAGGGCACGCGCTCGGGCCGCGCCTCCGTCAGCGCCGCCTTGAAGGCCGGCGTCTCGGTGAGCTTGAGGCGGACATAGAGCCCGACGCCGACCAGGGCGGCCGAGGCCAGGAACGGCAGGCGCCAGCCCCAGGCCTGGAAGCTCTCGGGCGTCAGGCCGAAGCTGAGGCACAGGAAGCCGAGATTGGCCAGGATGAAGCCGACCGGTGCGCCGAGCTGCGGGAAGATGCCGTACCAGGCACGCTTGCCCGGCGGCGCGTTCTCCACCGCTAGCAGGGCCGCCCCGCCCCATTCGCCGCCGAACCCGATGCCCTGGCCGCAGCGCAGGACGCACAGGGCGGCGGGCGCCCACCAGCCGGCGGTGGCGTAGGTCGGCAGGCAGCCGATCAGGACGGTGGACACGCCCATGATCAGCAGGGACGCCACCAGGGTCGCCTTGCGGCCGACCCGGTCGCCGAAATGCCCGAACAGGGCCGCCCCGAACGGCCGGGCGATGAACGCGATCGCGAAGGTCGCGAACGCGCTGAGCTGCTGCACCCCGGGGGCGCCCGGTGGGAAGAAGACCGGCCCGATCACCAGGGCGGTGGCCGTGGCGTAGATGTAGAAATCGAAGAACTCGATCGCCGTGCCGACAAAGCTCGCGGCCAGGATGCGACCGGGGCTGGCACTCGGTGCGGCGCCGCCCGGGCCTGCGGTCTCGACAGTCTGCAGCATGATCTGTTGGTGCTCGGGCGGTACGGTGCCGCTTCAGATTGAACGCGGCGCTTTCGCACGGGGCGGCCCCGGCGGGAACCCTGAATCCGCCCCGCGGACGGCGTAGCTGTGTGAGGCCCGCGCAGCGGCCTTGCGTTCGCCCGCCCCGTTCGCCAAGCTGATCGGCCTGTTTTCGTGAGGGATGCCGGCCGCGGCGCCCTCCCCCATCACTTGAGTACTGCGATGAGAGTCACCGTCGAGCGCGCGGCCCTGCTCAGGTCGCTCGGCCACGTGCACCGGGTCGTCGAGCGCCGCAACACGATCCCGATCCTGTCGAACGTGCTCCTGCGTTCGGACGGCTCGAGCCTGCAGCTGCGCGCGACCGACCTCGATATCGAGGTCACCGAGAGCGTGCCGGCCGACGTGGCCGATCCCGGCGCGACCACGGTGCCGGCGCACGTGATCTACGACATCGTGCGCAAGCTGCCCGACGGCGCCCAGGTCTCGCTGGAGACCGGCGGTGAATCCGGCCAGATGACGATCCGCTCGGGCCGGTCGCGCTTCGCGCTCGGCGCGCTGCCGGAGGGCGATTTCCCGGATCTCGCCGCCGGCGAGATGCCGCACGGCTTCGAGGTCGCCGCCGCCGACCTCAAGCGCCTGATCGACAAGACGCAGTTCGCGATCTCCACCGAGGAGACGCGCTACTACCTCAACGGCATCTACCTGCACACGCTGGAGACCGAGAGCGGCCCAGTGATGCGCGCGGTCGCCACCGACGGTCACCGGCTCGCCCGGGTCGAGATCCCGGCCCCGCAGGGCAGCGTCGGCATGCCCGGCGTGATCGTGCCCCGCAAGGCGGTCGCCGAGATCCAGAAGCTCCTGGACGATGGCGGCGAGACCGTCGCGGTCGACCTGTCGCCCGCCAAGATCCGCCTGCGCTTCGCCGGCGGCCTGACCCTGATCTCCAAGCTGATCGACGGCACCTTCCCCGACTACCAGCGGGTGATCCCGGCCAACAACGACAAGCGGCTGACCGTGGAGCGCGACGCCTTCGCCAAGGCGGTGGACCGGGTCTCGACGATCTCGTCCGAGCGCGGCCGCGCCGTGAAGCTCGGGCTCACCGAGGGGCGCCTGGCGCTCTCGGTCAACAACCCGGATTCGGGCAGCGCAACGGAAGAGCTCGACGTCGATTACGAGGCGGCAGGCCTCGATATCGGCTTCAACGCTCGTTATCTGCTCGACATCACCGCGCAACTCGAGGGCGACACCGCCCTGTTCAAGCTCGCCGACCCGGGCTCGCCGACCCTGATCCAGGATCGCGAGGGTGCGCCGGCCCTGTACGTGCTGATGCCGATGCGGGTGTAGTCGTAGGCCGCCATGCCGAAAGCCGTCATCCTCGACCCCGTTCAGGAAGCCTCGCTCGATCGTCTGGTCGCGGCGGGTCGCTACGGTTCACCGGAGGAGGCGGTCGCCGCCGGTGTCGCGTTGCTGCTCCAGCACGAGGATCGCCTTGGGACGATGCGCGAGGCTTGGCGGGAGGGCGTCGAGAGTGGAGATTACGAACCGCTCGACGCCACGCTGGATGCCTTGGAGGCGCGCTATGCCGCCATGGAGAAGGCTGCTCCTTGAAGCCTGTCGTCGTGTCGCGACGTGCCCGAGCCGATCTGCGCGAGATCGGTGACTTCATCGCGGCTGACAATCCCGCCCGCGCTCGCAGCTTCGTCGCGGAGCTGCGCACCCGATGTCAGGCGCTCGGTCGGCAGCCGATGATGGGCAGGCCCGCGCCGGAGATTGCTCTCACCGTACGGATCCTCATATTCCGATCTTACCTGATCCTTCATCGCGTCCTCGACGACCAAATCTTGATCGATCGCGTGCTGCACTCAGCGCGCGATCGGTCCAACGTGCCGCCTTATGAGTGAACTCGACACCGCTGGATCCACACGCCTTACCCGGTTGATCGCCCGCGACTTCCGCAATCACGCCGATCTCGAACTCAACCCCGGCGCCCGCTTCGTGGCCCTGGTCGGCGAGAACGGCGCCGGCAAGACCAACCTGCTCGAAGCGATCTCCCTGTTCGTGCCGGGGCGGGGCCTGCGCCGGGCCGAGTTCGCCGCGATGGCGCGCGCCGACGGCCCGGGGGGCTTCGCCGTGTCGCTCACCCTGGACCGGGACGGCGCCGAGCATCGCCTCGGCACCGGCCTTGAGCCGCCGGGGCCGGACGGGCGCTCGAGCCGGCTGTGCCGGATCGACGGCGCCCCCGCCCCCTCGCCGGTGGCGTTCAGCGAATTCGTCCGGGTGGTCTGGCTGACCCCGGATCTCGACGGCCTGTTCCGCGGCGCCGCCGGCGACCGGCGCCGGTTCCTCGACCGGCTGGTCCTGGCGGTGGATGCCGGCCACGGGGCACGGGTCTCCGCGATGGAGCGGGCCCTGCGCTCGCGCAACCGGCTGCTCGAGGACCGGCCCGATGACGGGCGCTGGCTCGATGCGGTCGAGCGGGAGGTGGCCGAGCTCGGGGTCGCGGTGGCGCTCGCCCGCCGGGAGACCGCCGAGCGCCTGGACCGTCTGATCGCCGAGACCCGCGATGACGCGCAGCCCTTCCCCTGGGCGTCGATCCGGCTGGAGGGCGACCTCGACGACCTCGTGGCGGTCTGGCCGGCGATCGAGGCGGAGGACCGCTTCCGGCTGGCCCTGCGCAACGGCCGCAACCGCGACCGGGCCGCCGGCCGCACCCTCACGGGGCCGCAGACCACCGATCTCGTGGTCCGGCACGGCCCCAAGGACGTCCCGGCCGGCACCGCCTCGACGGGCGAGCAGAAGGCCCTGCTGATCGGCCTGGTCCTGGCCCATGCCCGGCTGGTGCGGGCGATGAGCGGCATCGCCCCGATGATCCTGCTCGATGAGGTCGCGGCGCATCTCGACCCGCGCCGCCGGGCCGGCCTGTTCGAGGCCCTCGACGCGCTGCCCGGCCAGGTCTGGATGACCGGCGCCGACCCGGCCGCCTTCGCGCAGGTGGGCGACCGGACCGAGGTGCTGCGGATCGGGGGGTGACGGGAGGCGACCGGGCAATCGGCCGCCTCACCCGGCCGTCAGCTTCGGATCCGCGTCACGACGCCCGCCGCAGGGTGATCCGCGTCAGCTCGGACGGGCGACCCAGCCGAAGGGCGAAGCCGGGCCACAGCGCGGTGCCGTTGCTGACGTAAAGCAGCATGCCCCCGACCCGGTACGCGCCGGAGACGAACCCGGCATTGCCGCGCGCCACCAGCCGGTCCAGGCCGCGGATCATGCCGCCATGGGTATGCCCCGACAGCTGCAGCGCCACCCCACGCGACGCGGCCCGCGCGGCCCGGGCCGGCTGGTGATCGAGCAGCACGATCGGCGCGCCCGCCGGGGCCCCTGCCAGGGCGGCCTCCGGGTCGGGCCCCGGATGGCCGGTGGCGGGGGCCGAGCGATCGGTGACGCCCGCCAGCACCAGCGCATGGCCGTCGCGCCGCAGGACCGTGTGGGCGTTGGCGAGGATGCGGAT
Source organism: Methylobacterium brachiatum (assembly GCF_900113845.1). Taxonomy (NCBI): domain Bacteria; kingdom Pseudomonadati; phylum Pseudomonadota; class Alphaproteobacteria; order Hyphomicrobiales; family Methylobacteriaceae; genus Methylobacterium; species Methylobacterium brachiatum. The sequence continues at coordinate 187,891 of NZ_FOQW01000013.1, read as the reverse complement.
CCCCAGCCCCGCGAGGTGGCGCATCCAGGCATCGTGATCGAAGAAGTATTCGTGGTTGCCCGGCACGGCCCAGACGCCGTCCCGCGCCCGCAAGGCGCGCAAGGGCTCGACATCGTCCCGCCGGGACGCGAGCGAGCCGTCGATGAAGTCGCCCGTCACCGCGATCAGGTCGACCTCGAGGTCGTTGGCGCGCGCGACGACGGCCCGCGCCCAGGCGGCCGGGAACAGCCGGCTGATATGCAGGTCGGTGAGGTGCAGGATCGTGTAGCCGTCGAAGCCGGGGGGCAGGTCCGCGATCGCGACGGTGAGGTCCTTCAACGGCGGCACGCGCACGGCCTGCCGCACCGCGATCGCCGCGAGGAGCGCCGCCGCGAGGGCAGCCGCGTAGCGCCAGGCGGTGGGGATCGCCCAACCACCCCCGGGGAGGGCCAGGGATGCCAGCGCCACGACGTCGAGGGCGAGCAGCATCAGGGCCGCCAACGCGATCGCGCCGAACGCCCAGTTGAACAGCACCACCACCGGGCGGGGGAATTCGGGCGCGAAGACCGAGCCCGAGGAGATCCGGCTCCACAGGTGGTACTGGGACGCGACCAGCAAGACGCCGGCCAAGCCCAGCTTGAGCGCGAGCGGCCATGGCAGGGGCCACGCCCCCCGCGCGATGACGTAGAAAGCGGGCAGGCTGGGGATGAGGCGGATCATGGGCCGCTACATGGACCGGGCGACGACCCGAAGGCAAAGCGTGCCGCGATCCCGGGGATCTGCGGCCCATTCGGATCCGCCGCCCGATCCGGACGCCGCACGGTTTCGGCCACACTCGCGACGTAAAGGCCGAGCTTGCCTAGAGAGATCGGCCTTGCCAATCTCAGCTTAGCCGTATGCGCGACTGATGTCGCCCGGAGCGTTACCGCATCGGGCCGCGTGTCATAGGAAGTCCGGGATGATGATCAGGGACGGTTGGAACGCCGGTGCCGGCGACAGGGACGAGGCGGCTCTGCGCGGGCGCCCTGCGGGGCTTCTCAGCCGCCGGTCGTTTCTGGCCGGATCGGCCGCCGGTCTCGGCGCGCTGGGACTGGCCGGCTGCGCGACATCCGACGGCCTGCTCCTCGCCGAGGCGGCGAAGGTTTACGGGCCGATGCCCGACGAGAAGTTCCCGATCCCGGCGGTCGACATCAGCAAGGTCAATCCGAAATATTATCGCCGGACGGTCCGCTACGACACGAAGGAAGCCGCCGGCACGATCATCGTCGATCCCAGCAACTACTACGTCTACCGCGTCGAGGGCGACGGATCCGCCACCCGGTACGGCGCCAATGTCGGCCGCGACGGGTTCCTGTGGAGCGGCGACGCCTATGTCGGGCGCAAGTCCGAATGGGCGACCTGGACGCCGCCCAAGGAGATGATCAAGCGCCAGCCCGAGGCGGCGAAATACGCCCGCGGCATGCCGGGCGGCCTCGACAACCCGCTGGGCGCCCGCACCCTGCATCTCTACCAGAACGGCGCCTATACGCTCTACACGATCTACGCCAGCAGCGACCCCGAATCGATCGGCTCGGGAATCACGAGCGGCTGTGTCGGCCTGCTCAGCCAGGACATGATCCACCTCTACGCGCGCACGCCGGTCAAGACGAAGGTGGTCGTCCTGCCGGCATAGAAGGCGGATCTTCGGATCACGCCGCCCGCACGGTGGCGAGGAAGCGCGAGACCTCGGCGCCGAGATGCTCCGACTGGCGCGACAGCTCGCCGGCCGCATCGAGCACCTGGCTGGCCGCGGAGCCGGTCTCCTCGGAGGCCTGGGCGACGCCGGCGATGTTGGTCGTGACCTCGTTGGTCCCGATGGCCGCCTGGGCGACGTTGCGGACGATCTCCTGGGTCGCCGCCCCCTGCTCCTCGACGGCCGCGGCGATCGAGGTCGCCACCGAGTCGATCTCCCGGATGCGGGCCGTGATCCCTTCGATGGCTGAGACGGCCTGGCCGGTCACGCCCTGGATCTGGCCGATCTGCTGGCTGATCTCCTCCGTCGCCTTGGCGGTCTGCGCGGCCAGCTCCTTCACCTCGGACGCCACCACGGCGAAGCCCCGACCCGCCTCCCCGGCGCGGGCCGCCTCGATGGTGGCGTTCAGGGCCAGCAGGTTGGTCTGGCCGGCGATGTTCGAGATCAGCCCGACCATGTCGCCGATACGGGTGGCCGCCTGGCTGAGCGCCTGGACGAGATGGTGCGTCTCGTCCGCCTCGCCCACCGCAGCCTGGGCGAGGTTGGCCGAGCCGAGGACCTGCCGGCCGATCTCCTGGACCGACGAGCCGAGCTCCTCGGCGGCCGCCGCGACGGTCTCGACATTGGCGGCGGCCTCCTCGGCGGCGGCCGCCACCGTGGTCGACTGGCTGGCGGTCTCGGTGGCGCTCGCCGTCATGGTCTGGGCGGTCGCCTGCAGCTCGGTGGCCGAGGACGAGACCAGGCCGACGATGCCCCCCACGGCGCGCTCGAACCCGTCGGCGAGTTCCAGCATGGTCCGGGTCCGCTCGGCCGCAGCGGCGGCGTCGGCGGCGCGCCGGATCTCGGCCTCCTCGGCGGCCTTCCGGGCCACCATCGCCTTGATGCCCTCGACCGCCTTGCCGACCGCGCCGATCTCGTCCTTGCGGGCAGCCTCCGCGATCTCGGCGTCGATCTCGCCCCGGGCCATCCGCTGCAGCACGGAGACGAGGCGGTCGAGCGGGCGGGTGATGCCGATGGCGGAGATGAACACGGCCGCGAGCAGGCCGGCCAGCATCCCCAGCGCGCTGAACAGGATCAGGCTGAAGCAGGTCGCGTTGGTCTGGTCCGTGAGGTCGTCCGAGCCCTTCACCATGTAGGTGCTGATGTCGTCGGCGAGCGTGTTGCCGTTCTCCACCAGCTCGGAGAAGACCGGATCCAGCGCGGTGTGGACCAGCGCGATGGCCTTGTCGTTCTGGTTGCTGGTGCCGAGCCGGCGCACCTCGCCGACATCGCGCATGAACCGCTCGATACGCCCGTTCTGCTGGTCGATCCGGGCGGTGAAGGTGGGAGCGCTCTTGCGCAGGGTTTCGAGGGTCGGCTTCACCTTGAGCACGGCGGCCTCGAAGCCGCGATTGGCGCTCTGCATCTGCGCCTCTTCGGTCTCGGCGATGATTCGGTAGACCCAGTAATTGAGCTCGAACACCAGCCGGTTGAGCCGGCGGGCCTCGGCGGCCGCGGCCGCCTCGTTGTTGATGAAGGCGCTGTAATCCTGATCGATCTGGCGCATCCGCGACTGGGCGTACCAGACGCAGCCGCCGACGATGACGCCGATCAACGTGAGGATCACCATCAGCTTGGTGAAGATCCGGATGTTGGACAGGCGCAGCATGGAGCTTCCGTTTTGTTTGGCCCGGCCGGGCAGCACGGCATTGATGTCTATCAACGTTACAGCAAACGCGTTAAGCGTGCGCTAAAATCTGCATGTCACGCGTGAGGATGGTCAATTCTTGCCGCGAAGGCAATGTCGGATGCTTCGGAATCGCCATTCAACCGTCTGATGTGGCAGGGCGGCGTCCGAAATAGGCGTATGAATGCATGAAGTGCGGAATGAATACATTCCATAATTGAGTTATGGGGGAAAATGTGGGTTTATATTAGAGATCGTCCGATGTTGGGCGGATCTGTTTTGGTAACCGCAGCCGGACATGGGCGGTCGCTGCCGTGGCGCTGTGCAGCCGCCGATCCGATGGGAATGGCGGCAGGCCGGCCCTTTCCGCGGCAGCGGGCCGGCGCCACATAGGCCGCGTCCGACATTCTTCGCACGATCCGGAACCGCCGCCGCATGTCCAAGCCTGTCCACGCCATGATCCGCGTCCGCGACGAAGCGTGCGCGCGGGATTACTACGCGCGCGCCTTCGGCTTCGAAGTCGCGGACCGCTACGATTTCGACGACTTCACCCTGATCTACCTGCGCGACCCGGCCTCGCCGTTCGAGCTCGAGCTCACGGTGAACAAGGGCCGCGACAAGCCCTACGATCTCGGCGACGGCTACGGCCACATCGCCGTCGTGGTCGACGACGTCGAGGCCGAGCACGCCCGGCACGTCCGCGAGGGCTTCCCGGCCACCGACGTGAAGACGCTCAAGCACGGCGAGACCGTGCTGGCGCGGTTCTTCTTCGCCACGGACCCGGACGGCTACAAGATCGAGGTCATCCAGCGCGGCGGCCGCTTCGCCTGAGCGTTCCGCCCTCCCGCCACACGCCACAGCCGAGCCTCATGCCCGAGACCACCCGCATCATCTGCATCCGCCACGGCGAATCGACCTTCAACGCCGCCCGCCGGCTGGGCGGCAGCGATCCCGGCCTCCTCGACGCCCGGCTGACCCCACGGGGCCAGGCCCAGGCCTCTGAGGCGCGGGAGCGCCTGAGGGACATCCCGTTCGAGCTGGTGGTGGTCTCGCCGCTGACCCGGGCGATCGAGACCGCCGCGATCCTGTTCGGCGAGCACCCGAGCCGGCCGCGCGTGCTGGTCGAGGTGCTGCACCGGGAATGCCAGGAGAGCAGCTGCGACGTCGGCCGGGCGGCCTCCGAGATCGCCGCCGAGTTCCCGCATCTCGATGTCGGTCACCTGCCCGAAGTGTGGTGGCATGCCGAGCCCGGCTGCGAGGTCGGCGGCTACCCGGTGGAGCCGCGGCACCTGTTCGACGCCCGCGTCGCAGGATTCCGGGACTGGCTGCGGGCGCGCCCCGAGACGACCATCGCGGTGGTCGGCCACGGGACGTTCTTCTACCACCTCACCGGCACGTTCCTGGAGAACTGCGCCACCGTCGAGCTGGACCTCGCCGCCGAACCCGTCCTGGCCTGATCAGGCCGGGACCCGGCCCCGGGCGGCATCGAGGCGCGCGCGGGCGCCGCGGAGGTCGATCTCCGGCGCCTGCCGGCCGATCGCCAGGGCATCGTCGAGGATCGCGCAGGCCCGCGCCCAGACGTCCGGCACGAACGGGGCCGCGCCCTCGGCGACCTCGGCGGCGCAGCGGGCATCCTCGGCGGCGCGCTGGGCCGCCGTCGCGGTGCGGGCGACCGCGGATTGCAGGGCGCCGTCCCGCCAGCGCCGCGCCCGGGCCGCCTCCTGCGCGAGGGCGCCGCCCTGCCACGCGGCCGACCGCGCCGCCGCCAGAGCCAGGGGCAAGTCCGGCGCGCCGGCGCAGGCCTCCTCATGCTCGGCCATACCGGCCCGGGCGCAGAGCGGCGCCAGGATCCGCCGGATGCTCTCGAGCGCGAGCCGCCGGGTGCGGGCGGCCTCGACCTCCGGCCGGTCGGCGCTGCCCGACAGCCGCAGCACGAAGGCGATGAGCTGCGTCCGGGCCTCGTCCGGCATCGCGTCGTTGAGGCCGAGCGCGTAGGCCGCGATCGGCCTCGAGAAGCAGGGCGGGCAATCGGCGCTGGAGCGGATCGCCCGGTAGGGCAGCCCCGCGGCCACGATCGCCGCCTCGTTGATGCAGGTCCCGCCATCGGGGCCTGGGAAGGGATGCGATCCGGCCAGCAGGCGCCAGTTCAGGATCGTCTGGAAGTCGGCGTGCATCCGCGCTCCTCCACCGCAAGAATGCAGCGTGACACGCGCAAGTCCCGTTGGCGAGACGCGATTTCGCGTCCGGCCCCCCAGATGCCAGGGCCCTGCCCTGGACCCGCAAGAGGTCTCGGCCTTTTGAATCCGGGATCAGCCGCCGAGATTCAGCGCGAGGCCGGACAGCATCGCCACGCCCAGCACCAGCACGAAGGCGGCGGCCAGCAATTCCAGGCCGCCGATCGCCAGCACGCCCCCCTGGCCGCGGCCGCCCGCGAGCCGCAGGGCCGCGCGCTTGGCGAAGACCGCCAGGCAGGCCAGGGCCGTGGTGGTCAGCGCCGTTCCGAGCGCCATGGCCAGGACCGCCAGGATCCCCGCCCCCGGCACCCCCTGCGAAACCGCGAAGACCAGGACGAGCACGGCCCCGGCGCAGGGCCGCGATCCCGCCGCCAGGACCACGCCGGCCCGCGCGCGCCAGCCATCGAGGGCGTCGATGGTCCGGGCATCGGGCAGGTGGGCGCAGCCGGGGCCGCAGGGCGTCCCGAGCTGGACGAGCTGCCCGGCCTTGCGCCAGGTCAGCGCCAGCCCGACCAGGGCGACGAGGGCGAAGCTGACGGTCTCGATCAGGGTTCCGGCCCGGGTCACGCTCGCCGCGGTGGCATTGAGCACCACGGTGCCGATCCCGACGATCGCCCCCGCGACGAGGGCCTGGAGCAGGGCCGCGCAGGCGCTGAGCGCGCAGCCCCGGCGCAGGGCCCGCTCGCCGGCCAGGATGTAGCCGGCGATCACCGCCTTGCCGTGGCCGGGGCCGGCGGCGTGGAACACGCCATACGCGAAGGCAAGGCCGACCAGCGGCGTCCAGTCGCCGCCGCCCTTCAGCGCCACGACGGCGGCGTTGAGGCTGCGGGAAAAGCTCGCCTGCAGGGCCAGGATCACGCCGCCGACGCCGGTGGCGGCCGGGGCCGCCTCGCGGAAGCCGATGCCGAAGGGCGAACGCGGCGGTGGCGCCGCGATCCCGGGGGCGATGAGCCAGGCCAGCCCGGCGGCCACGCCGGCGGCCAGCACGACGGCGCCGGCCATCAGCCCCAGCCGCAGCCCGAGCCGCCCGAACCGGGGCGGCGCCGCGATGCCGATCCCTACGGACACGCGACCAGGACCCGGCTGGCGAACTGGACGCCGTAGGACGAGGCCGCCGTGAGCGCCTCAAAAAACGCCTCGGTCATGCCCGGGGAGCCCGCCTCGGCGGTCTTGGGCTGCTCCGTCTTCGGCCGTGTCACGGTGGCGGCGCAGCCCTGCGGCGCGCCCGCCAGGGTGGCGGCGTCCGAGCCTTCCGCGAACGAGAAGGCGACGAAGTAGGTCGGGTCGTAGACCTCCAGGGCGGCCACACCCCGTCCCTGCTGGATCGGCGCCTTGAGCGGCAGCAGGAAGCTCAGCACCAGGGCCTTGCCGTCCAGGCGCATCGCCGGCTCCTTCGGGTCGGCGAAGGCCTGGTCCTTGCCGCCGACCTTCAGCTTCGTGAAGTAGCCGAATTCGGCGAGATTCGCGGTGTTCTCGGCGGCGAGCCCGGCTAGCTCGTCGGGCGCCAGCCTGCCGTCCTTGTTGGCGTCGAGGCCCTGGGTGACGAAGGCTGTGTATTCCGGGTCGAAGCTCCAGGTGTCGCGCACGCCGACGAGCTTGCCGTCCTGGTAGACGAGCTGCGCCTTCGCGGTGACCCAGACATGGGGATGGGCGGACGCGGCGGTGGCCGCGCAGGCGAGGCCGGCGGCCAGGACCAGGGCGGCCGTCTTGGGGAAAGGCGCGGCGATCGGCATGGGGCGGCGGCACGCTCGCTGCAGAGGGGGGACCACGAGAAACGCGGTCCCTTCCTCATCCGCTGGTTGGGCGAAAGCGAGGCACCCGGCGCGGGTGGCGGCCCGAAACGATCACTCCTGCGCGTCCAGCCCCATCAGCTGGAAGCTCGTGCGCAGGTCGTTCGACATCGGGATGTCGAGGCGCTCGCCGTTGGGCAGGCGCTTCAGGAACCAGCGCTCGTAGGTCCAGCGCAGTTCGCGCGATTCCGCGAGCCGGGTGAAGGTCTGGGTGACGATCCCAGCGAGCTCGGGATCGTCCTTGCGGAACATGATGCCGTAGGGCTCGTAGGAGAGCTTGTCGGGCAGCACCGTGTAGGTCGCCCCGTCCTGGCTGTCGGTGGCGATCAGCCCGTAGAGCAGCACGTCGTCGGTGGCGAAGGCGTCCGCCTGGCCGGCCTTCACCATCGCGTAGGACGCGGCATGGTCGGGCGCCGTCACGATCTGCGCCTGGATCTTCAGCTTGGCCAGGAGGTCGCGCACCGCCTTCTCGTTGGTGGTGCCGGCCGTGACCACGACGGTCTTGCCGCCGAGGTCCCGATAGGACGCGATGCCGGAGCCCTTCTTCACCAACAGCTGCGTGGCGCTGATGTAGTCGACCGGCGAGAAGGCGACGCTCTGGCGCCGCTCGGCATTGGCGGTGGTCGAGCCGCATTCGAGGTCGATCTTCCCCGAGGTCAGGGCCGGGATGCGCGTCTCCGCGGTGACCGGCTCGTACCGGACCGCCACTTTCCGGCCGATGGCGGCCTGGATGTCGTCGGCGATCTCGCCGCACAGGTCGATGGCGTAGCCGATCACCCGGGGGCTGCCGTCCCGGTGCTTGCCCTCCACGAAGGAGAACGGCACCGAGCTCTCCCGGTAACCGAGCACGATCTCGCCGCGCTCGGCCACGTGCTTGAGCGTGCCGGTGAGCACCTCGATGGCGGCCGCGGGGCGCGGGAGCGCCGCCAGCGCCAGGGCGAGGACGCCCGCCAGGACCGAGCCGCACCGCATCGCCGACATCCCGTGCCCTCCGCGTGACCCCGTGCCGTCCTACTCGGCCGGCGAGGGAACCGTGCCGACATGGTCGAGGCGCTGGTCGGTGGCGGTGAGCTGGCCCTCCCACTTGGCCACCGCCACGGTGGCGATGCTGTTGCCGAGCACGTTGGTCGCCGAGCGGCCCATATCCAGGAACTGGTCGATGCCGATGATCAGCAGCAGGCCGGCCTCGGGGATGTTGAACTGCGCCAGCGTCGCCGAGATCACCACCAGCGAGGCGCGCGGCACGCCGGCCATGCCCTTCGAGGTGACCATCAGCAGGAACAGCATCGTGAGCTGCTGCCCCCAGGAGAGCGGGATGTTGTAGGCCTGGGCGATGAACATCACCGCGAAGGTGCAGTACATCATCGAGCCGTCGAGGTTGAACGAGTAGCCCATCGGCAGCACGAACGAGGTGATGCGGTTGGGCACGCCGAACTTCTCGAGGTTGGTCAGCATCTTCGGGTAGGCCGCCTCGCTCGACGCGGTCGAGAAGGCGAGCACGAACGGCTCCTTGATCAGGTTGAACAGCCGCATGATGCCGCTGCCCCCGAGCATCAGGAACCCGACGCCCATCAGCAGCGCCCAGAGCACCGCGAGCCCGGCATAGAACTCGACCAGGAACTTGCCGTAGGTGACCAGGACGCCGATCCCCTGCGTCGTGATCGTCGCCGCGATGGCGGCGAACACCGCCACGGGGGCGAACAGCATCACGTAGCCGGTCACCTTGAGCATGACGTCGGCCAGGCCCTCGATGCCCTGGGCCAGGAAGTGCCCCTTCTCGCCCAGCGCCGCCAGGGCGACGCCGAAGAAGATCGAGAACACCACGATCTGCAGGATCTCGTTGTTGGCCATCGCCTCCACGGCGCTCTTGGGCACCAGGTGGGTGACGAATTCCTTCAGCGACAGCGAGGCGGTCTTGAGGCCGGTGCCGGCGCCGACATCGGGCAGCGGCAGGTTCAGGTTGTGGCCCGGCTGCATCAGGTTGACCAGGATCAGCCCCAGCATCAGCGAGCAGAACGAGGCGCCGACGAACCACAGCAGCGCCTTGCCGCCGACCCGGCCGACCGCGGCGGTGTCCCCGAGATGCGCGATGCCGACCACCAGGGTCGAGAACACCAGCGGCGCGATGATCATCTTGATGAGGCGCAGGAAGATGTCCGACACGAGGGCGATGTAGCCGGCGATCTCCTTGGCGGTCTGCGGATCCGGCCAGGTGATGCTGCAGGCGTAGCCCACCGCGATCCCGAGCAGCATACCGATGAAAATCAACGTGGTGAGCCGTGAACCCGACATCGGTACTGCTCCTCGTCGCCGCCCGGGATGGACCAGCATTGATTTTCGTTAACGTGAAGCACGAACTACGCCAGGCGCAAGCCCATTCGGGGCTTGTTACTGACCTGCCCGACTGTTTTCTCGGGACGTTCGCCCGGGGTTGAAACCTGTGGCCGGAACGACGCAGCTGCGGTACGGGACTTGCTCTCCCAGCTCGCCTGCCGTCTCTGCAGGCTGGACGAAAAACCTGCGCCCGCGAGAATACATGGACGTCTTCGTACAACAGCTGATAAACGGGCTCACGCTCGGCTCGATATACGGTCTGATCGCGATCGGTTACACGATGGTGTTCGGCATTATTGGAATGGTGAACTTCGCCCACGGCGATGTGTTCATGGTGTCGTGCTTCATCGCGCTGATTACCTTCCTTCTTCTAACGACCTGGCTGGGCGTTAGTTCGATCGCCCTGGCGTTCCTGGTCGTCCTCGTGGTCGCCATGATTCTGACCGCCCTGTGGGGCTGGGCGATCGAGCGCATCGCGTACCGGCCGCTGCGCGGCTCGTTCCGGCTGGCGCCGCTGATCTCGGCGATCGGCGTCTCGATCTTCCTCTCGAACTTCGTCCAGGTGGTGCAGGGCGCGCGCAACAAGCCGACGCCGCCGATGCTCTCGGGCGGCATCACGCTGTTCGAGCGCGACGGCTACGCGGTGTTCCTGGCCTACAAGCAGTGCCTGATCATGGCGGTCACGGCCGTGCTGCTCACCGGCTTCTGGTACCTCGTGCAGCGGACCCCGTTCGGCCGGGCGCAGCGCGCCTGCGAGCAGGACCGCAAGATGGCCGCGCTGCTGGGCATCGACGTCGACCGGACGATCTCGCTGACCTTCGTGCTCGGCGCCGCGCTGGCCGCCGTCGCGGGCGTCCTCTACCTGATGTATTACGGCGTCGTGTCCTTCTCGGACGGGTTCGTGCCCGGCGTGAAGGCCTTCACCGCGGCGGTGCTCGGCGGCATCGGCTCGCTCCCCGGCGCCGTGCTCGGCGGGCTGATCATCGGGCTGATCGAGACCTTCTGGTCGGCCTACTTCTCCATCGAGTACAAGGACGTTGCCGCGTTCTCGATCCTGGCCATCGTGCTGATCTTCATGCCGTCTGGCATCCTGGGCCGGCCGGAGGTCGAGAAGGTCTGATGGCGAACTCCAAGCCCGCGACCCAAGCCGCCATCCCCGAATCGGCGATGGCCGGCATCCTGCGCGACGCCGCGCTCTACGCGCTCGTCGCCTTCGGCCTCTGCGTCCCGATCATCGCCTACCGGACCGATCCCGGCCCGGGCAGCGACCTGCTGCTGACCCCGCGCTGGGGCCTGGTGGCATGCCTGTGCGCGGCGATCTTCGTCGCCCGCATCCTCCAGCGCCTGGTGCTCCTGCGCCGGGACGCGCGGCGCGCCCTGACCCCCTCCCCGGCCCAGGCCACCGAGGCGGTCCACGGCGAGCCCGATGCCGGCCAGAAGACGTCGAAGCTCGGCCTCTGGCTGTTCGTCGGCATCGCCCTGACCCTGCCGGCGATCGCCGCGGCGGCCACCGGCGGCCTGTCCTCGGCCCGCTACTGGATCGATCTCGGCATCCTGATCCTGACCTACGTGATGCTCGGCTGGGGCCTCAACATCGTGGTCGGCCTCGCCGGCCTGCTCGACCTCGGCTACGTCGCCTTCTACGCGGTCGGCGCCTATTCCTACGCGCTCCTGTCGACCACCTTCGGCCTGTCGTTCTGGATCTGCCTGCCGCTGGCGGGCGTGTTCGCCGGCCTGTGGGGGATGCTGCTCGGCTTCCCCGTGCTGCGCCTGCGCGGCGACTACCTCGCCATCGTGACGCTGGCCTTCGGCGAGATCATCCGCCTGGTGCTGATCAACTGGACGGACGTCACCGGCGGCGGCGCCGGCATCTCGTCGATCCCGCGGGCGACCTTCTTCGGCATCCCGTTCAGCGCCGGCGAGGACGGGTTCGCCGCCCGGTTCGGCATCCCCTACGATTCGATGCACCGGCTGGTGTTCCTCTACTACCTCATCCTGGCGCTGGCCCTGTTCACCAACTTCGTCACCTTACGCCTGCGCCGCCTGCCGATCGGGCGGGCCTGGGAGGCGTTGCGCGAGGACGAGATCGCGTGCCGGTCGCTCGGGATCGACACGACGGCGACCAAGCTCACGGCCTTCGCCCTGGGGGCGGCGTTCGGCGGCATCGCCGGCTCGTTCTTCGCGGTGCGCCAGGGTTTCATCAGCCCGGAGAGCTTCAACTTCCTGGAGAGCGCGATCATCCTGGCGATCGTGGTGCTGGGCGGCATGGGCAGCCAGGTCGGCGTCGCCATCGCGGCGGTGGCCATGGTCGGCGGCCCGGAGATGCTGCGCAATCTCGGCTTCCTGAAAGCCGTGTTCGGCGAGGGCTTCGACCCCAACGAGTACCGCCTGCTGCTGTTCGGCCTCGCCATGGTGGCGATGATGGTCTGGCGGCCGCGGGGGCTGATCTCGGTGCGCCTGCCCTCGGTGTCGCTGGGCGAGCGCCGCGCCGTCTCGGGCGCGCATGTGAGCGAGGGGCACGGCTGATGGCGCTTCATCCGGAACCCCGGGCGCAGGCGCAGGCCTCCGCCCCGTCGGTGCTCGCCGTCGAGCACCTGACCATGCGGTTCGGCGGGCTCACCGCCGTCTCCGACCTGTCCTTCGAGGCCAGGCGCGGGGACATCACCGCCCTGATCGGCCCCAACGGGGCCGGCAAGACCACGGTGTTCAACTGCATCACCGGCTTCTACAAGCCGACCGAGGGCATGCTGCGGCTCGCCCATGCCGACGGCACCACGCACCTGCTGGAACGGCTGCCCAATCACGCGGTCAACAGTACCGCCCGGGTGGCCCGGACCTTCCAGAACATCCGCCTGTTCCAGGGCATGACGGTGCTGGAGAACCTGCTGGTCGCCCAGCACAAGCCGCTGATGCGCGCCTCCGGCTACACCCTGTTCGGGCTGCTCGGCCTCAAGGGCTACCGGGATGCGCAAGGGGAGGCGATCGAGCGGGCCAAGGCCTGGCTCGACCGGATCGACCTGATGGCGCGGGCCGACGATCCGGCCGGCGCCCTGCCCTACGGTGCCCAGCGCCGGCTGGAGATCGCCCGGGCGATGTGCACCGATCCGGTACTGCTCTGCCTCGACGAGCCGGCCGCGGGCCTCAACCCGCGCGAATCGGCCGAGCTCAACGCGCTGCTGCGCCACATCCGCGACGCGCACGACACCTCCGTGCTGCTGATCGAGCACGACATGTCGGTGGTGATGGAGATCTCGGACCACGTGGTCGTGCTGGATTACGGCCAGAAGATCGCCGACGGCACCCCGACCGAGGTGCGGGCGGACCCGAAGGTGATCGCCGCCTATCTGGGCGTCGAGGACGACGAGGTGGAAGCCGTGGAAGCCGAGGTCGGCATCACCGTGCCGCACGGGGACCCGACCCTTCCGGACGTGAACCGCTCGGAGGCGTCGCTATGAGCGTGGCCGGCATCAACGTCCTGGTCGAGGAGACCCGGGCGATCCAGGCGGGGGGCAAGCCCCCGCTCCTCGCGGTGCGCGACGTCTCGACCTATTACGGCAGCGTCGCCGCCCTCCGGGGCGTCGACATCGACGTCGCCGAGGGCGAGATCGTCACCCTGATCGGCGCCAACGGCGCCGGCAAGTCGACCCTGATGATGACGATCTTCGGCAGCCCGCAGGCGCGCACGGGGACGATCACCTATGACGGGCGCGACATCACCCGGATGCCGACCCACGCCATCGCCCGGCTCGGCGTCGCCCAGTCGCCGGAGGGCCGCCGGGTCTTCGCGCGCATGAGCGTGTTCGAGAACCTCCAGATGGGCGCCTCGCTCCACGGCGAGCGCTACTTCCAGGAGGATCTCGAGAAGGTCTGCACCCTGTTCCCGCGGGTGAAGGAGCGCCTGCACCAGCGCGCCGGCACGATGTCGGGCGGTGAGCAGCAGATGCTCGCCATCGCCCGCGCCCTGATGAGCCGGCCGCGCCTGCTGCTCCTGGACGAGCCCTCGCTCGGCCTGGCGCCGCTCGTGGTGAAGGGCATCTTCGACGCGATCCGCGAACTGAACCGCACGGACGGCATGACGATCTTCCTGGTCGAGCAGAACGCCTACCACGCCCTCAAGCTCGCCCATCGCGGCTACGTGCTGGTCAACGGCCGGGTCACGATGAGCGGGACCGGGCGGGCCCTGCTCGACGATCCGAACGTCAAGGCCGCCTATCTGGAGGGGGGCCATACCGGCCCGATCGGGGCATGAGCATGCTTCAGGGGATCCTGTACGAGGAGCAATCGGCCTGGCTGTTCCTGCTCGTCACCGTGGTGATGGGCGGCTGGGCCGGCTGGATGGCCGCCCGCGCGATCGCCCGGGGCTGGCGGCCGTTCTGGCAATGCCTGGGGGCCCTGCTCCTCGTGGCCGCTTCCGTGCGCTTCATCCATTTCGCGCTGTTTTCGGGCACGCTGGTCTCGCTGCACTACTATGCGATCGACGCGATCGTGGTCATGATCATCGGCACGGTGGGCTTTCGGTTCACGCGCACGCGCCAGATGACGAGCCAGTACCGCTGGCTCTACGAGAAGACCTCTCCGCTGACGTGGCGCGAACGCACGCCCGTCTCCGGCGGGGTCGGGTGAGTTCGGCCGGATCCACCGGGGCGGACCGAGTATCGAAGGGGATGTTCGCGATGAGATCGATTCTGCTGGCCGGGCTCGCCCTCGGCACGATGATCGCTGCGGCCCAGGCCGCGGAGGTCAAGCTCGGCGTCGCCGCGCCGATCACCGGCAACAGCGCCGCCATCGGCGCGCAGATCAAGAACGGCGCCAGCCAGGCCGTTGAGGATCTCAACAAGGCCGGGACTCTGAAGGGCACGACCCTGACCGTCACGGTCGGCGACGACGCCTCCGACCCGAAGCAGGGCGTCTCGGTGGCCAACAAGTTCGCCAGCGACGGCGTCAAGGTGGTGGTCGGCGACTACAATTCGGGCGTGTCGATCCCGGCCTCCGACGTCTATCTCGACGCCGGCATCATCCAGGTCACCCCGGCGTCCACGAACGTGAAGTTCACCGAGCGCGGCATGTGGAACACCTTCCGCACCTGCGGCCGCGACGACCAGCAGGGCGCGGTGGCGGGCGCCTATCTCGTGGCGAACTTCAAGGACAAGAAGATCGCCTTCGTCCACGACAAGACCCCCTACGGCAAGGGCCTGGTCGACGAGACCCTGATGGTGCTCAAGGCGAAGGGCGTGAAGCCGGTGATGTTCGAGGGCATCAACCCGGGCGAGAAGGATTACTCGGCGCTGGTCTCGAAGCTGAAATCGGCCAATGTCGATGTCGTCTATTTCGGCGGCTACTACACCGAGGCCGGCCTGATCCTGCGCCAGATGCGCGACCAGGGCCTCAAGGCCCCGATGATGGGCGGCGACGGCATGGTCGACCGCGAACTGGTGGCGATCGCCGGCCCGGCCGCCGAGGGCACGCTGACCACCTTCCCGCCGGATGCCCGCAAGAACCCGAACGCCAAGGCGGCGCTGGCGGCGTTCAAGGCCAAGAACATCGATCCTGAGGGCTACACGCTCTACTCCTACGCGGCCGTGCAGGTTCTGGCCAAGGCGATGGCCGAGACCGGCTCCAGCGATGGCAAGAAGCTCGCCGAATGGCTGCACCAGGGCAAGCCGGTCGACACGGTGGTCGGCCCGATCGCCTACGACAAGAAGGGCGACATCACCCGGCCGGACTACGTCCTGTACGAGTGGAAGAAGGGCGCCGACGGCAAGATCGACTACACCGGCAACGAACTGACCAAGTAGTCCGACCCGCATTCCGGGCCGACGCCGTCCTGCATCGCTATGCGGGGCGGCGTCTCTGTGTTCGGCGCGGTGGATTCGTCAGCCTTAATCGTTATTGCGGCCGCACCGCCGCGTGCGTACGCCCAAGAATTGTGCATGATGCCGGCGGCACGGGGAGCAGGGTGTCTCGACGGGCCGGAGGAGGCCGAATGACGGCGGAGGGGCACGCAACCGTGGACGCTCGCGCGGCGGCGGCTGGTCCTGCGTCGTCTGCCACGGTCCCGCGCGGCACCGCGGCCGGCCTCCCGGCACCATCATTGCAAAGGCCTCGCCCGAGCGGGCGGGCCCGAGCGCCGAGCCGCCAGCCGATCCCGTTCGGCCTGATCCAGGAGTTCCGTACCGATGCAGTCTGATATCGCTCGCCGCGGCCTTGCCGCGGCGCTCGGCCTGAGCCTCGCCCTGGCCCCCCTCAGCCTGCGGGCCGAGGAACTGACCGGTACCCTCAAGAAGGTGAAGGATAGCGGGGCCATCGTCATCGGCTACCGCGACGCCTCGGTGCCGTTCTCCTATCTCGGCGGCGACCAGAAGCCGATCGGCTACGCCCTCGACATCTGCTTCAAGATCGCCGACGCCGTGAAGGCCAATCTCGGCCTGCCGAACCTCGAGGTGAAGCTCAACCCGGTCACCTCCGCCACCCGCATCCCGCTGATGGCGAACGGCACGATCGACCTCGAATGCGGCTCGACCACCAACAACGCCGAGCGCGAGAAGCAGGTGAACTTCACCAACTCGCACTTCCTGACCGCGACCCGCTACGTCTCGAAGAAGTCGGCCAACCTGCACACGATCGACGACCTGAAGGGCAAGACCGTCGTGTCGACCTCGGGCACCACGAACATCAAGCAGATCAACGAGGCCAACACCGAGCGCAAGCTCGGCCTGACGATCCTGCCCGCCAAGGACCATGCCGAGGCGTTCCTGATGGTCGAGACCGGCCGCGCCGTGGCCTTCGTGATGGACGACGTGCTGCTCGCCTCGCTGGCGGCCTCCGCCAAGGACCCCTCGGCCTACGAGATCTCCACCGAGGCCCTGTCGAAGCCCGAGCCCTACGGCATCATGGTGCGCAAGGACGACCCGGCCTTCAAGAAGGTCGCGGACGAGGCCACCGCCAAGCTCTACACGAGCCCCGAGGGCAAGGCGCTCTACGACAAGTGGTTCACCAAGCCGATCCCGCCGCGCAACATCAACCTCAACCTGCCGATGAGCGCGGAGATGAAGAAGCAGTTCACCACGCCGATCGCCAGCCCCGATCCGGCCGCCTACTGAGCGTTCGCCGCGAATGATGCGCACCGCGGGACCGATCCCGCGGTGCGTGTTTGCAAGATCAGGATAGAACCGGCGCGATGAACTACAACTGGAACTGGCGGATCTTCTTCGACGCCTCGCCGGAGGGCACCGGCACCTATCTCGACATGCTGCTCTCCGGGCTCATGTGGACGATCGCCACCGCCCTGTGCTCATGGTTCATCGCGTTCTTCCTCGGCTCGTTGATCGGGGTGATGCGGACCCTGCCGTCCAAGACCGCCAACGCGATCGGCACGACCTATGTCGAGCTGTTCCGCAACGTGCCGCTGCTGGTGCAGATGTTCCTCTGGTACTTCGTGCTGCCCGAGGTGGTGCCGACGCAGGTCGGCGACGCGATCAAGCAATTGCCCGACGCGCCGTTCTACACGGCCGTGGTGTGCCTGGGCTTCTTCACCGCCTCGCGGGTGGCCGAGCAGGTCCGGGCGGGCATCCAGTCGCTGCCGCGCGGCCAGCGGATGGCCGGCACCGCGATGGGCTTCACGGTCTACCAGACCTACCGGTACGTCCTGCTGCCGAACGCCTACCGGATCATCCTGCCGCCGATGACCTCGGAATTCCTGAACAACCTGAAGAACACTTCCGTGGCCCTGACCATCGGCCTCCTGGAACTGACCGCCCGGGCCCGCTCGATGCAGGAATTCTCGTTCCAGGTGTTCGAGGCGTTCACGGCGGCGACACTGCTCTACGTGATCATCAACCTCGTGGTTGTCACCGCCGCGACCTTCCTGGAGCGCGCCGTCACGATCCCGGGCCAGCGCTGAGGCGCCGGCCCGCCCCCCGACCTTCCCGCTCCGCCGGCGCACGGCCACCGCGAACAGGCCCCGATGCTCTCGAATTTCGACTTCAACGTCATCCTCTCGTCCCTGCCCTACCTGTTCGGTCAGGGCATGGTCTTCACGGTGACGCTCACCGCCATGGCGGCCGTCGGCGGCGTGATCATCGGCACGTTGCTGGCGATGGCCCGGCTGTCGAGCGTGCCGGGGCTCAGCCACATCGCCAAGGGCTATGTCGAGCTGTGCCGCTCGCTGCCGCTCGTGCTGGTGATCTTCTGGTTCTACTTCCTGGTGCCGTATATCGGCGCCTACCTGACCGGCGCCTCGACCCCGATCCAGGTCGGCGCCTTCCCGTCGGCGCTGATTACCTTTATGGCCTTCGAGGCGGCCTACTTCTCCGAGATCATGCGCGCGGGCATCCAGTCGATCCCCAAGGGGCAGACCGGGGCGGCCTTGGCGCTCGGCATGAACTACTGGCAGACCATGGCCAACGTCGTGCTGCCCCAGGCCTTCCGCAACATGCTGCCGCTGCTGCTGACGCAGACCGTGGTGCTGTTCCAGGACACCTCGCTGGTCTACGTGCTCTCGCTCACCGACTTCATGGGCGCCGCCTCGAAGGTGGCCCAGCGCGACGGCCGCCTCGTCGAGATGTATATCTTCGCGGCCATCGTCTACTTCGTGATCTGCTTCACGGCCTCGTTCCTGGTGCGTCGCCTGCAGCGCCGCGTCGCCATCATCCGCTGACCGACACTGGAGTCCGCGCCATGACCTCGACCCCGATGCCGGCCCCGTCCGTCAAGGAACCCGTCGCCGACGCCGCCCACGCCCCCCGGGATGCCGGGCTCCAGCCCGGCACCCTCGTCGCCGGCGTGCCGGATGCCGCGCCCGGCGAGACGATGATCGCCATCGACAACATCAGCAAATGGTACGGCGACTTCCAGGTGCTGACGAATTGCACCACCAAGGTCGCCAAGGGCGAGGTCGTGGTGGTCTGCGGCCCGTCGGGCTCGGGCAAGTCGACCCTGATCAAGTGCGTCAACGCCCTCGAGCCGTTCCAGAAGGGCCAGATCACGGTCGCCGGCACCAAGGTCGCCGACAAGGCGACCAACCTGCCCAAGCTCCGCTCCCGGGTCGGCATGGTGTTCCAGCATTTCGAGCTGTTCCCGCACCTGTCGATCACCGACAACCTGACCATCGCCCAGCGCAAGGTCCTGGGGCGCAGCGCCGAGGACGCGAAGAAGCGCGGCCTCGACCTGCTGGCCCGGGTGGGCCTGAGCGCCCATGCCGACAAGTTCCCGGGCCAGCTCTCGGGCGGCCAGCAGCAGCGCGTGGCAATCGCCCGGGCGCTCGCCATGAACCCGGTGGTGATGCTGTTCGACGAGCCGACCTCGGCGCTGGACCCCGAGATGGTCGGCGAGGTGCTCGACGTGATGGTGGAGCTCGCCAAGGAGGGCATGACCATGATGGTCGTGACCCACGAGATGGGCTTCGCCCGCAAGGTCGCCGACCGGGTGATCTTCATGGATCGCGGCGAGATCGTCGAGGATGCCAAGAAGGAGGACTTCTTCGGCAGCCCCCGCTCCGAGCGCGCCCAGACCTTCCTGTCGAAGATCCTGCAGCACTGATTTTTTGCGCTGGTCATCTTGGCGTGACGGGGGCGATGCCCGCCCGCGTCACGCAGTCCGCTTGCGACCGCGCAGGCCGGTCTTGAGACCGGCCGCGAGAACCTCACCCATCCGCACCTGCCAGCCCGGGCCGGTGGCCTGGTAGCCCTCGATCACGTCCGGCGGCAGCCGCAGGGTCACGAGCTTCTTGCGGGTCTCCGATCTCGGACGGCCGCGCTGCGAGAGTCTCGCGAAGAGTGCCGGATCCAGGGCTTCGGAGGCCGGACGTGCCTGCGCGGCCTGTTCGTCGGTGACCTCCGGTGCGTCCGGATCGCGGGCGATCGCGGCCTGGATCCGGGCCTCCTCGGCGTCGCTGATCGGGCCCGCCTTACGCTTGGTCATAGAGGCTCCTCTCCTTGCGGCTGGCCGGGCGGAGGCTGATGGCCGTCACCGCCTCCGTCCCGAGCGGCGAGAACACCAGCGCCCGCAAATGCTCGTCGAGCCAGCCGATGGCGATGAATCGCGGGCGGCCGTCGGGTCCCGGATAGGTCGGAACGATGACGGCGCTGTCCCATTCGAAACGGTCGCGGGCATCGACGAAATCGAGACCGTGCCCCTCAGGCTCGGGGCGCAGGTTGATCGCGCGCTTGCGCTCATCCCAGACCATATGCACGGCAATATCGTAGTTACAGAATAACCCGCCGGCAAGGACGTTCGCACAGCGATTCCCGTGCCCTGTCCGGGCTCATCGATCGGCCACAAGAGGCGCAAGACGGTCCTAACCCGCCCCCGCCTGCGCGGCCCGATACTCGCGCCCGTGCTGGCAATAGCCCTCGACGATCCGGATCATCATCGCGCGCTTCTCGGCGTCGAGGGGGGACAGGATCCGGGCCGGGCGGCCGCCCCAGAGATAGCCGGCCTCCAGGATCTGGCCGGGATCCGTGGTGGCGCCGGCCGCCAGCATGACGTCGTCGGCGATCAAGGTGCCGGGCGCCACCGTAGCGCCGATCCCGATCAGCGCCCGGGCGCCGATCCGGCAATCGGCGATCCGGACGTTGTGCGCGATGGTCGTGTCGCGCCCGATCACCACGCCCTCGGCCCGGGTGCGGATCGCGGTGTTGTCCTGGATGTTGGTGTCGGCCCCGACCACGATCGGCCCGACCTCGGCGTTCAGGTCGCAGCAGAACAGCACGCTGGCGCCGGCCCCGAGGCTGACCCGGCCGCGCAGGCGCGCGGTGCGGGCGACGAACACGCTGTCCTCAACCTCGGGCGGCTGCCCGGGATCGGCGGCCGCGCCGTCGCCCATCCGCTCGCGCAGGCGCTCGGCCCGCTCGGCGACCTCGTCCGGGCCGACCGGCCGGCTCGGCCGCGCCGGGCTGCCGGCATAGGCGTGGCCGCCTTCGAGCTTCATGCGGGGGAACACGGTCGCGCCGGCCTCGATCACCGCGTGGTCGCCGATCTCGGCCCCGTCGAGGATGACCACGTCGTCCTCGATCACGACGTCGGAGCCCACCGTGCAGGCATGCACGACGCTGTTGCGCCCGACCGTGACCCGGTCGCCCACCTGCGTCCCGTGGGTGAGCGTGGCGATATGCACCGTCGAGCGGTGGCCGAGCCAGAACCGGTCCCCGAGGGTGATGGCCTGCCCGTCGGCGCGGATCACCGCCTCGTCGCCGATCCAGGCCTGCGTGCCGATGCGGGCGGCGCCGATCACCGTGCTGCCGCGCCCGCACCAGACCGGGCGGCTCGCAAAATCCGGCAGGACGCCCGCGTAGGGCAGGATCAGGTCGGGGGTCACACGGTCATCCTTCTCCGCCGGTTGCCAACCGATCACGCCCGCGGGCGAATGCGGCTCAGCGTGCCATATAGAGGCGCGGCCGGGTGTGACAGGCGCGGGAGCATCCCGCGCCGCCCGAAGACCGCCGGACGAGGATCGTTGGACCCGACCATGAATGCCCCCGCCCCGAGCGTCGCCATCCAGGCCGAGCCCTTCGACACCGCCGCCGAGATCGCCCGGATCGGCGCCGAACTCGGCGGCCGGGCCGGCGCGATCGTCACCTTCACGGGCCTGTGCCGGGACGAGGGCGGGCGCCTCGCCGCCCTGGAACTCGAACATTACCCCGGCATGGCCGAGGCCGAGATCCTCCGGGTCGCCGAGGCGGCCGTCGCCCGCTGGCCGCTCCAGGCCCTGCGGGTGATCCACCGGCACGGCTTGGTATCGCCGGGCGACGGCATCGTGCTGGTGGTGACCGCCTCGAGCCACCGGGTCGCGGCCTTCGAGGCGGCGGATTTCCTGATGGATTATCTCAAGACCCGCGCCCCGTTCTGGAAGCGCGAGCACCTGGCCGACGGCACCACCGGCGGCTGGGTCGAGGCCGCCGCCCACGACGACGCGGCGGCCGAGCGCTGGCGCTGATCCGGCCTACAGGATCGCGTTGAGCAGCACGGCCGCGAGGCCGCCCGCGATCGCCAGGCCGAGGAGAACCACGCTGCTGAGCTGGTCCCCCGTATCCACGGTCCGGCCGGGGCCGAGGGAACGGGTATGGGGCTCGTTGCTGCTCACGCGGTCTCTCCTGGGGCGCCCGGCTCCCTGCGGGAGCGGCTGCGCGGGCGGACAACGCGCGAAACGCCGTCCGGTCTCGGCGCACCGCACACAAGCTGATAGAGAGCCACACTTGACCATGGCCGGCCCGCGGCGTTCGTGAGCCCGCGGTACGGGAGCGGTGATGACGGACGGTCAATCTCGGGACTTGGACGGCCCGGTCGGGCCCTGGCAGGGCGCCTTGCCGCTGGCGGCCTCCGGCATCGCCGTCGTCTGCTTCACGGCGGCGCTGGCGCTCGCCTGGATGTCGGTGGGCACGCTGCTCCTGATCTTCGCGGGCGTGCTGCTCGGCGTGTTCCTCGACGGCCTGACTCGGGGGCTCGGCCGCGTCCTGCCCCTGCCCAGGGGCGTGCGCCTGACCATCGCGAGCCTCGCGGTCGCGGTCGCGGCGATCGGCTTCGGGACCTATGGCGGCGCCACCATCGTGCAGCAGGGGCGCGACCTCGGCACCACGATCAAGGACCAGGCCGGCACCGTGTCGAGCTGGCTGTCCGAGCGCGGCATCGACGTGCCGAGCCTCGCCCCGCAGGGCGGCGGCAAGGACGGCTCCACCGACGCGAGCCAGCGGGAGGGCGGTCTCGGCGGCCTCGCCAACGGCCTGCTCAAGGGCAGCAGCTCGATCGTGTCCGATGCGGGCAGCGTCCTCGGGCCGGCGGCGGCCGTGATCCTCGGATTGTTCGACGCGCTGGGAAACCTGCTGGTGATCGCCTTCCTGGGGCTCGCCTTCGCGGCCGACCCGGAGGCCTACCGCGACGGGGTGCTGCGCTTCGTGCCCCCGCAGAAGCGCCGCCGCGCGGCCAAGGTCCTCGACGGCGCCGGCGAGACCCTGCGGCACTGGCTGTTCGGCCAGCTGATCATCATGGCGGTGATCTTCGTCTGCACCTGGGCCGGGCTCGCCTTCCTGGGAATCGGTGGCGCGCTCATCCTCGGCCTCCAGGCCGGGCTGCTGGCCTTCGTGCCGACGGTGGGCCCGCTGGTGGCGGGTCTCGTGATCATCCTGGCGGCCCTGGCCTCGGGCCTGAAGGCGGTCATCGGCTCCATCGGCGTCTACCTGGCGGTGCAGTGCCTGGAGAGCTACGGCCTGACGCCGTTCATCCAGAAGCGGGCGCTGGACATCCCGCCGGCCACGATCTTCGCCGGCCAGCTGATCCTGGGCGTGATCTTCGGCCTCTGGGGCATCGCCCTGGCGCTGCCCCTGATGGCGGTGATCAAGGTCCTGCTGGAGCAGCTCTACGTCGAGGACACGCTGCACGAGCAGCCGAGCAGTTGAGGCGCGCGGCGCGCCGCCGTCACGGCCAGATCGGCGCGCCGTCCAGCCCCTCGGTTTCCGGCAGGCCGCAGATCAGGTTCGCGTTCTGCACCGCCTGACCGGCGGCGCCCTTGCCGAGATTGTCGACCACGCCCATCGCGATCACCAGGTTGCGCGCGGGATCGGCCGCATAGCTGACGAAAGCCAGGTTCGAGCCGGTCGCCCATTTGGTCTGCGGCGGCCTGTCGGTCACGCGGACGAAGGCCCGCCCGGCATAGAAGCGCCGGGCCGCGTCCAGGCACTGGCTCGTGGTGGCCTGGCCGCGGCCATAGATCGTGACGAGGATGCCGCGGGTCATCGGCACCAGATGGGGCGTGAACACCAGGCCGGCCGCGCTGCCGCCGCTCAGCCGCTCGATCGTCTCGGCGATCTCGGGCATGTGGACATGGTCGAGCAGGCCGTAGGGCACGAGGTTCTCGTTGGTCTCGGCGTAGCCGAACCGGCTGTCGGCGCCGCCCCGGCCGGCTCCGGAGAGGCCGGTCTTGGCGTCGATCACGATGTTGCCGGGCTCGATCAGCCTTTCGGCCAGCAGCGGGGCCAGCGCGGTCAGCGTCGCCGCGGGGAAGCAGCCCGGGTTGGCGACGCGGGTCCGGCCCGCGATCTGAGCTGGCCAGACATCGGCCAGGCCGTAGGCCCAATGCGCGACGTAGCGGTGGTCGCCGCCGATATCGACGATCTTCACGTCCGTGGGGACGCGCGCCAGCGCCGCTTCCGACATGCCCGTGGGCAGCGACGCGAACAGCACGTCGAGCTTCGGCAGGGCCTCGGGGTCCCATGGCTCGATCCTTAGCTCCGCCAGCTTGGCCGGGACACCGGGAAAGCGCTCCACCAAGCGGCTGCCGGCGCTGCCCTCGCCCGCGGCGTAGACCAACTCGAAGGACGGGTGGCTCGCGATCAGGCGCATCGCCTCGCCGCCGCCAAACCCGCTGATCCCGACAATGCCGACGCGGAGGCTCATGGTGGTGTCCTTCTGGAGTTCGGGCAAAAGAAAACCCCCGGAGCCGAGGGCTGCGGAGGTTCAGGAACGCGGGCCTGGGCCGGTCCGGCGGGCGGGGCCTACGGTGAGGCCGTCACGACGCGGAAGGACACGGATCGACGCGCAGCCCGAGAAGCCGCCGCTTGGGGGCAGCGACGTCGGCGTCGGTCACAGAGGGGCCGGTTCCTGGGCATGGCGCGCAAGCATGTTGCTGCCCGCCGGCCTCGTCAACCGGAATGTCGGCCCAGCCCTCGGGCGGGGACGCGGGCAGCGGCCGCGCCAGGACCCCTTCCGGGTGGCTTAGCGTGGGTTGGAGCCGCTCGGTGGAGCCGGCGACCGGACCAGTGGGCGCGATCGACCCGGGCCTCGCCCGGTTCGGTCAGACCTGCGCTTGGCCGCCGTCCACGAAGAACTCGGCGCCGTTGACGAAGCTCGCCGCGTCCGAAGCCAGGAAGAGAACCACCTTGGCGATCTCCTCCGGCTCACCGACACGCCCGAGCGGGATCCGCGAGCCCAGGGCGTCGAGAAGGCCCTGCTGCTTTTCCGCATCCTCGCCGGCCAGGCCGACGAGGCCCGGCGTGCGCGTCGCGCCGGGGCTGACGACGTTGACGCGGATGCCGCGATCCTTGAGGTCGAGGATCCAGCTGCGGGCGAAGTTGCGCACCGCCGCCTTGCTGGCCGAGTAGACGCTGAAGGCGGGCGTCCCCTCGATCCCCGCGGTCGAGCCGGTCAGCACGATCGCGCCGCCATCCTTCAGGAGCGGAAGGGCTTTCTGGACGGTGAAGAGCGTGCCCTTCACGTTGGTGTCGAAGGTCTGGTCAAACTGTTCCTCGGTGATGGCACCGAGCGGGGCGAACCCGCCGCCACCCGCATTGGCGAAGACGACATCGATCTGCGCGTGCTTCTGCTGGACCGCATCGTAGAGGCGGTCGATATCGGCGAAGGTCGCCATGTCGCCGCGCACGCCCGTCACGCGACCGCCGATCGCCGTCACGGCCGCGTCCAGCGCATCCTGACGGCGTCCGGTGATGAAGACGGACGCGCCTTCCTGCGAGAAGGCCTTGGCGGTCGCGAGACCGATGCCGCTCGTGGCGCCGGTCACCACCACCACCTTGTTCTCAAATCGGTTGGTCATCGTCGTTCCCTTCGGTTCAGCGGCGCGGCGGCCGATGCCGAGAGAGATGCGCCGACAACGATGATCCTTGCAGAGGGCAAATCTGGCACTTAGCGTTCCATTTAAGGAACGATGATGCGCCACAATCTCAACGACTACGTCTACTTCGCGGAGGTGGTGGCCCATGGCGGCTATGCCGCCGCCGGGCGGGCGCTTCGCGAGCCCAAATCGAAGCTCAGCCGCCGCATCTCGGCGCTGGAGGCGCGGCTCGGTGTGCGGCTGATCGAGCGCTCCAGCCGGCGCTTCCGCGTCACCGAGGTCGGGCAGAGCTTCTACGAGCGCTGCCGCGCGATGATGCTGGAGGCGGAGCGGGCTGAGGCGCTGGTCGCCGAGGCGCAGGTCGAGCCGCATGGCCGCATCCGGATGAGCTGCCCGGCGAATCTGGCGAAGGTGATATCCGCGATCGCGCGCGGCTTCCTCGCCCGTTACCCGAAGGTCCAGCTCCAGCTCGTCGTGACGGATCGGGCGGTCGATCTCATCGAGGAGCGGGTCGACCTCGCTCTGCGCGTTCGCCGCGCGCTGACGAGCGATGCCTCCCTCACCCTGCGCGTGCTCGGCAACTCGCGCTGGATACTCGTCGCCAGCCCCCAGACCGCGAGCCAGCTCGGCGCCGACATCGCGGATCTCGCGTCCTTCGCGACGCTCGGCACCAACGACGAGGCGGGCGAAGTCACCTGGACCCTCGAGCGCGACGACGGGGCCGTGCATGTGCTGCGCCACGAGCCGCGCATGACCTGCGCCGATTACGCCGTCCTCTGCGACGCGGCCGCGGACGGGCTGGGCGTCGCCTTCCTGCCCGACCATGCCTGCGCGGCGCATGTGGCCTCCGGCAAGCTGGTCCGCATCTTCCAGGACTGGCGGAGCAAGGACGGCATCGTCCATCTCGTCTTCACGACCCGGCGCGGCCTGCCGCCCGCCGTACGGGCCCTCATCGACCACGTCGCCAAGGAGTTTCCCGAGCTGTGAGCGGAGGCGGGTTTCGGACGTGCGCGCGGCGCCGGCGACCCGTCACCCCCGCAGGGCGTCCTCGATCATCCGGGCCACCGCCAGCGCCCGGCCGTCGTCGCCGAAGCGGCCGATCACCTGGACGCCCACCGGCAGGCGCTCGCCCGGCACCGGCACGTTCACGCAGGGCACGCCCATCAGGGTCCAGAGCTGGTTGAAGCGCGGATCGCCCGTGGAGGCCAGGGTCGCGGGGGCCGGGCCCGGGGCCGAGAAGGTCAGGATCGCGTCGTACTCGGAGAACAGGCCCTTGAGCACCCGGCGGGCCCGGTGGGCATGGCGGCGGGCATCGTCGTATTCCGCGGCCGCGATCGCCGCGCCGGCATCGAGATGCTCCCGGACCCGCGGCGGCAGCGCGTCGCGATGCGAATCGTACTCCCAGGCCAAAGCCAGCCGGCCCTCGTAGTTCTGGATGATCCGGTGGCGCTCCCAGGCGAGCGCCAGCTCCGGCGGCAGCGCGAGGTCGGTGACCTGCGCCCCCGACCGCTCGGCCGCCTGCCGGGCGCGGGCCAGGGCGGCCTCGGCTTCCGGCTCCGGCGCCTCGGCGAAATCCTGCCGCACGAGGCCGATGCGCGGCGCCGAGCCGGGCTCGCACCGGGCGATCTCCGGGCGGCCGGTGACCAGCGCCAGGGCGTGGGCGACATCCGCGACACCGGCCGCGAACAGGCCGACCGTGTCGAGCGCCCAGGAATAGGTCTTCACCCCGACCGTCGGGATCAGTCGGAAGGACGGCTTCACCGCCGCGCAGCCGCAATAGCTCGCCGGCCGGATCACCGAGCCCGCCGTCTGGGTGCCGAGCGCGAGGGGCAGCAGCCCCGCCCCCACCGCGGCGGCCGAGCCCGCCGAGGATCCGCCCGGGCTGTGGCCGGGATCGTGCGGGTTGACCGTCGCGGTCGGGTCGCTGCTCGCAAACGCCGTGGTGGTGGTCTTGGCCAGGGCCACCGCGCCGAGGCCCTTCAGGCGCGCCACCACCGCGGAATCGCCCCGGGGCCGCCAGCCTTCATAGAGCGCGGAGCCCATCTGGGTCGGCAGGCCGGCGCTGTCGATGATGTCCTTCACGCCGACCGCGATACCGGCGAGCGGCCCGGAATCCGGGATGACCGGGTCGTCGTCCAGGGTGACCAGCGCCCGCAGCTCCGGCTCCCGCGCGGCGAGGGCCGCGCGGCATAGGTCGATCGCGCCCGCGGGCGTCAGGGTGCCGGCTTCGATGCGGGCGCGGAGGTCGAGGATTGACAGCATACTGTATTCAGTCCCCGGGCCGGGTCGCTGTCAACTCAAGCGCTCGCCGCCGAAGTGGAGGCCGGTTCGGCCTCGGCGAGCGCGTGACATCGAGGGTTGAGAACCGCCCCCGACCGCATGGCGACCGGGGGCGGTTCTCGAAGGCCACAGGCCGGGCCATTCGCGAATCGGCGTTGACGAACGCTTTACGCGACCGTGCGCATCGTCTGGGTCATGTGGCGTGGCGTATCCCTGTTCTCCGCCCTGGCGCTGTTCGGCGCGGGGCTCACCGCTTGCTCGATCAACCGGTTCGAGCGGCGCGACCCGTGGCGCGACCAGGCGGAGCAAGTCTGCCTGGCGAAGAAACTGGTCGAGCCGACCGAGTTCATCACGCCGATCGCGGCGATGGACGGGCCGGGCCCGTGCGGCATGCAGCAGCCCTTCCGGGTGACGCGGCTGGCCGGCGGCACGGTGGTGATGAAGCAGCGGATGACGCTGGGCTGCCCGGCACTCGCCGAGGCCGAGGCCTGGCTCGCCGACACGATCCAGCCCGCCGCGAACCTGTATTTCGGCGTGCCGGTGGCCGAGATCAACGCCGGCTCCTATTCCTGCCGGGGGCGCAACAACCAGCCCGGCGCCAAGCTCTCCGAGCACGGCTTCGGCAACGCCATCGACGTGATGTCGATCAAGCTCGCCGACGGCCACGTCATCACGATCAAGGGCGGCTGGCGCGGGACGGAGGCCGAGCAGGGCTTCCTGCGCGAGATCTTCCTGGGCGCCTGCCAGCGCTTCACCACGGTGCTGGCCCCGGGCTCGAACGTGTTCCACTACGACCACATCCATGTCGACCTCGCCCGGCACGACCCGCGGGGCCTCAAGCGCATCTGCCAGCCGCTGATCAAGTTCACGCCCCAGCTCGTGACCGGGGCCGAGCGGCCCCTGTCGCGCCCGCTGCCGCCGCCGCGTCAGCCGGCCGCCCCGCAGGCCCCGGTGGATATCGAGGAGGACGATCCCTACGGCGTCGCGCCGATGTCGAAGGCCCCGAGCCCGACCCAGGTCGCCCGCGCCCCGGCCCGCCTGCCCGCGGCCTCGGCCTACACCGCCGCGCCGCCGGTCCGCCCCGCCCCCCGGGTCGCCGCCGCCCCCGAGGAGCCGGCGCAGGATTACGACGAGCCGCTGCAGCTCGGCGCGCCGCCGCCGAGCACGGGGCCGATCTACTGAGACGGTCGGTCTTCGGCGACTCGAAAAGAGGCCCGGACCTGTAGCGGCCGAGCCGCACAGATCGGCTAAAGCGTGCCTGTTTGCATGCGAGAGCTTGACTGGCGCCCCGGCGGGGCCATCGTCTCGCGCATGCAGGACAGCACCCCCGTTGAGGCACGCGCCATGCGCCCGATCCTTCACAGCCTGGCCCTCGGGCTGGCCCTCCTCTCCGTCGCGCAGCCGGCCCTGGCCCGCTCGGCCCGGGAGGATATCGAGCCCGCCGAGGAGCGGATCTTCCCGTTCGACGCCCAGATCCCGGGCTGCCAGGATCCGAGCGTGCTGGAGCGGGTCTCGACCAACTTCGCCGAGAAGGAGGCGAAGTACTGGAATTCGTCGATGACGATCCGGTCCTTCGACACGATCGAGCGCACCGCCTGGCGGCCCTGGGGGCTGGACACCTATCCGCGCCGGTTCTGCTCGGCCACCGTCACCACCTCGGACGGCGTGCGCCGCAAGGTCGATTACTCGGTCCGCGAGAGCCTCGGCATCATCGGGGCGACCTGGGGCGTCGAGTTCTGCGTCCACGGCCTCGACCGCGACCTGGCCTACGCCTACGCCACCGCCTGCCGGATGGCGCGGCCCTGATCATGCGCGTCCGCGCCGCCTGCCTGGCCGGCCTGCTGCTCGCGGGGCCGGCCGCCGCCCAGGATTATGGCGGCTTCAGCCGCCGGGGCGAGCCGGGCGCGTTCGATTTCTACGTGCTGGCCCTGTCGTGGTCGCCGACCTACTGCGCGGGCGTCGGCGAGCGCCGGAACGACGTGCAATGCACCCCCGGCCGCGGCCTCGGCTTCGTGGTCCACGGGCTCTGGCCGCAATACACCCGCGGCTACCCGCAGAACTGCTCAGCCGTGGAGCGGGCGCCGACCCGGCAGGCGCTCGAGGTGGCCGGCCAGGTCTATCCGAGCGAGGGCCTCGCCCGGCACGAATGGCGGGCCCACGGTACCTGCTCCGGCCTCGACCCGGCCCGCTACTTTCAGGCCGCCCGCGACGCGCGCCTCGCCGTGACCATTCCCGACGGCCTGAAGGGCGGCGGCGCCCCGCAAAGCCTGGCGCCGATCGAGATCGCCCGGCAATTCGTCGCCGCCAATCGCGGCCTGCGCCCGGACATGATGGCGGTGACCTGCACCCGCGGGCAGCTGCAGGAGGTGCGGATCTGCTTCTCCAAGGACCTGCGCGGCTTCACCCCCTGCCCCGAGGTCGCCCGCGGCAATTGCCGCGCGCCCGAAATCACCCTCGACGCCGCCCGCTGACTTTTTTGACCGTTTTCGCGGTTCGAGGCTGGACCCGGGCCGCGGGATCCGCTTGACGGCGACGCCATGAACTATCGGCACGCCTTCCACGCCGGCAACCATGCCGACGTGCTCAAGCACCTCGTCCTGGCGCGGGTGCTCGCCCATCTCTGCCTCAAGGACAAGCCGTTCCGGGCGCTCGACGCCTTCGCGGGCCTGGGCGTCTACGACCTGACCGCCGACGAGGCCTCCCGCACCGGCGAGTGGCGGGACGGCTGGGGCCGCATGGACGAACCCTTCGCGCCCGAAATCGAGGCGCTGCTCGCGCCCTACCGGGAGGCGGTGGCGGCGGTGCAGGCCCGCTACGGCGCCACCGCCTATCCCGGCTCGCCCGCGGTGATCCGCGAGGCCCTGCGGCCCGGCGACAAGGGCGTGTTCGTCGAGCTCCACCCGGAGGACGCCGCGACCCTGCGGGAGCGCTACGAGCGCGACGGGCGCACCAAGGTCCTGAGCCTCGACGGCTGGACGGCGGTGAACGCGCAGATCCCGCCCCCGGAGCGGCGCGGCCTCGTGCTGATCGACCCGCCCTACGAGGTGCCGGGCGAGATCGAGCGGCTCGGGACCCACCTAGCCCGGGCGGTGGCGAAATGGCCGACCGGCCTGTTCCTGGCCTGGTACCCGATCAAGGATGCGGCCGCGATCGACCGCATGGTCCGGGACCTCGACGCCGCCCTGCCCCGCCCGGCCCTGCGCCTCGACCTGCTGATCGACCGGCCGGACGACCCGACGCGGCTGTGCGGCAGCGGCTTGATCGTGGTCAATCCGCCCTGGCGCCTCGCCGAGGAGGCGCTGCTGTTCTTGCCGGCTCTAGCTCAGCGCCTGGCCCGCGGGGAGTTCGGCGGGTTTCGCTGCGATCCGATCGGCCCGCGGGATTGATTCGTCACTATTGGGCCGAGTTCGCGCCGGCGTCGCACTTCCTTAAGACGTTTCGCGCAGGCGCTGGGCAAGCTGTTGTGGCGACAAAGCCACATTTCTCTGCAGACCCGCGGCGGCCCTGCAAGAATGACTAAAAACTAGGCAAGTGCCATTTGTTTGCTTTTGTGTCATCGGCGGGCCGGTGTCAGCTTGACCGGGAACCAATTCCAGCGAGCTGCGACATCATGCTGAAGCGATCCACCCTGGCCGGCTTGGCCACCGTGCTGCTCTCCTCGACCGGCATCCTCGCGGCCGACCTGCAAGCCCCCGCCCCCGTGCCCGTGCCGCCCCCGGCCGAGCCCTGCAAGGCCACGCTGATCGGCCCG
Source organism: Methylobacterium brachiatum (assembly GCF_900113845.1). Classification (NCBI taxonomy): domain Bacteria; kingdom Pseudomonadati; phylum Pseudomonadota; class Alphaproteobacteria; order Hyphomicrobiales; family Methylobacteriaceae; genus Methylobacterium; species Methylobacterium brachiatum. The sequence continues at coordinate 156,569 of NZ_FOQW01000013.1, read as the reverse complement.
GCCTATGGCGGCGTCATCAAGGCCAACCCGAACCCGACCTGCTTCTCGGCCGGCCCGCTGGGGGATCTCTATGTCGGCGGCGCCGTCACCGGCTACGCCTATACCCAGACCAACCCGTTCGCGTCGTTCTCGACGCCCGCCGCCCCGAACGACCGGGACCGCTCGGCGCGGGTCGACTTCTCGAATCTCCAGGGCATCATCCAGAAGCCCGAAGGCGCGTTCCAGTTCTACGTTCAGGCGGGCGCCTACTCGATCCCGCAGCTCGGCTTCCCGACCCTCGGGACGTTCACCCAGACCGATCTGCTGTTCGGACCGGTCCCGGTGGCCTTCGGCCGGATCCAGATCAACGATGAATGGTCGGTCCAGGGCGGGCGGATGTTCACCCTGATCGGCACGGAGCTGCTGTTCACCTACCAGAACCTGAACATCAACCGCGGCCTCCTGTTCGTGCAGGAGAACTTCATCAACCACGGCGTGCAGGTCAATTACAGCAGCGGCCCGCTCTCGGTCTCGCTCGCCGGCACCGACGGCTTCTTCTCCAACGAGATCAGCTGGCTGACCGGCAACGTCGCCTACAAGCTCGACGACTACAACACGATCGGCGTGAACGGCGGCCTCAACCTCGGCCGCACCAACGCCCTCGACCGCAGCCCGCGCTACCAGTTCGCCACCCCGAACTTCCAGCAGAATAGCGGCATCTTCAACATCAACTACACCTACGCGAACGGCCCGTGGATCGTCTCGCCCTACTTCCAGTTCACCAATGTCGAGCGGGATGAGCGCGTCGGGATCACGAGCAGCGCGTCGACCTACGGCGGCGCCCTTCTGGCCGCCTACTCCTTCAACGACATCTTCTCCCTGGCCGGGCGCGTCGAGTACACCGAGCAGACCGGCGTACGCGGCGGGACCACCCCCAACCTGCTCGGCTTCGGCCCCGGCAGCAACGCCTTCTCGGTGACCGTCACGCCGACCTTCACGTTCGACCGCTACTTCTTCCGGGTCGAATACGCCCATGTCGAGCTCGGCGGCATCACGCGCGCGTCCGTCCTGGACGGCGGGACGATCGCGCCCGGTACCGGCTTCGGCCGCTACGGCAACCGCACCTCGCAGGACCGCTACATGGTCGAGACCGGTATCACGTTCTGATCCGATTCTCCGGACCGGCCTCCGGGCCGGGCTTTTCGACGACCCCCGGGCAGCCGCCCGGGGGTTTTTTCATGCGCGAAGACAAATGCGCATGCATCGCGCGGACCGGGTCGAATTCCGACTTCCTCTGTAAGTTCAAATATAGGATATCTCTATCCTGATAGATTTCGTGACGTAGATCTCCGACAACCGAACGGTTCATCCGCGTCGCTGAGCGCGCGGAACTTGCGATGCGGGCGCGGAGTCACGTATTGTCCTTTGCCTATTGTGCATGAGTGGGTTGAGGACATCTGGAAATGCCGCAGATCAAGGCTTTGTCGGACACGTTGCGGAGTGTCGCCGCGCCCGGCATGACGCCGAAGGCGTTGCGCGCGGCCGTCCGCGAGAAGCATCCCGATGCGACCAAGAAGGATATCGTGCGGGCCGCCTTCTACGCCTTGACCGAGGAGCACTCGAAGGATCTGGCCTGCCTCGCCGAGCTGCACGGCTTTGCCCTGGTGGAGCGCGTGTCCGAGGATGAGCGGTTGATCAGGGTCGACGGCCACAAGAAGAAGCGTCGGCAAAAGCCCGTCGCGGCGGCGCCCGCCGAGGCGGCGCAGGCCGCGAATTGACGGCACCGGCCGGGAGGCTGCCCGCCGGGCCGGCGTGATCGCGCCGAGTGCCGCTCAGCTCCTCCGGAGCAGGCGTCGGCCGGGACGATGCCCCTCCTCCCCGGTGTCGCGGAAGCCGAGCTTCTGAAGCAGCCCCCAGGAGGCGACGTTGCCGGGGCGGCATTCCGCCACGATGATCCGCGCCGGGAAACGCCGGACGAGAAGCCCGATGATCGCCGAGACCGCCTCGAAGGCGTAGCCGCGCCCGCGCGCCGCTCCGCCGATCCAGTAGCCGATCTCGATCGCCCCGGGGCCGCGCAGATGGGTGCCGACCACGCCGACGAGGTCGGGCCCGGCCGGGTCCGGGGAGGTCCCCGTGCCCGTCTCAGGCGCCCCCGCGGGGCGCGCCCAGGCCCCGAGGAAACGGTCCTGGCCCCGCGCGCCGCTGCGGATCAACTGCTCGGCATCGCGCACCGTGAACGGAGCCGGCAGGAAATCGACCGCCGCGGTGATCGCCGGGTCATCGGTGAGCCGGCGCAGATCCTGGGCATCCTCGGGCCGCAACGCCGCGATCGACAGGCGCGCGGTCTCGATCCGGGGCAGGTCGGCGAGGCTGTCGCGGGTGGCGCGAATGGTAAACATCATTGCGATGTGGGGTCGCGGCCGGGCCGGGAAAGGCACGGTCATACCCCCGCGGTTCATCCCGCGAAGACTTTGACGACCTGTCGAACAGAGCGCGACGGCGTCACGGATATGCCGGACGGGAACGGTTGCTTAACCTGAATCCGTCTTCATTGGGGCATCAAGTTGCGTCAGGCAAACGGGTGCGTCGATGCGGGTGCGTGGTACGGGTCGAGGGTTACGGACGCTGTCGCGCGTCGCCCTCATCGGCATCATCGGCGGCGGTGCCGCCGCCTGTTCCTCGGACGCATCGCGCCTGAGCAACCCATTCTCCAACCCCTTCTCGTCGGAGCCTGCCGCCACCGGCAGCCTGCCGGAGGGCGGCCTCAAGCCGGCGCCGGCGATCCGCACGGGCCGGATCCAGTCCGAGGCGCTCGGCGCCCCCGGTGCGGCTCCCCGCCCGGCCGCCACGGCGATCCCGGCCCCGACCCCGGCGGCCGCGCCGGCCACCCGCGTCGCCTCCACCGGCACCCCCGGCTGGAGCGCGCAGGGCGGCACGCAGATCACCGTGTCGAAGAACGACAGCCTGAACCAGATGTCGACGCGCTTCGGGGTGCCCGCCTCCGCGATCCTGTCGGCCAACGGCCTGTCCAATGCCAGCCAGATCACCCCCGGCCGGCAGATCGTGATCCCGGTCTACAACGCCTCCGGTCTGAACCCGGCCGCCGCCCCGATGACCGCGCGTCCGGCCCGGGCCGCCGAGGAGAAGCGCGAGGATGCGCGCCAGGTGGAGGCCAAGGTCGCCTCGAAGCGCGAGGAGGCCAAGGAGGCCGCCAAGCGTGAGGAGGCCAAGCGCGAGGAAGCCAAGGAAACCGCCAAGCGCGCCGCCGCCGAGAAGGAAGCGGACCGCAAGGAGGCGCTCGCCCGGGATACCGCCGCCCGCAAGGCCGCGGAGGAGAAGTCCCGCAAGGAGGCGTCCGTGAAGGAGGCCGACAAGAAGCAGCATGTCCGCCCCGGCCAGGTCGCCAAGGCGGACGAGAAGAAGGCCGATCCGAAGGCCGACGCGAAGGCCAAGGCCGAGGCGAAGGCCCAGGAAGCCAAGGCCGAGGCCAAGGCGGCCGCGAAGGCCGAGGCCGCCCAGAAGCTCGCCGAGGCGAAGGCCGCCAAGGAGGCGGCCCAGAAGGCCGCCGCCGCCGAGAAGCCCGAGAAGGTCGCCGTCAAGGAGACGCCGAAGCCGGCCGCCGCCGCGGCGCCCGCCAAGCCCGAGCCCGCCGCCACCGGGTCGGTCGCCGACGCGACCCCGTCCGAGAGCTTCCGCTGGCCCGCCAAGGGCCGGGTGATCTCGGGCTACGGCACCTCCGGCAACGAGGGCATCAACATCGCGGTGCCGGAAGGCACGCCGGTCAAGGCCGCCGAGGAAGGCACCGTGGCCTATGCCGGCTCGGACGTGAAGGGCTACGGCAAGCTGGTTCTGGTGCGCCACGCCAACGGTTTCGTCTCGGCCTACGCCCATAACGGCGAGATCGACGTGAAGCCCGGCGACAAGGTCAAGCGCGGCCAGACCATCGCCAAGTCCGGCGCTTCCGGCAACGTGACCTCGCCGCAGCTGCACTTCGAGATCCGCAAGGGCGGCTCGCCCGTGGACCCGATGTCCCAGCTCGCCAGCAACTGAGACGACACGACGCGGTTTGAGGCGGCGGTCCCGGGAGGGGCCGCCGTTTCTTTGTCAGCGCACCTGCGTGCTGAAGTTCGGCTGCGGTTTCAGGCGGCCATCCTCGCTCTGGGCCGCGACCGCGGCCGGCAGGAACTCGGCGAGCGCCGTCGCCACCCGCCCGGCGGGCAGGTTGAGGTCGTAGGCCAGCCGCTCGGTGACCGCATCCGGCAGGCATCGCGCCACAGCCTCGACCGGGACCGGGCGGTTCTCCCCGGGGCCGATCCAGGATTCGACGGCCTCGCCGTGGCCGGTCTCGCGCAGCCGGTCCAGGAAGGCGACGAGGCCGCCCGGGTAGAACTTGGCCAGCGCCAAAGCGAGCTTGCCGCTGCCGGTGCTCACGACCGCCCGGTCGGCCGCCGCGACCACGTCGCCGATCATGGTCTTCACACCGTCGAGCAGGCCCATCGCGTCGTGTCCCCCGGTTCCGTCACCGCGCCCAAGGTCGGGCGGATCGGGCCGCCGGCAAGAGCGCATGCGGCAATTGCGCGGGGGTCGTATAGGATGCCGTCGTCATCGAGGGCGTGATCCATGAAGCGCGTGCAGGCCGGTGTACTCGACGTCGCCTACCGGGAGGTCGGCCCGCCGGACGGCAAGCCGGCCGTGCTGCTCCACGGCTTCCCCTACGACATCCACGCCTACGACGCGGTGGCCGAGCGCCTTGCCGCGGACGGCGTACGCTGCCTGATCCCGTATCTGCGGGGCTACGGGCCGACCCGGTTCCGCGACGACGCCACCCTGCGCTCCGGCGAGCAGGCGGCCCTCGGCGCCGACCTTCTGGCCTTCCTGGATGCCCTCGGGATCGAGCGGGCCGTGCTCGCCGGCTACGATTGGGGCGGCCGGGCGGCCTGCGTGGTGGCCGCGCTCTGGCCGGCCCGGGCGGCCGGGCTGGTCAGCGGCGGCGTGGCCTACAACATCCAGAATATCCCGGCCGCGGGCAATCCGGCCCCGCCGGACGTCGAGCACAGGCTGTGGTACCAGTACTATCTCCACGGCGAGCGCGGCCGCGCCGGGCTTGCGGCCAACCGCGCGTCATTCTGCGCCCTGTTATGGCGGCTCTGGTCCCCGACCTGGCAATTCTCCGACGAAACCTACGCCCGCACCGCCCGATCCTTCGAAGAGAACCCGGATTTCGTGGAAGTGGTGGTCCATTCCTACCGCCACCGCTTCGGATTGGTCCCCGGTGACCCGGCGCTCGTCGAGATCGAGGCCCTCCTGGCGGCCCAGCCGGAGATCACGGTCCCATCGGTCGCGCTGCTCGGCGCCGACGACGGCGTCGGCCCGCCCCCGGCGGAGGATACCGATGCCCGGCACTTCACCGGGCCCTACCGGCGCGCCATCGTCGCGGGGGTCGGCCACAACGTTCCCCAGGAGGCGCCGGACGCCTTCGCGGCGGCCGTGCTCGGCCTGCTGTGACGGCCTGAGCGCGGGGCGTTGCTTTCGGGAAGCCCCTGGCTATAGTCCGCGCGCTTTCAGACAGGTCTGCGGACGCCGTATCCGGCGGCAGGCCTGCGTGCCAATCGCAGGAGACGCTCGTTGATCACCCCCGCCTTCGCGCAAGGGGCCGCTTCGGCCGCTGGCGGAGCGGAGATCGCCTTTCAGGTGATCCCGTTCGTCCTGATCTTCGTGATCATGTATTTCCTGATCCTGCGACCGCAGCAGAAGCGGGTCAAGGACCACCAGGCGCTGATCCGGGCGGTGCGCCGGGACGACACGATCGTCACCAATGGCGGCCTGGTCGGGCGCGTGGTGAAGGCCGTGGACGACCAGCCCGAGATCGAGGTCGAGATCGCCCCGAACGTCCGCGTGCGGGTCGTGCGGACGATGATCTCCGAGGTCCGCGCCAAGGGCGGCCCGGCCAAGGCCGCCTGACACCCCCCGTGAAGCGGCCGGCGTAACCCGCCGGCCCGAAAGAGAAAATTCCGGCCGATGCTGCGCTTCTCCCGTGCGAAGATCATCACGACCCTCGCGGCGATCCTGATCGGCCTGATGCTGGCGGTCCCGAGCTTCTTCACGCCCGAGCAGCGCAAGGGCTTCGTGGCGAGCCTGCCGTCCTGGTTCCCGACCTGGATCGTCCCGACCCGGGGCATCGTGCTCGGCCTCGATCTCCAGGGCGGCTCGCAGCTGCTGCTAGAGGTCGATCAGAACGAGCTGATCGCGTCCCAGGCCAAGGCGCTGCGCGACGACGTGCGCCGCACGCTCCAGCAGGAGAATGTCCGCGCCGACGGCGGCATCGGCCTGCTCCAGCGCGGCGTCCAGGTGAAGGTTGCGGACGACGCGGCCAGGGCCAAGGTCCTGCCCAAGCTGCAGGAATTGTCGCTGCCGATCACCAGCGCGATCGGCCAGACTGCTGCCCGCACCCTCGACATCACCGAGCAGCCCGGCGGCGTGATCCGCCTGACGCTCACCGATGCCGGCATCACCGACCGCACCCGCCGGGCGGTCAGCCAGGGCATCGAGGTCATCCGCCGCCGGCTCGATTCCACCGGCACCACCGAGCCCTCGATCCAGCAGCAGGGCGCCGACCGGATCCTGATCCAGGTTCCGGGCGAGCAGAACCCGGAGCGGCTGGAGAAGCTGCTGGGCTCCACCGCCAAGCTCGAGTTCCGTATGCTGGCCGACAGCCCCTCGGGCGACGTCGACATGCTGCCCTCCAAGGACGAGAAGGGCGCCAAGGTCCCGGTCGAGCGCCGGGTCATGGCGGATGGCGGCGAGCTGACCGACGCCCAGCCGGCCTTCGACCAGCAGTCGCATGAGCCGATGGTCAGCTTCAAATTCAACCTGCGCGGCGCGCAGCGCTTCGGCCAGGCGACCTCCGAGAATGTCGGCCGGCGCATGGCGATCGTGCTCGACAACGAGGTGGTCTCGGCCCCCGTGATCCGCTCGGCGATCACCGGCGGTTCGGGCCAGATCACCGGCAACTTCACGGTTCAGCAGGCCAACGACCTGTCGGTGCTGCTCCGGGCCGGCGCCCTGCCGGCGAAGTTCACCGTGGTCGAGCGCCGCGTCGTCGGCCCCGGCCTCGGCCGGGACTCGATCCAGGCCGGCAAGCTCGCGACCCTGGTGGCGGCGGGCCTCGTCGTCTGCTTCATGTTCGCCACCTACGGGACCTTCGGCTTCATCGCCAACATCGCCCTCATGGTCCATGTCGGGCTGATCCTGGGCCTGATGTCGGTGCTGGAGGCGACCATGACCCTGCCGGGCATCGCCGGCATCGTGCTCACCATCGGCACCGCGGTGGATTCCAACGTGCTGATCTACGAGCGCATGCGCGAGGAGAGCCATGCCGGCCGCTCGCTGATCTCCGCGCTCCAGGCTGGGTTCGACCGGGCGTTCGCGACGATCATCGACTCGAACTCGACCATGGCGATCGCCGCGCTGATCCTGTTCTTCCTCGGCTCCGGGCCGGTGAAGGGCTTCGCCGTGGTGTTCATCCTCGGCATCCTGACCACCGTCATCACCGCCGTGACGCTGACCCGGATGATGATCGCGGTGTGGTATAAGACGTTCAGGCCGAAGGCCCTGCCGTTCTGAATGAACTTCCTTTCGGGAGATGCATCGCCGCCGGTGTGATCCGCCGCTCCAAACCCCGAACCTCATCCTGAGGTGCCCGCGCCAGCGGGCCTCGAAGGAGGGATCCAGGGACCGCGCGCAGCCTGGAGGCCTCCTTCGAGGCTTGCGCGGGGCGCAAGCACCTCAGGATGAGGTCGCGGGTGGGACGGGATCGTGCCGGTGCTGACATCTCCCACACGTTAGGTCCGAAAAAAATGCGCCTGCTCCGCCTCTGGCCCGATGAATCGCATTTCGACTTCATGCGCTTCCGGCGGCTGACCTTTCCGCTCTCGGCGGTGCTGTCGCTCGCCACCGTGGTGCTGTTCCTCACCATCGGGCTGAACTTCGGCATCGACTTCAAGGGCGGCACCCTGGTCGAGCTGCAGGCCAAGTCCGGCACCGCCGACGTGGCCGCGATCCGGCACACCGCGGTGGGCTTCGGCTTCGGCGAGCCGGAGGTGCAGGAACTCGGCAACCAGGGCACCGTGCTGGTGCGCCTGCCGCTCCAGCCCGGCGAGCAGGGCCAGACCGCGGTGATGAACAAGGCGCACGCCGCCTTCGACGCCGATTACGACTTCCGCCGCACCGAGACCGTGGGCCCGCGCGTCTCGGGCGAGCTGGTCCAGTCCGGCACCCTCGGCGTCGTGCTCTCGGTGGTCGCGGTGCTGCTCTACCTCTGGTTCCGGTTCGAGCGGGAGCTGGCGCTCGGCGCCATCGTCGGCACGCTCCACGACATCGTGCTGACGGTCGGCGTGTTCATCATCACCCGCATCGAGTTCAACATGACCTCGATCGCCGCGATCCTGACCATCGTCGGCTACTCACTCAACGAGACCGTGGTGGTGTTCGACCGGACCCGCGAGCTGATGCGGCGCTACAAGACCATCCCCACGGTCGACCTGCTGAACCTGTCGATCAACTCGACCATGTCGCGCACCGTGATGACCTCGATCTCGTCGGGCCTGTCGCTCCTGGCGCTGGTCCTGTTCGGCGGCGAGGCGATCAAGGGCTTCGCCATCGTGATGCTCTGCGGCGTCGTGATCTGCACCTACTCGGCGATCTTCGTCTCGACTCCGGTGTTGATCTATCTGGGGCTGATGCTCTCGGGCGCCCGGGCGGCGGCCGAGCGCTCCGGCGTCCCGCAACCCGCGGAGTAGTTTTTTCCCGAGATGGCCGAGCAGCCGAGTCCGAAAAGCTTCGATTCCGGCTTCGTGCCGGGGCGCCACATCATCGACACCTACGGCAATGGCGGCTTCCGCTTCGCCGGGATGTCGCATCGCGGCTCGCTCCTGCTCCTGCCCTCGGGGGTGCGCGCCTGGGACGTGACCTCCCCGAAGGCGATCGACCGGACTGCGTTGCGGCCGGTCCAGGCCGAGGCGGCGGGGATCGAGCTGCTGCTGGTCGGCACCGGCCTCGACATCGCGGCGATCGACCCGTCCCTGCGCGGCTGGCTCAAGGATGCCGGCGTCGGCCTCGACGTGATGCAGACGGGGGCGGCGGCCCGGACCTACAACATCCTGGTGGCCGAGAACCGCAAGGTCGCGGCCGCCCTGATCGTGGTCGATTGATGCCGGAGGTCGACGACAAGCCCGCCGAGACCGGCCTGCCCTTCGCGCAGGCCCATTGCGAGCAATTGGTCCGGGAGGGCGACCCCGACCGCTACTACGCGACCCTGTTCGCCCCGGCCGCCGCCCGCCCGCACCTCTTCGCCCTCTACGCCTTCAGCCTGACCATCGCGCGGGTGCGCGAGGCCGCCTCGAACCCGATGGCCGGGGAGATCCGCCTGCAATGGTGGCGCGACGCGCTCCAGGGCGAGGCAAGGGGCGATGTCCGCGCCAACCCGGTGGCGGCGGCCCTCGAGGAGGCGATCCGGGTGAACCGCCTGCTGCGCCAGCCCTTCGTCGACCTGATCGACGCACGGGTATTCGATCTCTACGAGGACCCGATGCCCCGGGTGAACGACTTGGAGGGCTATTGCGGCGAGACCGCCTCGGCCCTGTTCCGTCTGGCGAGCCTGGTGATCGGCAACGGCACCGAGCCGGGCGGCGCCGGGGCCGCCGGCCATGCCGGCGTGGCCTACGGCCTCACCGGCCTGCTCCGGGCCCTGCCCTGGCACGCCCGCTCGGGCCAAGTCTACCTGCCGGCCGACGTGCTCGGCCGCTACGGCGTCACCCGCGAGGACATCACAAGCGGCCGCGGCGGCCCGGGCCTGCGCCGGGCCTGCGCCGACCTGCGCGACCTCGCCCGGACCCATCTCAAGGCCTTCGAGGCCGCCCGCCCGACCATCGCGCCGCTCGCCGGCACGGCGTTCCTGCCGGTGGCCCTGGTGGAGCCCTATCTCGCGACGATGGAGCGGGCGAGCTACGACCCGCTCAACACGATCACCGACCTGCCGCGCTGGCGGAGGCTGTGGCGGCTGTGGCGGGCCTCGCGCCGGATCGGGTGAACCCCGTCGGGTTTTCTGCTCTCGCCTTCTGTCGAAGGACCTGCACCGTCATTGCGAGCGCAGCGAAGCAACCCAGTGATGCGCGACGTTTTGTGATCGGGTGCTGCCCTGGGTTGCTTCGCTGCGCTCGCAATGACGGCGTGGCATACGCTCTTCAGAGCAGCGACGCTTTTCCCAGCGGAAGCAAAGCCTGAGGGGTCGCCTGTTTGGCTTCCTGCGTCACTCGGGTCGGGCCCGGCCTTTGAGAATATGGCCCGGCCATCGCACGCTGAGGCTCAGGTCAGTGGCACTGCGGTGACGAAGTAGGCGTTGCGCGCGTCGTCGAGGCGCCAGACTGTGCGGACCCGGGGGTTGCGTCCGTCCGGTGTGACGATCAGGCCCTCGAAAATCACCTTCACGTCGCCGCGGCCTGAGATCGTCTCACCCGCGAAGGTGCTTTCCGCCGGATGATCCAGAAGGGCGGATGAGAGCGCGAGGGGATCGTGCGTCCCGAAACCGAAACGCTTGAAGAAGCGCGCCTTCGGACCGCCTTCGATATGGGATTCATCCAGCAGGTAGCTGCTGATCTTGCGCGGGTCGAGCGACCAGCTTCGCGGCCAGTCCGGGCGGCTCAAGCGGGTCCGCGCTTCACCAGGCGCAGGTCGTTCGCCTCGACCGTCGCGAGGGCACCCATCGGGTGCGCGAACTCGACCTCGTAGGCTTCCCCGTCCCGCCAGACCCCGACGACCGTTCCCTCGGTGCCCGGCTCCATGGTCACGCCGTCGTCCGTGGTCGCGGGCGCCGTCAGGGCCACCCGGTCCAGGTCCCGAAGGTCCGACCGCGGCTCCTCACGCCTCACGATGTAGGGTGCGTCGACCGACATGCCGGTAGGATGGCGGGTCGTGAGCGACGATGCAAGGCATCGGCCTCACAGCGCCCGCGCCAACCCCGGCACCAGCGCCGCCAGGCGGGTGGGCGGGCCGAGGTCCGGCTCGGCCTCGGGGGTCGCCAGGGTCGCGATCCGGCAGCGGCCGTCCTGGATGAGCCCGGTCACCAGGCGCCCGCCCGGTTCCAGGGCCGCGCGCCAGTGCGGTGGGATGGAATCGACGCTGCCATGGACCAGGATCCGGTCGAAGCCGCCATCCGGCAGTTCGGGCGCGAGGCCGTCGGCTTGGACGACATGGACCTCCGACTGGGCGGTGAGCCGGGCGGCGGCCTCCCGGGCGAGCGTCGCGTAGCGCTCCAGGCTCAGGACCGCGCCGGCCCCGAGCTTGGCCAGCAGCGCCGTGGCGTAGCCCGAGCCGGTGCCGATCTCCAGCACCCGGTGCCCGGGCTCGACCCGCAGCAGCGCCAGCATCTGCGCCACCAGGGTGGGCGCGGTCATCGAGGCGCCGCAGGGCAGCGGCAGGGCGATGTCGCGCCGGGCCTGGGCGCGATGGGCGGGCGGGGCGAAGGGCTCCCGCGGGACCTGCTCCATGGCCCGCAGGATCGCGGTGTCCCGCATCCCCCGGCCGCGGAGCGCCATGACGAAGGCCGCGTTGCCGGCAGCCTCCTCGAGGCCGCCCAGGTCGATCACGCCGAGAAGGCCTGCGCGAAGCGGGTCAGGGTCGGCTCGTCCGTGAGGTCGAGGCGCAGCGGCGTCACCGAGATCCGCTTCTCGGCGATCGCCTTCAGGTCCGAACCGTGGCCCGGCTCGAACCGGGCCTTGGCGAAGGCCAGCCAGAAATACGGGTTGCCGCGCCCGTCCACCCGGGCATCGATCGACAGCAGCGCCTGGTTGCGGAAGCCCTGCGCCGCCACCGCGACGCCCTGCACGTCGGCCGGCTCGCAATCCGGGAAGTTCACGTTGATCAGGATGCCGGGCTCGATCCCGGTCTCCAGGATCTTGCGGACGACCTTCGGGCCATGCTCGCGGGCGCAATCCCATTTGAGCGCGCTGCGCCCGCCGGCCCCGTAGGCCTGGCTCAGGGCGATCGAGCGGATGCCGAGGATCGTGCCCTCCATGGCGGCCGCGATCGTGCCCGAATAGGTCACGTCCTCGGCGACGTTCTGGCCGCGATTGACCCCCGACAGGATCAGGTCCGGCCCGTGCTCGCCCAGGATGTGGCGCACGCCGAGGATCACGCAATCGGACGGTGTGCCCTTCACGGCGAAGCGCGTCTCGGAGACCTGCCGCAGGCGCAGCGGGTCGTTCAGCGAGAGCGAGTGCGAGACGCCGGATTGGTCGCTCTCCGGCGCCACCACCCAGACGTCGTCGGACAGCTCCCGGGCGATCTCCTCCAGGGTGGCGAGCCCCGGCGCGTGAATGCCGTCGTCGTTGGTGACTAGGATGCGCATCAGCGGGCCCCTTCGATCCGGTTGAGCCCGCCCATATAGGGGTGGAGCACCGACGGGATCGTGATGCTCCCGTCCGGGTTCTGGTAGTTCTCCATCACGGCGATCAGGGCGCGGCCGACCGCGACGCCCGAGCCGTTCAGCGTGTGGACATAGGCCGGCTTGCCGTCCTTGCCCCGGTAGCGCGCGTTCATGCGGCGGGCCTGGAACTCACCGCAGACCGAGCAGGAGGAAATCTCGCGGTGGGTGCGCTGGCCCGGCACCCAGACCTCGATGTCGTAGGTCTTCTGGGAGGCGAAGCCCATGTCGCCGGTGCAGAGCGTCATCACCCGGTAGGGCAGATCGAGCTTCTTGAGGACCGCCTCCGCGCAGGTGAGCATCCGCTCGTGCTCGTTGGCCGATTCCTCTGGCGTCGTGATCGAGACCATCTCGACCTTGTTGAACTGATGCTGGCGCAGCATGCCCCGCGTATCCCGCCCCGCCGCCCCGGCCTCGGCCCGGAAACAGGGGGTGAGCGCGGTGAAGCGCAGGGGCAATTCTTCTTCGCGCAGGATCGACTCGCGCACGAGGTTGGTCAGCGGCACCTCCGCCGTGGGGATGAGCCAGCGCCGCCCCTGCTCCATTCCGGCGCGGACATCTTCGCCGAGGGCGTCGCCATGACGGTCCGCTTCCGTGGGCTTAGTGGCGGACAGAGCGTCGTAGACCTTCCTCAGGGACGAGCCGTCGACGATGGCGAACTGATCGTCCTCGAATTTCGGCAGCTGCGCCGTGCCGAACATGGCGTCGTCCTTGACGAGCACCGGCGGCGCGACTTCCAGATACCCGTGCTCCTGCGTGTGCAGGTCGAGCATGAACTGGCCGAGCGCCCGCTCCAGCCGGGCGAGCTGGCCTTTGAGCACCACGAAGCGCGAGCCCGAGAGCTTGGCGGCGGATTCGAAATCCATCAGCCCGCAGGCCTCGCCGAGCTCGAAATGCTCCTTGCCCTCGGTCAGGCGCTCCCGGGTCGAGGCGTGGCTGCGGTAGAGCACGTTGCCGTGCTCGTCGGCGCCGTCGGGCACGTCGGGCTTGGGGCGGTTCGGGATCGCGGCGAGCTTTTCCGCGAGCGCCCTGTCGGCCTCGCCTTCCGCCGCCTTCAGCGCCGGCTCGGCGGCCTTGAGGGCGGCGACCTCCGCCATCAGGGCGGCGGCCCGGGCCTCGTCCTTGGCCTTCTTGGCGGCGCCGATCTCCTTGGCGAGCGCGTTGCGCCGCTCTTGGTTGGCCTGGGCCGCCGACACGGACGATTTCCGCGCCTCGTCGAGGGCGATCAGCTCGGCCGAGAGCGGCGCGAGGCCCCGGCGGGCGAGGTCGCGGTCGAAGGCGTCCGGGTTGTCCCGGATGGCGCGGATGTCGTGCATCGTGTCGGCTCGGATCGGCGCGCAGGCTCGGGGCGCGCGGCCCCCGCTTTGCCGCATCGCGTCCGGCGGGACAAGCGCGGGGCCGCCCTCAGGCTTTCGGCGGCGCGATCTTCAGCTGGTCGATCGCCCAGAGCCAGGTGCCGTCCGGCTGCGCCCGGGCGACCTCCACCGAGAGCGTGCCGTTGGGCAGACGGGCGAAGGTCAGGGCGAGATCGCCGTTGCGCACGGGCTCGAGCGTCTCGGGGGCCGGGAAGTCGGATTTGCGCCCCAGCAGGTTGGCGTAGAAGGCCCGGATCTCGTCATGCCCGGTGGCGACCACCCGCCCGGCGGCCAGGACCGCCCCCGGCTCGTAGAGCGCCACCAGCCCCTCGACATCGCCGGCATTGGCGCGTTGGTTGAAGAGCTGGGCCAGCGCCCCCGGCTCGGTTGCAGCGTCCCGGTTGTCTTGGGCCATGCGTCGCTCCTGTGCAGGCTAGAGTGGGAACGTCTCGGGGCGAAGGGCGGATCATCCCGTCCGCAGAAAAGCGGCGCGGCGGTCTTCGCCCGCGGGATATTCGAGATCCGGCCCGGGGCCGGTCATGCAAGGCGCCGCCCGCCGCCATCCTCAACCGTGACGGCGACCGGGATCCCGGCCTTCACGCTCTCCGACACCGTGCAGAAGCGCTGAAACTGCTCCAGCACCCGGTCGATCCGGGGCATCGCGTCGGATTCTGCGCCGAGCAGGATGCGCACGTCGATCCCGGTGATCCGCAGCCGGCCTTCCGGGTTGCGCGCCACCCGGCAACTGGCCTCGGCGGCGACGCCCTGAGCGTCCTGCCGGAACTTGCCCAGGGCGAAGACCAGGCTGGCGCACAGGCAGTTCGCCACCCCGGCAATCAGCATCTGCTCCGGGACCGGACCGGTGCCGCCGCCGATCGGGGGCGCCTCGTCGGTGAGGAGGCCGGGCAGAGCGGCGCCGAAATCGACGGTGAAGACGTAAGCTCCGACCTGGGCGATCCGGATCGTCGGTCCCGCTTCCATCCGCGCCCTCCCGGGGCCGAACCGGGCCGCCCTCGCGGAAGGTCCAACGCCCGATTCGGCTTCGCGTTCGGAACGCCCCGAGACGGATGATTTCCGTAACCGAACGCCGTAGTACGGTTGCTCGACCGATCCGGCAGCCAAACCCCCCGATCCGATGACGAGCCTCGAGACCCTGATGCCGCTCCTGGAGCGGATCGCCACCGCGCTGGAGCGGGCCGCGCCGCCCGCGGCGCCGGCCTTCGACCCGAACGCCGCCGACGCCTTCCTGTGGGGGCCCGAGCGGCGGCTGACCCCGGTGCCGCAGGTGGCCCGGGTGGAGATCGGCCTCCTCACCGGCATCGACCGGGCCCGCGATACGCTGATCGAGAACACCGAGCGCTTCGCCCGCGGCCTGCCGGCCAACAACGCCCTGCTCTGGGGCGCCCGCGGAATGGGCAAGTCCTCGCTGGTCAAGGCGGCCCATGCCGAGATCAACGCCCGCCGGCCCGCGGGGGCGCGGCCGATGAAGCTCGTCGAGATCCACCGGGAGGATATCGAGGCCCTGCCCGACCTGATGGCGCTGCTGCGGCCCGATCCGCATCGCTGGCTGGTCTATTGCGACGACCTCTCCTTCGACGGCGACGACACCTCGTACAAGTCGCTCAAGACCGCGCTCGACGGCGGCATCGAGGGCCGGCCCGGCAACGTGCTGTTCTACGCCACCTCCAACCGCCGGCACCTGCTCGCCCGCGACATGGTCGAGAACGAGCGCTCGACGGCGATCAATCCCGGCGAGGCCGTGGAGGAGAAGGTCTCCCTCTCGGACCGGTTCGGTCTCTGGCTCGGCTTCCACAAATGCAGCCAGGACGAGTTCCTGGCGATGATCCGCGCCTATGCGGAGCGCTACGGCCTCGACCTGCCGCCCGAGCGCCTGCGCGCCGAGGCGCTGGAATGGGCTACCACCCGCGGCTCGCGCTCCGGCCGCACCGCCTTCCAGTTCATCCAGGATCTCGCCGGGCGGATGGGGAAGGTGCTGGATTGAGATGGTCCGGCGCCTGAAGCATCCGGCCCACGCTTGCCCCCGTCATTGCGAGCGCAGCGAGCAACCCAGGGCTACGCACCCTCCTGGGATCGCGCGCTGCGCTGGGTCGCTTCGCTCCGCTCGCGATGACGGCTTGGCCTCTCAAAAGTCGATGGAAGCCGACAGCCAAACCGTGCGCGGGGCGCCCAGAATGAGGGCGCCGTTCGGGTTGGCGATCCAAAAGTGGTTGTCGGTGACGTTGCTCATCGTCGCCCGCAGCGTGACCGGCCTGTCCTGCAGGAGCGTCGCGTAGCGCAGGCCGAGATCCAGGGTCGTCCAGTCCGGGATCTTCGAGAAGGGCAGGTTGGTGAACGTCGTGCCGGCATAGGACGCGCCGGTATAGACGACTGTGGCGATCGCCGTGAGGCCGCGCAGGACCGGCGTGTCCCATTCGAGGCCCGCGGTGGCCTGGAAGCGCGGCGCGCCGGTGGCGGGATTGCCGTCGTAGAGACCGCCCCGGGTCCGGCGCCAGCGGGCGTCGAGCAGGGTCGCGCCGGCGATGACGCGCAGGTCCGGGACGATCTCGCCGAAGATCGTGCCCTCGAAGCCGCGGTTCCGCTGCGTGCCGCCGACGCTGAAGACGTGGGTCACGGGATCGACGTTGCCGGCCGGCTGGGTGATCTGGAAGGCGGCGAGCGTCGCCCCGAAGGTCTTGAAGTCGAGCTTCGTCCCGATCTCGTATTGCCGCGACCGGGCCGGTGGGAAGGTCTGCGCGACGTTGACCGCGGAGCCGGGCGGCTTCAGCGCCGTCAGGCCCTGGACCGCGTTGGCGTAGAGCGACAGCACCTCGGTGGGCCGCACCACCAGGCCGAAGGCCGGAGTCGTCGCGCTCTTGTCGTAGGTGCTGCTCAGGAGGCCCGTGACCGGGGCGTAACTCCCGAGCTCGATCTCCTGCCGGCGCGCGCCGACCATCAGCTCGACCAGCCCGTCGGCGACCGACATCGTGTCGGCGACGGCGTAGCTCGTCATCCGGTTGTAGCTCGACCGACCCCGGGGGAAGGCAGCCTTCGGTTGCCCCGGCCAGGCCAGGCGGACCGGCGCGTAGAGGTTGGAGTCATAGTCCGGGTAGGTGATCTGTCCGAGCGTCAGATCCTGGTCGAGATACGTCGCGGTGAACACGGCCTCGTGCTTGATCCAGCCGGTGTCGAAGCGTGCCCGGGCCCCCGTCTCGCCCGACAGCGTCGCGGTGTCGCCGGTCTGGAAGATCGAGTTCACCTTGGTCCGCCCGGTCCGATCCAGGAGGGTGAAGGCGGGGTTCTCCTGCTTGTCGTAGGTGAAGCGGTTGCCGCCGAGCGCCGCGAACAGCGTGATGTCCGAGGTCAGGTCGAACTCCGCCCGCCCGAGGGTGGTGAGGCTGTCGGACCGGGAGAAATCGAAGGTCTGGGACATGTTCCGGCGCGGGTCGGGCGCCCGGGGCACGCGCAGGCCCTCCACCGGATTGCCGCCGCGGGTCTGGGCGTCATAGGCGTCGTGCTGATAGATGACGTCGAGGAACAGCCGGAACCGGTCGCCGTCGTAGTCGAGGGCCAGCGACCCGACGCCGTTGCGCTGGGCGGTGCGGTCGATCGGCGTCGCACCGCCCAGGCCCGCGCCGTTGATCCGCACGCCGATCTGCTTCGCGTCGCCGTAGCGCCGCGCCACGTCGAACTCGGCCCCGCCCCGCGTCGTGGAAGCGTAGTCGATAGTCGCCCGGTTCAGCGGCTCGTCGCCCGCGCGCTTGGTGACGACGTTCACCGTGCCGGCGATGCTGCCGGAGATCGAGGTCCCGAACAGGAACGCCGCCGGACCCTTGAGCACCTCGATCCGTTCGAGGGGGGCGGGGTCGATCCGGTAATCTGGCACGAGCCCGTACAGGCCGTTCAGGGCGAACTCGCGGTTGTCGACCCGGAAGCCGCGGATCGTCAGCGCGTCGTAGCGGTTGCCGCTGCCGATCGAGGCGCGCACCGACGGGTCCGTGCGCGTCAGGACGTCGCCGACGCTGACCGCCTGGAGATCGCGGATCGTCTTCTCGGTGTAGCTCGCCGTGCTGAACGGCGTGCGCATGTAATCCCGGTTGCCGAGAATGCCGAGCCGGCTGCCGCGGGCGACCTGGCCGCCGGAAAACGCTTTCGGCAGGCCGCCCGCCTCCCCCTGCCCGACCCGGCCCGCGGCCGGATTGCGCGACTCGACCGAGAGCGTTTCGAGCTGGACCGCGGTTGTCGCGGGCTGGCCCGAGCTTTCCTGCGCCAGAGCGGCGTGGTGCGTCAGAAGGAGAAGCGTTGCCAGAGGTGCAACGTGGCGAACATGCGTGCAGGTCATGACGAAGCGGACGCCGATCAAGTCGTGAAACCATGTCGGCGGTCGATTCTTCTCTCCGCAGAGCGGATCGGCATGGGAATCATTGTTGGGCCAACACATCGCCGCTAGCAGCGCCGAAATGTTGGAGCAAGAAATAAAACCTAGTTTTTATAAATTATAAGCTAGAGAGATGATATATTATAGATTTGCGTGTTCGAGGATGGAATGTAGTGCAGATTTGATTTGATTTATCGAAACAGAATATCTCATATATTCGTTGGATAAACTTCAATCCTCGCCCGCAACCTCAAGGCGTCGGGAGGGGAGCGGCGGAGACGCGGGATGGGGCGGCGATCCGGATATGCTGGTGGCCTCGCGCGGTCCCGGACTCGACGCGCGTCGCCTAACGGCCGCTGGACCCGAACCCGCCCGCGCCTCGGCCCGAGCCCGAAGCGGACTCGTCCTCCAGCATTGTCAGGACCGGCCGGGTCACCCGGGTGAAGACCATCTGCGCGATCCGGTCGCCGGGCTCGATCCGGACCGGATTGGCGTCGTCGCGGTTCCAGGCCGAGACCATCAGGGGGCCCTCGTAATCGGCGTCAATCACCCCGGTGCCGTTGCCGAGCACCAGCCCGTCGCGGTGGCCGCGGCCGGAGCGGGGGAAGATCAGGCCGCACCAGTCGGGGTTGCCGATCAAGACGCAGAAGCCCGCCGGGATCAGGACCGGGGCGTTCCGCGGCGGCAGGACCAGCGGGGCGTCGAGGCAGGCATGGAGGTCGAGGCCGGCGGCGGCCGCCGAGCCCCAGCGTGGAAACCCCCAGCCCGGCAGCCGGGGGTCGAGGAGGCGCAGCCCGACTTCCGGCAGCGCGCTCACGCGCCGAGCCGCGCGATCGCCTCGGCCAACGCCAAGGTGCGCCGGGCGGCCTCGACATGCAGGCGCTCGACCATGCGCCCGTCCAGCGCGATCACCCCATGCGCCTGATTCTCAGGGGCGTCGAAGGCCGCCACCACCCGGCGTGCTTCGGCGATGTCCGCCGGGTCCGGCCCGAAGGCGGCGTTGGCCGGGCCGATCTGGCTCGGATGGATCAGCATCTTGCCGTCGAAGCCGAGATCGCGGCCTTCGGCGCATTCCGCCGCGAAGCCGGCGGCATCCCGCAGGTCCGTGAAGACGCCGTCGATCGCCTCGATCTCGTAGGCCCGTGCCGCGGCCAGGACGGTCATCAGCCAGGGACGCAGGGCGGCCCGCCCCGGGGGGCGGATCCGGCTCGCCTTCACCAGGTCGTTGGGGCCGATCACCAGGGTGGCGAGCCGTCCGTCCACGTCCCGGGCGGCGCCGGCGATCTCGGCGGCGTTGACCACCGCCATCGGGGTCTCGATCATCGCCCAGATCCGCGTCGCCAGCGGCGCCCCGAGCCGGCGCAGCCGCGAGCCCACCGCGATCAGCGTGTCGGAGCTGCGCACCTTCGGCACCAGGATCGCGGCGGCCCCCGCCCCCGCGAGCGCCGCGAGATCGGCCTCGCCGTCCTCCGTCTCGGGCGGATTGATCCGCACCACCACCTCGCGCGGGCCGAAGCCGGCTCCCGAGACGGCGGCGGCCACCATCGCCCGGGCCTCGGCCTTCTTCCCCGGCGCGACGCCGTCTTCCAGGTCGATCAGGATCACGTCGGCGGGGAGCGTGCGCGCCTTCTCCAGGGCGCGGGCATTCGAGCCGGGCATCGCCAGCACGCTGCGGCGGGGACGGATCTCGCTCATCACGCTTCTCCCGGGCCGGCGGGACGCCCTTCGGGTCGCCGATAGCTTTCCGCCGCGTCCCGGGCAAGAACGCATCGCGGGGCGAGATTGATACGGGGACGGGATGGCGCGCTGGGTCGCGGGGCTCGATGGCTGCCGGGGCGCCTGGGCGGGGGCCTTGCTGGATCTCGACGATCCCGGCCGGCACCGCTGCGCGCTGTTTCCCGACGTGGCGGCGCTGCTCGATGCGCCGGAGCAGCCCCTGATCGTCGGCATCGACGTGCCGATCGGCCTGCCGGACCGGATCCTCGGCGGCGGCCGGGCCGCCGACCGGGCCGCCCGCGCCCGCCTCGGACCCGCGCGGTCCTCGGTCTTCCCGATGCCGCCCAGGGCGGCGGTCTACGCGCCGGACTACGACGCCGCCAAGGCCGCCTCGCGGGCGGCGAGCGAGCCGCCCTTCGCGCCCTCGATCCAGGGCTACAACATCTTCCGATATGTCCGGGCCGTGGACGAGCTGCTGCGGGCGCAGCCGGACGCGCTGGCGCGGGTGTACGAGGTCCACCCGGAGGTGGCCTTCCACGCCCTCAACGGTCTGCGCCCCCTCGGGCTGCCGAAGAAGGGCGTCCGGGCCCGGGAAGGCCTGGCCCTGCGCCGGAGCCTGCTCGCGGCGGCGGGCCTGCCGGCGGCCCTGCTCGACGCCCGGGCGAAGGGCGTGCCCGCCGACGATCATCTCGACGCGCTGGCCGCCCTGGTGGTGGCCCGGGACATCCTCGATGGGTGCGCGGTGCCCCTGCCGGACCCGCCGGAGCGGGATGCCCACGGGCTGCCGGTGGTGATCTGGGCGCCGGCCGTGCGGGTGGCGTGATCGGTCGCCTCAAGCTCTTGTGACCGATCACATCTTGCTGATCGACCGCGACCCGTGTCCGTTCGGGCCGGTGCGCTCTAGCTCAGTCCCATGAGCGAACCGAATCCCCCCCCGATCCGCCACATCGCCCGGGCGATCGTCCTCGACCCGCAGGACCGCATCCTGCTGATCGCCTACGCGTCGGTCCACGCCAAGGGGCCGGATGGCGAGCCGCTGCGGTTCTGGTTCATGCCCGGCGGCGGGCTGGAGCCCGGCGAGGATCACGTCACCGCCTGCCGGCGCGAGCTGGGCGAGGAGATCGGCCGCGACGATGTCGAGATCGGCCCCCAGGTCGCGGTTTGCGACGGCCCGTTCCACCTGTTCCGCCAGTCACGCGACGCGCGCGAGCGCTACTTCCTGGTCCGCCTGCCCGACGACCGGATCGATACCAGCCGGCTCGCCGAGACCGAGGACAACCCGGTGATCGGGACGCGCTGGTGGCCCCTCGCCGAGCTCCGGGCCAGCGGCGAGCGCGTCGAGCCGGCCGGTCTCGCCGACCTGGCGGCCGATCTTGCCGCAGGGACTATTCCGACCCGGCCGCACGTTCTGACTTGGCACGATCACTGACCCGGATCTCGCACCTGCGAGATCACCCAAACTCGAGGAGACTGCATGTTCCCTGAATTCCTGACCGAGGGCTACCGCGCGTTCCTGGCGGACCGGTTCCCGACCGAGCGCCGGCGCTTCGCGCAGCTCGCCCAGAGCCAGGAGCCTCAGATCCTGGTGATCAGCTGCTGCGACAGCCGCGTCGCCCCCGAGGCGATCTTCGATGCGGGCCCGGGCGAGCTGTTCGTGATCCGCAACGTCGCCAACATCGTGCCGACCTACGAGCCGGACGGCGCCTATCACGGCACCTCGGCGGCCATCGAGTTCGCGGTCCAGGCGCTGGAAGTGAAGCACATCGTCGTGCTCGGCCACGCCACCTGCGGCGGCATCAAGGCCTTCGCCAACAAGGCCGCGCCGCTCTCGAGCAGCAACTTCATCGGCAAGTGGGTCTCGCTCGTGGCTCCCGCCGAAGCCAAGGCCGGGGATTCGAGCGCGCCCGACTACCTGACCCGGATGGAGCACGCCATGGTCAGCCAGAGCATGGAGAACCTGCTGACCTTCCCGTTCATCAAGGAGCGGGTCGAGGACGGCCGGCTCAACATCCACGGGGCGCATTTCGGCGTCGCCAACGGCGTGCTGCTGGTGCGCGATGCCGAGACCGGCGATTTCCACCCCGCCGTGGACCAGGCCGGCCGCAAGGTCCTGCCGACCGCGGTGGCCTGCGACTGAGGGACGGCCGCAAGGCGAAGCGCCGGGCTCGATCGCGATCCGGTCGAGCCCGGCTCATAGACCGCTTTGACGAGACGGGGCTCCGCGGGACGACCTATCCGCGCGCCGGATATCCGAACCTCCGCCTCATCCTTCGAGACCCTCTGGCGCGGCGGCGTCGCGACCAGACACGAAAAAGGCGGCGGGCTCGCACCCGCCGCCTTTTCCTATGCCGCCCGGCCGAGGCCGGGCGATACGCGAACTTACATGGCGCCCGGCAGACGCTGGGCGTGGTCGTAATGCATCTGCAGGGCCGGCAGGGCCTGCTGGGCGTAGTTGCGCAGGGCCGGGTTCGGGCCGCCCTGGGCATAGGCCTGGGTCATCGCGATCGACATCTGATGCGCCTGGATCTGCTGGCTGGCATAGAGGCGATCGAAGCGCGGGCCGGCCGGGGTCGCCGACAGCTCGGCGAGCATCGCCTGCTGCTGCGCGTTCGGCGGGACGAGCGTGGAGGCGCCGGTGGCGGTGGCATCGCCGCGGCCGAGGCGGCTCCCCGCCTGCGCGCCGTTGGCGGCGCCGGATCCGATGCCCTCGAGGCCGCCGACCGGGCCGCCCGCCAGGGTGCCGCCGACCACGCCGGTCGCCGCGCCGACGCCGGCGCCGACAGCGCTCCCGGCCACCGACAGCGGCGCCGTCACGAGGCCGCCGAGGCCCGGGTCACGGCCCGCCATGGAATTGGTCTCGCCGCCGGCCAGCGCCACGTTGGCGGCGCGGTGATCGCGGATCGCCTCCTGGGCGTAGGACCGCACCTTCGGGTTGCGCGACTTCGACAGGGCGATCTGCGAGGACTGGATCTCGAAGGAATTCGCCTGCATCGACTGAAGGCGGAAATCGTTCGCGTCTTGCGCGAAGGCCGGGGTCGACACAGCCAGGACGAGCGCGGACGCGGCAGCGTATTTCTTCAGCATTGTGACCTCAGTACGTGATGGGAACGCGAGCCGGCACGCTGGGCCGGATGGTGGAGCCTAGACCTCTCCCGAGGGCCAAGACCTCGCAGCCGAGACCATGCGGCGACATGCTCGCGAATTGGTTCGTCAACGGGGCTATGGACTTATGGTTCCTGCTGATTTTTTGCTTAGCCAGCGGGATTGAGGGGATTCTATTGATGCCGGCAGCGCCGTGATCCTGTTCGAAGTTCAGATCCTGCGCGCCGCGGCCGCCCTGATGGTGGTCTGGCACCATGCGCGCCACGAGGCCGGGCTGATGGCCGCCCGCGGCGCGGGGCCGGCCCTCGATCCCGGTACGGCGCTGCCGTGGTGGGGCGGGGTCGACCTGTTCTTCGTGATCTCGGGCTTCGTTATCGTGCACGCGAGCAAGAATCTGTTCGGCGCGCCGGGCGGACGCGCCCGCTTCCTGGCCCACCGGGCCGCCCGGGTGGTGCCGCTCTACTGGCTGGTGAGCCTGGTGTTCCTGGCCGTCGCCATGGTTCGACCCGATCTTCTCGGGGATGCGGCGGCGCTGCTGAGGGCGCCCGGCACCATCCTGGCCGGGTTCCTGTTCTGGCCGGCGGCCCGGCCGGACGGCACCATCCAGCCCCTCTACGGGCTCGGCTGGACCCTCAATTACGAGGCGTTCTTCTACGGGCTCTTCGCGATCGGGCTCGGCTTCGGCCGGCGCGGCGCCGTGGCCTGGCTCGCCCTCGCCCTGGTGACCTTGGTGACCGTCGGCCTGCTGGTACCCGGGCTGCCGGTGCCGATCCGGTTCTGGGCGGACCCGATCGTGCTGGAGTTTCTGCTGGGGGCCGGGCTCGCCCTCGCCTACCGGGAGGGATTTCGGCCGAGCGGGACGCTCCGTCTCGGCCTCGCCTTCGCCGGGCTCGTGGGGCTGGCCCTGGCCGCCCGCCTGCTCGTCGGCGAGGGCGCGGGCGACGGCGTCCTGCGCCCGCTGCTCGTCGGTGTGCCGGCCTGTCTGCTGGTGGCCGCGGCCCTGGGCCCGGAGCGCGCTCCGGCGCAGGTCGCGGCGGTGCCGGCACCGGTGCGCGGTCTCGTGGTCCTCGGCGACGCCTCCTACGCCCTCTACCTCGTGCATCCCTTCGCCCTGCGGCTCGGGCGCGAAGCGCTCGTGCGGCTCGGCCTCGCCCCGGCCCTGCACCCGTGGGGCGGCCTCGCCGTGATGGTCGCCGCCAGCGTCGTGGCCGCTCTGCTGGTGCACCGCTTCGTCGAGCGGCCGCTGACCCGATGGGCGAGAGCGGTCCTCGATCCGCGGGACGCGCAAAACCGTGTGCGCGCGGCCCCGACCCCGGTTCCCCCCGGGCGCCGGGCGGATTAGCCTCACGCACCGGAGGAGGAAGCCGCGATGAAGACCCTGCTCGTTCCCGTCGCGATGCACGACGGCCTGACCTCCGTGTTCGAGACGACGCGGCTCGCCGCGACCCGCTTCGGCAGCCTGATCGAGGGTGTGTCCCTGCGACCGGCCCTCGCCGAGTACGTGCCGGTCGACATGGTCGGCGGCATGACCTGGCTGCGCGACGAGGAGGCCGACCGGGCCGAGGCCGAGGAGGCGGGCGGCCGCTTCGTCGCCTTCATGGACGGGGCCGGCATCCCGCGGCACGCCCGCGACGGGCTGTGCATCCCCGAGAAGGTCGCGGATGCCGGGCCGCGCTACCGTTGGCGGCAGGACGTGCCCACCGGCGACGCGTTCCTCGGCCAATATGCCCGGCTGTTCTCGGCCACCGTGGTCGGCCGGCCCGGGACGACCGACAACGCCCCGCGCATGACCACCTTCGAGACCGCCCTGTTCGAGGGCGGCCGCCCGATCCTGCTGGCGCCGCCGACCGCCCCCACCACGCTCGGCGACGCGATCCTGATCGCCTGGAACGGCTCCACCGAGACCGCCCGGGCGGTGGCCTTCGCGATGCCGTTCCTGCGCCGGGCCGAGCGGGTGCTGGTGCTCAGCGTCGAGGGCGGCATGGTGCCGGGGCCGAGCGCCCAGGACCTCGCCCAGGCCCTGGCCTGCGAGGGCGTGGCGGCCTCGCACCGGGCCCTCCCGGCCGGCCGGCGGGCGCCGGGCGAGACCTTCCTGGCCGAGGCCAAGGCGTTCGGCTGCGACCTGCTGATCAAGGGCGCCTACACCCAGAGCCGCCTGCGGCAGATGATTTTCGGCGGCGTCACCAGCCACGTCCTGGCCCATGCCGACATGCCGGTTCTGCTCGCGCACTGAGCGCGACGGGAACCGTCGCCCACCCCTGGCGTTCGGCCCCCGCAGCCGGACCAGGATCCCCGTGACGACATCCGTAAGCCGCCTCCTCCTCGCCGCCCTGCTGACGGTCGTTGCCGCGACCGCGGTCCGGGCGCAGCCGACCACCGCCCGGTTCCGCGGCATCGTGGAATGGGCGGAGGCCGACCGCATCCAGATCCGCCGCCCCGGCGGCAGCACCCTGACCCTGCGGATGAACCCGCGGACCCGCGTCTTCGCGGTGACCGAGGCGGCCCTGCGCAACATCAAGCCCGAGAGCTACGTCAGCGTGCTGGCCGCGTCCGGGCCCGAGCCGCGCCGCGCCAAGGCGGTGACCCTGTACTCCCCCTCCGAGCGCGGCTTCGAGGCCGGCACCCAGCCCTGGGATACCGATCCGGGCGCGACGTTGACGGCGGGCTGGGTTGCCGACCTGAAGGGCGGCCGCCCGCTCCGGCTGACGCTGGGCTATGGCGGCGGCCAGTCGAGCTTCGAGATCCCGGCCGGGACCCCGGTCACCGCGATCGCGCCGGGCGAGAAGGCCCTGCTCGAGCCGGGGGCCGCCGTCACGCTGTTCGCCCAATCCGGGCCGGACGGCGCCCTCTCGGTCGGCACGATCGCGGCGGGCCGTCAGGGCGCCGTGCCCTCGTTCTGACGGAACGGAAGACCACCCACCTTGCGTCATCGATCCGCGGCCGAGGGAGGCGCGCCGCGGCGCAAGCTGCGCTACATCGTCTGTCCATGACCGAGTCCGCCTTCGCCCTCGATCCGCGCCTGGCCGCCGACACCGTCGAGGTGGGCGACCTCGCCCTCTGCCGCGTGCTGCTGATGGACGATGCCCGGTTTCCCTGGCTGATCCTGGTGCCGCGCCGGCCGGACGTCTCCGAGATCACCGACTTGTCCGAGGCCGAGGCCGCGGATCTGTGGCGCGAGACCCGCATCGCCACCGGGGTGATGCAGGCCCTGTCGAAGCCCGACAAGGTCAATGTGGGCGCGCTCGGCAACGTCGTGGCGCAGCTCCACGTCCACGTAATCGGCCGCTTCCGCTCCGACCCGGCCTGGCCGGGGCCGGTCTGGGGCTTCGAGACCCGCAAACCCTACCCGTTCCATGCCCGCGCCCAGCTGATCGAGCGCGCCGGCGCCCTGTTCTCCGCGGCCTGAACCCGAATGACAGATCCCCGCGACACCCTCGGCTTCGTCCGCAATCGCCTCGACCGGCACTCGGCCGAGCAGCCCGAGGAGGCCGTGCCCGCCTTCGACGCGCCGGATGCCCGCCTCGTCCTGATCTGCGGCGACCGGATCGTGCTGCGCGGGCCGACCGCGCTGATCACCCCCGCCGACGCATCCGCGCTTTCCGGGACGCGGATCTTCCTGGGGCACCGGGACGGCCGGCCGGTCTTCGCAGCCTCCGCGCCGGCCGAAGCCGCGGAGGGGTTTGCTGCCGGCGAGACCCGCACTCTCGACCTGCGCAGCATCGCGACCGAATCCGCCGTGGAGGCCGAGGAGCTGGGCCTGCTGGCGGTGGCCAAGTCGATGCTCGACTGGCACACCCGGCACGGCTTCTGTGCCAATTGCGGCACCGCCACCGTCGCGAAGGCCGGCGGCTTCCGGCGGGAATGCCCGGCCTGCAAGGCCCACCATTTCCCCCGGGTCGATCCCGTGGTTATCATGCTGGTGCGCCGGGGCGAGACCTGCCTGCTCGGCCGCGGCCCGCATTTCCGACCCAACATGTATTCCTGCCTCGCCGGCTTCCTGGAGCCCGGCGAGACCATCGAGGACGCGGTCCGCCGGGAGGTCTTCGAGGAGACCCGGATCCGGGTCGGCGCGGTCACCTACCGGACCTCGCAGCCCTGGCCGTTCCCCTCCTCGCTGATGCTGGGCTGCGCGGCCGAGGCGCTGGACGGCGCCATCGTGACCGACCCGAGCGAGCTGGAGGATGCCCGCTGGTTCGACCGCGCTTCCGTCGCCGCCATGCTGGACGGGACCCATCCCGAGGGGATCCAGGCCCCGCCGCCCATGGCGATCGCCAATTATCTGATGCGCGCCTTCGTGGCCGGCGAGACCTGATCGCGCCGCAAGGGCTCAGCCCTTTCCGCCGCTCGGCCGGCTCGGGTCGTCGGCCGGGTTGATGTAGTTCAACCCGAACGGGCCTGAGCCGTTGACCTGCAACTCGACCGGCTCGTCGGTGGTCCAGAGGGAATGGGGCATGTCCTCCGGCAGGTAGACGAAGCCGCCGGCCTTCAACGCCGCGCCCTGCGCCTTGTCCAGGGTCCGCCCATGCGCGTGGTGGATCGAGCCCGACAGGATCGTCAGCGTCTCCGGCTTGGAATGCGTGTGCGGGGCGATCACCGTGTTGGCCGGGAATTTCAGCCGCAGCACGAACGGCCCGGGCTTGGCCGGATCCCCGGCGACCTGGCTGATCTGCGTGCCCTTCGGCAGGTTCGCCGGCCCCGGCCCGTAGACCACCGACGCCGCATCGGGCTTGACCACCATCCCGGGCGCGTCGTGCTCCGCGGCCTGGGCAGGCCCGGCCATGAGGAGCATGGCCGCGACACCGAGCCAAGAACCTGTCGTCATGGAGCGCCTCCCGGATCCCGCGGGCGTCTTTCGCCCCGCAGGCCTTTTCTGGGGCCGGCCTGGCGGTTTCCCAGGCACGGGCGCTGGCGCAGATCGTCGCGGCCTTTCCCGTCATTGCGAGCGCAGCGAAGCAATCGAGTGCTGCGCGCGATCTCCGGAGGTGGTGCTTCCCTGGGTTGCTTCGCTGCGCTCGCAATGACGGACCGGAACGTCTGAGGAGATCCGGACCAGCTTCAGGCAGGCGGGAGCGTGAGATCGAAGAAGCGCTCAGATCGCCAACCGCGCCGGTCCCGCCTCGGCCGGCACCGCGGCCCGCATCTCCGAGAACGCCTCGCCGACCATCAGGAGCGCCGGGCCGTCGAGGCCGGCGGTTTCGACCCGGTCGGCGAGGTCGGCGGCGGTGCCGCGCAGCGAGGCCTGGTTCGGGCGGCTGACGTTGAACACCAGCAGGGCCGGAGTCGTCGGTGCCAGGCCCTCGTCCACCGCCCGGGCGAGCAGCGCACGCAGGGTGCGCTTGGGCATGTAGACCACCGTGGTCACGCTCGGATCGGCGAGCGCGCCCCAGTTCAAATCGTCCGGCAGGGCGCCGCGGCGGTCGTGACCGGTGACGAATTGCAGGCGGCGGGCGGCGTCGCGATGGGTCAGCGACAGGCCCAGCGCCGCCGCAGCCCCCTGCGCGGCCGAGATGCCCGGCACCACGGTCACGGGGATGCCGGCGGCCCGGCAGGCCTCGATCTCCTCGCCGGCCCGGCCGAAGACCAGCGGGTCGCCGGATTTCAGCCGCACCACCTGCTTGCCGGTGCGGGCGAGCTGCACCATCAGGGCGTTGATGTCGTCCTGCCGGCAGGAGGGGCCGTGCCCGGTCTTGCCGACCAGCATGGTCCGGGCCTCGCGCCGGGCATAGTCCAGGATCTCGGGGGCGACGAGGTCGTCGTACAGGATCACGTCGGCGTTGCGCAGCGCCCGCAGGGCCTTGAGGGTCAGGAGCTCCGCGTCGCCGGGGCCCGCCCCGACCAGCGTCACCGCGCCGCCCTTCGGGGCCGCCTCGGTGTCGCCGAGCAGCTCGGCCAGATCCTGCTGCGTCGGCGCCCGGTCGGGCTCCGCAAAGGCGCGGTCGGTGAAGCGCTCCCAGAAGCTGCGGCGCTCGGCAAAGCCGTGGAACCGCGCGGTGACGCCGTCGCGCCAGTCGCGGGCGGCCCCGACCCAGCGGGCGAACCCGCGGGGCAGCATCGCCTCGATCCGCGCGCGCACGGTCTGGCCGAAGACCGGGGCCGCGCCCTCTGTGGAGATGCCGACCACCAGCGGCGAGCGGTTGACGATGGCGCCGAACTTCACGTCGCAGAGATGCGGCCGGTCGACCGCGTTGACGATGGCGCCGGCGCCCCGGGCTGCGACCACGAAGGCGACGCAGTCGGCCTCGTCCTCTAGGGCACCGATGCAGAAGGCCGCGCCCCAGAGGTCGTCCGGCGTCCAGGCGCGCGCGTGCAGCGCGACGCTGCCGTCGACGATCTCGCCCGGCACCGCGCGCAGCTCGTCGCTGGGCTCGGGCGCGTAGACGTCGACATGGGCGCCGGCCGCAGCCAGGACCTTCACCTTCCAGGGCGCCCCGCCCGAGGAGCCGGCGAGCACGACCCGCTTGCCGCGCAGGGGCACGAACACGGGCAGCACCGCCAGGGGCTCGAGGCCGGCGGATTGGGTCTCGCGGGGGGCGCGGGCTGCGCGCAGGGGGACGGGGGAATCGGTCACGAGTCTGTCCTGATCGTCCTGAGCCGGATGGTCCCGTCCGCCCCCTCATCCTGAGGTGCCGGAGCGCAGCGGAGGCCTCGAAGGAGGCCTCCAGAGATCGCGCGGCCGTCTGGAGGTCTCCTTCGAGGCCCGCTGACGCGGTCACCTCAGGATGAGGGGATCTAGCAGGAGCAGCCAGCCACTCTTCTCTCGCCAGCATATCAGAAAATCACGCGGCGCGGGCGGTCTGGCCGGGGAGCATCTTGCGGATCTCCGGGATGCAGGAGCCGCAATTCGTGCCCGCCTTGCAGGCGGCGCCCACCGCCTCGACCGAGCCGGCCCCCGCCGCGATCGTGGCCGCGATCACGTCGGCGCCGACGCCGTGGCAGGCGCAGACCACCGGACCCGCCGGCGCCGTGGCGGCGCGGCCCGAGAGCAGGGCCCGGCGCTCGGCCGCCTCGGGCTCCGCGACGGCGAACAGGGCTTTGGCCGCCTCCCAATCGGGGCGGGCCTCCGCGGGGGCGTAGGCGAGGCAGGCAACGAGCCGCGCACCGTCATAGACGGCGCAACGGTAGCGGTCGCGGGCGTGGTCGGCATATTCGGCAAGCTCGAAGCCGGCCAGCGCCTCGCTCTGGATCAGCCCGCGGACCATCAGCGCGACGGCGCTGGAACTCGCCGCCGTGGCGAATTGCAGGCCCCAGCCGCCGGCGATCGCCGCCCGCGCCCACCACCAGCCCTCCGGCAGCGCCACCTGCCGGCGCGACAACAGGTAGCCGCGGGCGCGATACGCGACGGGCTCCAGCGCAGCCGGGGTCGCCTTCAGCTCGGGCTGGCCCGAGACCGGATCCGGCACGCCGCGCACCAGGGCGCCGACCCGGGCCTTCGACGCGTAGGCGCTGCCCCAATGCATCGGCATGAACAGGCTGCCCGGCACTACGCTGTCGGTGACCATCACCTCCAGCTCGGCCTCGCCGTGCTCGGTGCGCAGACGCGCGATGCCGCCCTCCGTCAGGCCGAGCCTGGCCGCATCATCCGGGTGGACCTCGACGAACGGGACGGCGCGGTGGGCCGAGAGGCGCTGGCTCTTCCCGGTGCGGGTCATCGTGTGCCAGTGGTCGCGCACTCGGCCGGTGTTGAGCACGAAGGGGAAATCCTCCGAGACCGCCTGCGCCAGGCCCGGCGGCTGCACAGCCACGAAGCGCGCGCGCCGGTCGAAGGTGTAGAACCGCCCGTCACCGAACAGCCTTGCCTTGCCCTGCGGCGCGCCCCGGGGGCCGGAGCGCTTCGGGATCGGCCATTGCACCGGCAGGTTGATGTCGTAGGCGGCGTCGCTGATGTCGGTGAGCGCACCCAGATCGAAGTCGCGGGTGCCGTTGTTCTCGTAGGCCGAGAGGCCGGCATGCTCGCGGAACACCGCGGCGGCCGAGGGGAACGCGAAGGCCTTCTCGTGGCCGAGCCGGCGGCCGATCTCGGACAGCACCGCCCAGTCGGCGCGCGCCTCGCCGGGGGCGGCCAAGAACCGGCGCTGCCGGGAGATCCGCCGCTCGGAATTGGTGACCGTGCCGTCCTTCTCGCCCCAGGCCAGGGCCGGGAGCAGCACCGTGGTCTTGCCGAGGCCCCGCACCGTGTCGGAATCCGCCATCACCTCGGAGACGACGTAGAGGTCGAGCCCCTCGAGGGCCTCGCGGATTAAATCGGCGCGGGGCATCGAGACCAGCGGGTTGGTGCCCATCACCCACAGGGCCTTGATCTTGCCCCGGCTGACCGCCTCGAACAGCGCCACCGCCTTCATGCCCTCGCCGGTGATGATCCGGGGGGCGCCCCAGAACCGGCGCACCCGGTCCACCTCTTCGGGGGCGAAATGCATGTGCGCGGCCAGCATGTTGGCCAGGCCTCCGACCTCGCGCCCACCCATCGCGTTGGGCTGGCCGGTGAGCGAGAACGGCCCCATCCCGGTCTCGCCGATGCGGCCGGTGATGAGGTGGCAGTTGATGATGCTGTTGCCCTTGTCGGTGCCCTGAGCCGACTGGTTCACCCCCATCGAGAAGGCGGTGACCACCCGGCGGGTGCCGGCGAACAGGTCGTAGAAGGCGGCGATGTCGGAATCCGGCACGCCGGTGGCCGCCGCGACCGCGGCGAGGTTCGGCGCAATGAGGCGGGCGCGGTCGAGGGCCGCGTCGAGCCCGGCGGTGTGGGAGTCCACGAAGGCCCGGTCGCGGAAGCCATTATCGGCGAGGTGCACCAGCAGCCCGGAGAAGAGCGCAACGTCGCTGCCGGGCCGGATCCCGAGGAACAGGTCGGCCTCCTGGCCGGTCTGGGTCCGGCGCGGGTCGATCACCACGAACTTGGTGCCGCGCCGCGCCTTGGCGTCGGCCATCCGGCGGAACAGGATCGGGTGGCACCAGGCGGTGTTCGACCCGACCATGACGATCAGGTCGGCCTCGTCCAGATCCTCGTAGCAGCCCGGCACCGTGTCGGAGCCGAAGGCGCGCCGGTGCGCCGCCACCGCGCTCGACATGCACAGCCGCGAATTGGTGTCGACATGCGGCGTGCCGATGAAGCCCTTCGCCAGCTTGTTGGCGACGTAATAATCCTCGGTGAGGAGCTGCCCCGAGAGGTAGAAGGCGATCGCGTCCGGCCCGTGGGTCTCGGCCACCGCGCGGAGTTTGTCCGAAACCGTGCCGAGCGCGGCGTCCCAGGAGACCCGGGCCCCGTCGACATGCGGGTGGAGCAGGCGGTTCTCCAGGGACACGGTCTCGCCGAGGGCCGATCCCTTCGAGCAGAGCCGGCCGAAATTGGCCGGATGCTCGGTGTCGCCCGCGATGGCCACGCCGCCACTCCCGTCCGGGGTCGCGAGCACGCCGCACCCGACCCCGCAATAGGGGCAGGTCGTCCGCACCGTCGGGTCTGCCACGGACAGGGTCATGGCTCGGTCCTCGAAAGTTTTGTGTTCGACATCCGCCGCAAGAGGTGGGCCGCGCTTCCTGTCACCTGACAGCGCGTGGATCGTCCCCGTTGCCGGATGGGCGCGGGCCCCCTCTCCCGTGCGGGAGAGGGGGCGCGTCGCGTTCCGCATGGGCCGCGGCCCGCACGGAGAAGGCGCGGCTAGTACACGTCGGCCTGGTAGCGGCCGGTCTTCTTGAGGGCGGCGAGATAGGCGACTGCGTCCTCGGGGCTCTTGCCGCCGAACTGGGCCGCCACGTCGATGATCGCCCGCTCGACGTCCTTGGCCATGCGCTTGGCATCGCCGCAGACGTAGAAATGCGCGCCGCCTTCGAGCCACTTCCACAGATCGGCGCCGTTCTCGCGCATCCGGTCCTGGACGTAGGTCTTCTCGCTGCCATCCCGGGACCAGGCGAGCGACAGGCGCGTGAGGATCTTGTCGTCCTTCAGCTTGGTCAGCTCGTCCTTGTAGAAGAAGTCGGTGGCCTGGCGCTGGTGGCCGTAGAACAGCCAGTTGCGCCCGGGCGCCCGGGTGGCGGCGCGCTCGCGCAGGAACGACCGGAACGGCGCGATGCCGGTGCCGGGGCCGCACATGATCACGTCCTTGGAGAGATCCGCCGGCAGGCCGAAGCCGTGGGCCTTCTGCAGGTAGATCTTGACCTTGGTCTGCTCGGGCAGGCGCTCGCCGAGATGGGTCGAGGCCACGCCCAGCCGCAGCCGGGACCGGTGGTTATAGCGCACCGCGTCCACGGTCAGGGACACGATCCCGGCATCCATCTTCGGCGAGGACGAGATCGAGTAGAGCCGCGGCTGCAACTCGTCGAGCGCCTCCAGGAAGACCTCCGCGTCGGGCCGGGCGCCGGGGAACTTGTGCAGGGCGCCGAGCACGTCGAGATAGGCGGCGTCGCCGTCCGGATCCTCGCCGGAGGCCAGGGCCTGCGCCTTCTTGCGGGCCGCGCCCGAGGTGAGCAGCGACAGCAGCTGGTAGAGGTTGTCGGGCGCCGCGCCGAGCGCGTAATCCTTGAGCAGGTGGTCGCGCAAAGTCTTGTCGCCGATCACCCGCTCGGGCCGGGCGCCGAGCTCGGCGATCACGGCGTCGACCAGCGCCGGGGCGTTGGCCGGGAACAGGCCGAGCGAGTCGCCCGCCTCGTAGGTGATCGGCGTGCCGTCCAGCCCGATCTCGATATGCCAGGTCTCCTTCTCGCCGCCCAGGTCGTTGAGGCGCCGGCGGGACAGGAACAGCGCCTCGACCGGGTTCTCCCGGCAGAAGCCCAGGGGACCGAGATCGGCCGCCGGCTTCGGGGCGTCGCCCTCGGCCTTGGGGGCGGCGGGCGCGCCGGACGAGGCGCCGAACTCCTCCTCCAGCTTCTTGAGCATGCGCAGGGTCTCCTTGCCGCCGGGCTGGCAAAGATTCAGGCGCTCCTCGTTCTTCAGGAAGATCGCGTTGGCGTAGTCGGCGCAGTTGTAGCCGCACTGGCCGCAATCCTGCTGGGCCATGGCGGCCATCAGCTTCTGCGGCTCCGGCCGGTCCTTGGCCAGGGCCATCCGGTCGCCGATCGGCACCGACGGGTCGTGCCAGGGCGCGTCGTCGTTGTCGGCAAGCTTGGGGCCGCCGGGGGGCGCCTCGCCCGGTGCGAGCGCGGTCGCTCCCGTCACCGTGGGGCCGAGCAGGGCCGCGAAGTAGCCCGAGAGCCACGAGCGCTGGTCGGCGTCGAAGGGCGCGGTCTCGGGGATCAGGACGAGGGGGGGCGCGACGTGCTCGCTCATGCTGCGGCCTTCAGGGCTGGCTGTTCCTCGGCGGCGTCCCGCAGGGCTTCGGCGCCGGTGCGGGCGGTGAAGGCCTGGAAGCTCTCGTCCGGGCCCTGCCGGCGGGCCAGGTAGGTGCGCAGCAGCGCCTCGACGCGGAAGGGCGCGTCCTCGGCTCTGACGGCCTTCCAGATCTCGGTGCCGATCTTCGGGTTCTCGGCGAAGCCGCCGCCGACCACGATGTCGTAGCCCTCGACGGTGTCGCCCTCCTCCGAGACGACCACCTTGGCGCCGATCAGCCCGATATCGCCGATGTAGTGCTGGGCGCAGGAATGGTGGCAGCCGGTGAGGTGGACGTTCACCGGCACGTCGAGCTCGGTGACGGCACGCTCGACATGGTCGGCGATGATCAGGGCGTGGCCCTTGGTGTCGGAGGCGGCGAACTTGCAGCCCCGGGCGCCGGTGCAGGCCACGAGGCCGGAGCGGATGCCGGCGGCCTTGATGGTAAGCCCGAGCGCGTCCACACGGCTTTCGACCTCAGCGACCTTGGCGTCCGGAACACCGGAAAAGATAAAGTTCTGCCAGACGGTGAGGCGGATCTGGCCATCGCCGCACTCCCGGGCGATCTCGGCCAGCGCCCGGACCTGGTCGCTGGTCATCTTGCCCACCGGCAGGACGACACCGATCCAGTTGAGGCCGGCCTGCTTCTGGGCGTGCACACCGACATGGGCGAACCGGTCGGTGGGCCGGCGCGGCGCGACATGGGCGGGGTCGACCCGGTCGAGCTTGCGGCCGAGCTTGTCCTCGACGGCGGTGAGGTACTTGTCGAAGCCCCAGGCGTCGAGGACGTACTTCATCCGGCTCTTGTTGCGGTTGGTCCGGTCGCCGTTCTCGATGAACACCCGGATGATCGCGTCCGCCACCGCGTTGCAATCCTCGGGCTTGAGGACGATGCCGGTGTCGCGGGCGAGGTCCCGGTGGCCGGAGATGCCGCCGAGCACGAGGCGCATGTAGATTCCGGGCGCCACCGCGGCGCCGTCCAGCACCTCGATCGCCTGGAAGCCGATATCGTTGGTCTCCTCCAGGGTTGGCATCACGCCGCCGCCGTCGAAGGCGACGTTGAACTTGCGCGGCAGGCCGTAGAGCGAGCGGTCGTTGATGATCCAGTTGTTCCAGGATTTCGCCAGCGGGCGGGTATCCAGCAATTCCTGCGCGTCGATGCCGGCGGTGGACGAGCCGGTGACGTTGCGGATGTTGTCGGCCCCCGCGCCGCGGGCGGTGAGGCCGATATCGACGAGCCCGTCGAGGAACGGCTGGGCGTGCTCGGGCCCGATCTCGCGCACCTGGAGGTTGGCGCGGGTCGTCACGTGAACGTAGCCGCCGCCGTGCCGGTCGGCGAGGTCGGCGACGCCGGCGAACTGCCAATGGTGCAGGATACCGTTGGGGATCCGCAGGCGGGCCATGTAGCTCACCTGGTTCGGGGCGACCCAGAACAGGCCGTGATAGCGCCAGCGGAAATTGTCCTCGGGCTTGGGCTGCTTGCCGGCGGTCGCGTCCGCGATCAGCCGGTTGTGGCTGTCGAACGGGTGCTCGGCGCGCTTCCACTTCTCCTGCTCGCAGAGCTTGCCGCCGTCCTTGACGGTCCGGTCCTGCGCCTTGATGTGGATCGCGTCCGGCCCGGTCGGCTCCGCCGGTGCGGCCGGGCTCTGCCCGATCGCCAGGCCGCCGGTCAGGCGCGCCGCCGCGATGCCTGAGGCGAAGCCTTCGAGGTAGCGCTTCTGCTCGGCATTGAAGCCGTCCAGGGCGGTCGGTGTGGTGGTCTCGGCCATCTGCGCCTCCCTAAGCCGCCAGCGGCTCGGGCGCCGGGCGCCCGAACATCAGATCTTCGACGCTCTCGACCGGATCGCCGGAGCGGATCAGGCCCTTGCACGCGCCCTGCTCGGCGATGTCGCCGACGAACACGGCCCCGATCAGCCGGCCGTCCCGCACCAGGAGCTTGCGGTAGAGGCCGGCCCCGGGATCGGACAGGACGACGGCCTCGGCATCCTCGGGGCTGTCCACGAGGCCGGCGGAAAAAACCGGCAGGCCGGAGACCTTGAGGCTGGTGGCGAGCGAGGTGCCGGCATAGGCGGCGCTCCCGCCGGCCAGATGCCGGGCCAGGGTGTCGGCCTGCTCGTAGGCCGGCTCGACCAACCCGTAGATCTGTCCGCGATGCTCGGCGCATTCGCCGAGCGCGAAGATGCGCGGGTCCGAGGTGGTCATCCGGTCGTCGACCTGGATGCCGCGGCCGATCTCCAGCCCCGCCCCCTGCGCCAGGGCCACGGAGGGGCGCACGCCCACCGACAGGACCACGAGATCGGCTGGCAGCACGGTCCCGTCTGCGAGGATCAGGCGCTCGACCTTGCCGTCGCCCTCGACGCGAGACGTGTCGGCCTTGAGCATCACCCGGACGCCGCGGGCCTCCATGGCGCGCTTCACCAGGGCGGCGGCATGGTGATCGAGCTGGCGCTCCATCAGCCGGTCCATGACGTGGAGCAGGGTCGTGTCGACCCCCAGCCGCGCGAGGCCGACCGCCGCCTCGAGCCCGAGCAGCCCGCCGCCGATCACGATCGCCCGGGCGTGCTGCACGGCCGCCCGGCGGATCGCCGCAACGTCGGCGAGGTCGCGGAAGGTGATGACCCCGGGAAGATCCATGCCGGGCTTCGGCAGGCGGATCGGCAGGGAGCCGACGGCGAGGACCAGCTTGTCGAAGGGCAGGACGTGGGTCTCGCCGACCAGGACGAGGCCGTTCTCGCGGTCGATCTGGGTGACCGGAGCGCCGGTGATCAGGCGGATGCCGTGGGCCGCGTACCAATCGAGGCCGCGAAATTCGCAGGCCGCCTCGTCGACCTCGCCGCCGAGCAGCGAGGAGAGCAGGACCCGGTTATAGGCGGCCTTGGGCTCTGCGCCGACGCAGGTGACGTCGAAGCGGCCGGGCGACCCTTCGGTTAGCCGCTCCAGAAACCGGAGCGAGGCCATGCCGTTGCCGACCACGACGAGCCGCTCGCGCGGCAGACCGGTTTGGGCGCGCGCATCCTGTGCGCTGGTGTCGTCGAACGGGGATGTCGCCATCTCTGGATCGCGTCTGGGACCTCGAGTGCAGGATCGTCGGCGGACCGCCCACGAAAAAGCCGCTGCCGGTCATCCCCCGAAGCAGGCTTGAAGCCTCAGGAGAACCGGATCAGCGGCCTCGCTGACGGCGCTGCCCGTCGTCGTTGACGGACGCGATCAACAAAGCATTTCCCGTGCCAATTGCGGCACACGGCGCTAGAATGTTAAGATCATTGATCAATCGGCGCCGCTGCTGAGGCTCGCTAGCGCCGGAGGCACTCTGGACGCGCTGCACAAAAAGCAGGCGGCGGGTCGCTTAAACGGTCAACGCGGGCAGGCGGTGGATCGCTGCTCAGAACTGAGCGCCGAGCGCGGCCGGATCGCGTGACGGTCTCATCGCGATCGCAGCGTGCCTGTGAGGCGCCTCAGGCGGCAATTGCGCGGAGCGCCATGCTGCTTCGCGGCGGACGGGATCACAGCGGGGCTTCGGCCGACGCGACGGCGTCAGGTCCGACGCTCGGGCGCGATCAGATCAACGTCGAGAGCATCGCCAGCAGGCCGAGGGTCGGCATCGCGCCGGCCACGAGGACCCAGTACCACGACGGGATGCCGCCGGGACGACGGTTATCGTTGCTGGCGCGCGGCGCCTTGGCGCCGCGGCGAACATAACGTCGAAGCTCGATCCGGCTGCGCGGATGCGATGTCGACGATTCGGTATCGAGTTTACGGCATCCGGGCATGGCAGCGATGTAACGGCCGAGACCCAGCAACGTTCCCAGCCCGCTGAAGTCTATACAGACCGCAAATGACGAAAGGGTCGGTTTGTCCTCCGCGGCTCAAACGGCCATGGCGGCACGGTACAGGTCGGGCCTGAAGACGGCCGCCGCCTCCACCTCCGGGCGGCCGTCCTGCGGGATTTGTCGCGATGCGCGCATCTGCGCCACGAGCCAGCGGACGGCCTCGACGCGCGGCTCCTGGACCCGCGCGCCGACGTCGAGAGGTCCCGGCATCGGCCGCGTCGCGCCCGCCGCGTCCAGGACCGCGACGCTCCGGAACGCCCGGTCGATCAGGTCGACATCCAGGTTGAGATAGGTCCGGTGCGCGAGGCGGTGGACGAGGTCGGCGCGGTTATCCGGGTTCGCGCACCAGTGCCCCGCGCGCGCCACCGCTCGGACCAGCGGCAGCGTCGCGCCGTCGAGTCGGGCCGACACGGCCAGGACCTTCTCGGGGGCGTCGGGCGCGAGGTCGCAGCCGAGCGCCGCAATCCGCCCGTGGCCTGCCGCCACGGCGACGGCGTTCCAAGGCGCGCCGGCGCAGTAGCCGTCGACCAAGCCGCGGGCCAGGGCCTCGACACTGTGCTGGGGCGGAACCACAACGGTCCGGAAGGCTGCGGGATCGAGACCGCCGGCCTCCGCGAACTGCCGCAGCTGGTAGCTGTGGCAGGAGAAGGGATGCACGGTCCCGAGCGTCAGCGGCCGGCCCGCGTCCCGGCGCTCGGCCGCGACCCGGGCGAAGGCTCGGGCCACGTCGGCCAGGTCCTCGCTCGCCGGTGCCATGGCCGCCCAGAGGTCGCGCGAGACCGTGATGGCGTTGCCGTTGGCGCTGAGCTGCAGCGGCACGATGAGGTCGGAGGGCGGCCCGGACAGAGCCAGCCGGCTCGCCAAAGCGAGCGGCGCCAGCATATGTGCGCCGTCGAGATGCCCGAGGGCGAGGCGGTCCCGCAGGGTTGCCCAGGACGGTTCGGCGGACAGGTCGAGCTCCAGCCCCTCGGACCGGGCGAAGCCGAATTCGTGGGCCGCGATCAGCGGCGCGGCATCGCAGAGCGGGACGTAGCCGAGCTGGAGCCTCATCCGAGCAGATCCGCCGTGGTGACGATGGCCCGGGCGATGTCGGCGATCTTGCGCTTCTCGTTCATGGCCTTGCGCCGGAGCTGCTTGTAGGCCTCATCCTCGGTGAGCCCCTTCAGGTTCATGAGGATGCCCTTTGCCCGCTCGATCAGCTTGCGGTCGGCCAGCTCGCCGCGCGCCTCCGACAATTCCCGCTGCAGACGTGCGAAGGCGTTGAAGCGCAGGATCGCGATGTCGAGGATCGACTTGATCCGCTCGGCCCGCAGCCCGTCGACCACGTAGGCCGAGATCCCGGCATCGACCGCGGCCTGCATCATCGTCGTGTCCGACCGGTCGACGAACATCGCCACCGGCCGCTCGACCTGCCGGGAGACCCCCGACATCTGTTCCAGGATATCGCGGCTCGGGCTTTCCAGGTGGATCACCACCACGTCCGGCTTGAGGGCGGTGATCCGTTCCAGCAGGTCGGCCGTGTCGGGGATCACCACGATCCGGCCGATGCCGGCCGCGCGCAGGCCTTCCTCCAGGATCGCCGCGCGGGCGCGGCTCGGGTCGATCACGGCAACGGTGAGGTTGGATTCGGTCATCGTGGCCCGGTCGGGCGGGTCTTCTCGCGGGGCGGCCCGGCTCGGGCCTCGTCGGCCAAGCAAGGTGCATGCCCTGCAACCGGCCCCACCGTTACCGCCGCGCAAACAAACGGTCTAGCTTCCGCCGCAATGCTGGGGGCATCCTGGCGCTCACGGAACGACGGTGGGGATCGGTGACACGGATGCGCAGGCCAGACCCGCTTGCCCTGACGGACGCTGTCGCCGGACGCGTGTCGATGCCGTTCCTGCCGACGCTGGTGGTCGTGGCGATCCTGGGTGTCGCCTCGATCTACTGCCCCTCGTCGCAGACGACGAACCCGGAGGCCCGCGCTGCCCTGAGCGCGCCCGCCGCCCCCTCGGCCACCGCCTTCGCCAAGGCCGCGCCCATCTCGGTGCCGGTCCGCCGTCCGGCTTCCCTCGCCTTCGCCGAGGCCTATCCGCTGGCCGCGCCGTCGGCCGCGCACCCCGTCCCGTCGGCGGCCCGGCCGGCGCTCGCCGGGCGGCCGAATCCGCATGTCGCGGTCGCGGGCCGGCACCCCTGCCCCGGTCGCCGCTGCCCCGAGACGCCGCTGCGCGTGACCGATCCCCTCGCCGCCGGCCGTGCCGAGGCCGCCGAGTCGGACGAGGCCGGGCTGCTTCCGCCCTCCGCCCTGCCCTTCGCGGCGTCGGTGGTCGGACAGCTGGTGCCCGCCGCCCGCGCGGTGGGCGATGCCGCCAGCCTGATGCGGGACGGCGCGGCGGCCATGCAGGGCTCCGTCGCCCTGGCGGTGGCCGAGTGCCTGCGCTGAGGCGCGACCGGCAATCCGACGGCGCATGAGGTCAGGCTTGGCTGTCCGCACGAAGCCTCTGGACCTCGCAACCGGGCGTCCTAGGTGCGTTGCAGCGGATGGCCGGGGCGCCTGGCTCCGCGCTGGAGCCGGGGCCGGATGGCTGCACGCATCGAGGATTACGCACTGGTCGGCGATTGCCGCAGCGCCGCGCTGATCAGCCGGCAGGGCAGCGTCGATTGGCTGTGCTGGCCGCGCTTCGATGCCGCCGCCCTGTTCACGAGCCTGCTCGGCACCGAGGCGCACGGCTTCTGGAAGATTTTCCCCGAGGCCGAGAATGTCGAGACCAGCTGGGCCTACCGCCCGGGGAGCCTCGTGCTGGAGACCCGGCACAAGACCCGGCTCGGCGAGGTCCTAGTCACCGATTTCATGCCGGTCGGCGACGGCTCCCACCTCGTGCGCCTGGTCGAGGGCGTGCACGGGCGCGTCGCCATGCGCATGGAGATGGCGGTGCGGTTCGATTACGGCTCCGCGGTGCCCTGGGTCTCCCGCTCGGAGCTGGGCGACCTGCGCGCGGTCTCGGGTCCGCACAAGGTCGTGCTGCGCACCGATGTCCACCTGAAGGGGTCGGACGCGCAGACCACCGTGTCCGAGTTCACCGTCCATGCCGGCGAGCGGCACCGCTTCGTCCTGAGCTACGGCGCCTCCCACGAGGACGACCCGCACCCGATCGAGCCGCGCAAGACGCTCGAGGCGACCGACCAGGCCTGGCGCGAATGGTCGGCGCGCTGCGCCGGCGGCACGGCCTGGGACCGGATGCTGCAGCGCTCGCTCCTGACCCTCAAGGCGCTGATCTACGAGCCCACCGGCGGCATCGTCGCGGCGCCGACCGCGTCCCTGCCCGAGGGGCTCGGCGGCGAGCGCAACTGGGATTACCGGTTCTGCTGGCTGCGCGACTCGACCCTGACGCTGATCGCCCTGATGGACGGTGGCTACATCGACGAGGCGCGCGACTGGCTGGGCTGGCTGCTGCGGGCTGTGGCCGGCAACCCGGAACAGGCGCACATCCTCTACGGCATCGCCGGCGAGCGGCTGCTGCCGGAGATCGAGCTCGACTGGTTGCCCGGCTACGAGAACTCGCGGCCCGTCCGGATCGGCAACGCCGCCGCCTCGCAGTTCCAGATCGACGTCTACGGCGAGCTGTTCGACGCGCTCTACCAGGCCCATGCCCGGGGCCTGCCGATCAGCAAGGACGGGTTGCGGGTCGGGCTGGCGATCCTCGGCCATCTCGAGAAGGCCTGGCGGGATCCGGATGAAGGCATCTGGGAGGTCCGCGGCGGGCGGCGCCACTTCACCCATTCGAAGGTGATGGCCTGGGTCGCGTTCGACCGGGCGCTGCGCATGCACGAGATGCACGAATCGGGCGCCACCGAGGAACAGGCCGCGCGCTGGCGCGCCGTCCGGGACGAGATCCACGCCGAGGTCTGCGCGAAGGGCTTCGATCCCGCGCTCAACAGCTTCGTCCAATCCTACGGGTCGAAGGCGCTGGACGCGAGCCTGCTGCTCATCGCCCATACCGGCTTCCTGCCGCAGGACGATCCCCGGGTGGTCGGCACCGTCGAGGCGATCGGCAAAGGCTTGATGCGCGACGGCTTCATCCTCCGCTACGAGACCGAGGGCCAGACCACCGACGGCCTGTCCGGCAACGAGGGGGCGTTCCTGCCCTGCACGTTCTGGTATGCGGACAACCTGATCGGCCTCGGCCGGCGGGACGAGGCGCGGGCGCTCATCGAGCGCTTGCTCGGCATTTGCACCGATCTCGGCCTGGTCAGCGAGGAATACGACGTGCAAGCCAAGCGCCTTGTGGGTAACTTCCCCCAGGCGTTCACCCATGTCGCGCTCGTCAACACGCTGCTCAGCTATACGCGCGGCGAAGGGCCGGCGGATCGGCAGGGTGGTAAGGCCAACGGAGCCCCTCCCGCCGTCCTTCGGCAGCGTGAAGCCGACAAGCGGCACGCAAGAGGCGAACTGGAAGACGCGACATCATGAGCGGCGCAGATACCCCCACCAAGGCGGATTTCGCTGAGATCGACACGCTCAGCATCAACACCATTCGGACGCTCGCGATCGACGCGGTGCAGAAGGCCAATTCCGGCCATGCCGGCGCGCCGATGGGCCTCGCCCCGGTCGCCTACACGTTGTGGAACCACTACCTCCGCTACGATCCGGCCCATCCGCACTGGCCGAACCGCGACCGCTTCGTGCTGTCCTGCGGCCACGCCTCGATGCTGCTCTACGCGCTCCTGCATCTCGCGAATGTGGCCGAGAGCGACGGCGGCAACGCGCCCGCGGTGACCCTGGAGGAGATCAAGAAGTTCCGGCAGCTCGACAGCCGGACCCCGGGCCATCCGGAGTATCATTTCACCACCGGCGTCGAGACCACCACGGGCCCGCTGGGCCAGGGCGTGGCGAACTCGGTCGGCATGGCGATCGGCGGCCGCTTCCTCGGCTCGCGCCTCAACCGGCCCGAGCTGCCGCTGTTCGACTACAACGTCTACGCGATCTGCTCGGACGGCGACCTGATGGAAGGCGTCGCCTCCGAGGCCGCCTCGCTGGCCGGCCACCTGCGGCTCGCCAACCTCTGCTGGATCTACGACGACAACACCATCACGATCGAGGGCCACACCGAGCTGGCTTTCGGCGAGGAGGTCGCGACCCGGTTCCTGGCCTATGGCTGGCAGGTGCTGCGGGTGGCCGACGCCAACGACCTGCACGCAATCTCGGGCGCCCTCGAGACGTTCCTGGCCACCCACGACCGGCCGACCCTGATCGTCGTCAAGTCGGTGATCGGCTACGGCGCCCCGAAGAAGCAGGGGACCCCGAAGGCGCATTCGGACGCGCTGGGCGAGGACGAGGTCAAGGGCGCCAAGCGCGCCTATGGCTGGCCCGAGGACGCGCAGTTCCTCGTGCCGGACGGTGTGCACGAGAACTTCCGCGACGGGATCGGCAAGCGCGGCGCCGCCCTCTACGATGCCTGGCAGGAGCTGCTCGCCAAGGCGCGGGCGGCCGATGCCGACCATGCCGAGGATCTCGCCGCCCTGCTGGAAGGCCGCCTGCCCGACGGCTGGGACAAGGACATCCCGTTCTTCGAGCCCGACGCCAAGGGCATGGCCACCCGGGAATCCTCCGGCAAGGTGCTCAACGCCATCGCGCAGCACGTGCCGTTCATGCTCGGCGGCTCGGCCGATCTGGCGCCGTCCAACAAGTCGAACCTCACCTTCGAGGGCGCCGGCTCGTTCGGACCGTTCTCGCCGGGCGGGCGCAACCTGCATTTCGGCGTGCGCGAGCACGCGATGGGCTCGATCGTGAACGGGCTCGGCCTCTCCGGTCTGCGGGCCTACGGCGCCACCTTCCTAGTGTTTGCCGACTACATGCGCCCCCCGATCCGGCTGGCCTCGCTGATGGAGCTGCCGATCTTCCATATCTTCACCCACGACTCGATCGGCGTGGGCGAGGATGGGCCGACCCACCAGCCGGTGGAGCAGCTCCTGTCGCTGCGCTGCATCCCGGGCCTCGTCACCCTGCGCCCGGCCGACGCCAACGAGGTCGCCGAGGCCTACCGGGTGATCTTCTCGCTGAAGAACCAGCCGGCGGTGCTGGCGCTGTCGCGCCAGCCGCTGCCGACGCTGGACCGCACCAAGTACGGCGCCGCCGCCGGCACCGCCAAGGGCGGCTACATTTTGGGCGATTGCGACGGCACCCCGGAGGTGATCCTGATCGGCACCGGGTCGGAGGTGCAGCTCTGCGTCAGCGCCTACGAGGCCTTGAAGGCCGAGGGCGTGAAGGCGCGCGTCGTCTCGATGCCGTCCTGGGACCTGTTCGAGCGTCAGGACGAGGCCTACCGGCATTCCGTCCTGCCCCCCGCCGTCAAG
Organism: Methylobacterium brachiatum; assembly: GCF_900113845.1. NCBI lineage: Bacteria > Pseudomonadati > Pseudomonadota > Alphaproteobacteria > Hyphomicrobiales > Methylobacteriaceae > Methylobacterium > Methylobacterium brachiatum. The sequence goes on along the minus strand of NZ_FOQW01000013.1, from coordinate 112,105 downwards.
GCGCGGGTCACCGTCGAGCAGGGCAGCATGATCGGCTGGGACCGCTACGCCGGCACGGAGGGTACGGTCATCGGCATGAACACGTTCGGGGCCTCCGCGCCGATCAAGGACCTCCAGACCAAGTTCGGCTTTACCCCCGACAAGGTTCTGGAAGCCGCCCGGGCGCAGCTGGCCAAGCATAAGGCATAACGGGCGTGCGCGGCGTGATCCGTTGCCCCGATCGGGGCTTGGGCGGTGATCGTCGCACCGGGCGCGTGTCCCCCCTCTCGAAGGGAGGGGGACAGGGTGAGGGGTGGGACTTCTGCGGAAAGGTCTCGACCCTCACCCCAACCCACTCCCACACGGGAGAGGGGCCTGTCGCGGCCGGTTCTGCCGGCCGTGGCCCTGATCGGTAGGAACCAAGGCCTGCCTATCGGCGAATCAGAGCGTTCCGGACGAGAGAACGCGGTACGGGACAACGAGGAACCGACATGAACGCGCTCAAGGCCCTGCACGACGAACAGGATCAGGCGGTTTGGCTGGACTTCGTGGCCCGGGGCTTCATCCAGAAGGGTGAGCTGAAGCGCCTCGTCGAGCAGGACGGCCTGCGCGGGGTGACGTCCAACCCGTCGATCTTCGAGAAGGCGATCGGCCACTCGGACGAGTACGATGCCAGCCTGAAGGCCGTGCAGGAGACCGGCGACAGCCGGGTCATCGACCTCTACGAGGGCCTGGCGATCGCCGACATCCAGGCCGCCGCCGACGTGCTCCGCCCGGTCTACGAGGCGAGCGACGGAGCGGACGGCTATGTCAGCCTCGAAGTGTCGCCCTACCTGGCGCTCGACACCGAGGCGACCCTCGTCGAGGCGCGGCGCCTGCACAAGGCGGTCGCCCGCGACAACCTCATGGTGAAGGTGCCGGCCACCCCCGAAGGCATCCCGGCGATCCGCCAGCTGACCAGCGAGGGCATCTCGATCAACGTGACGCTCCTGTTCTCGCAGGAGGCCTACGAGGCGGTCGCCCGCGCCTTCATCGACGGGCTCGACGAACGGGCGAAGGCCGGCCACGACGTATCGAAGGTGGCGAGCGTCGCGAGCTTCTTCATCAGCCGGATCGACGTGCTGGTCGACAAGCTGCTCGACGAGAAGATCGCCGAGGCCAACGACCCTGACGAGAAGGCGGCGCTCGGCCAGCTCAAGGGCAAGGTGGCGATCGCCAACGCCAAGCTGGCCTACCAGCGCTACCGGAAGATCTTTTCCGAGGCGAAGTGGACGGCCCTGGCCGAGAAGGGCGCTAAGGCGCAGCGGCTGCTCTGGGCCTCGACGGGCGTGAAGAACAAGGCCTATTCCGACGTGCTCTATGTCGAGGAGCTGATCGGGCCGAACACCGTCAACACCATGCCGCCCGCCACCATGGACGCGTTCCGCGACCACGGCACCGTGCGGGCGACGATCGAGGAGGACGTGCCGGGCGCCGAGGCCGTCATGGCCCGGCTGGCCCGCGCCGGCATCGACATCGAGGCGGTGGCCGAGCAGCTGGTGAAGGAGGGCGTGCAGCTCTTCATCGACGCCGCCGACAACCTGCTCGGCGCGGTCGCCGGCAAGCGCGCCGCGCTCCTCGGCCAGCGCCTCGACGGCCAGAGCCTCGTCATGGACGACACCCTCGCGGCCGAGGCGAAGAAGACCGTCGAAGCCTGGCGGGCGAGCGGCGCGATCCGCCGGCTCTGGGCCGGCGATGCCACGGTCTGGTCCGGCCACGACGAGGCGAACTGGCTCGGCTGGCTGCATATCGTCGAGGACGAGCTCAAGAAGGCCGCGGACTACGCCACCTTCTCCGACTGGGTGAAGCAGGAAGGCTTCACCGATGCGGTCGTGCTGGGCATGGGCGGCTCCAGCCTCGGCCCCGAGGTGCTGAGCCTGACCTACGGCCAGCGCGAGGGCTTCCCGAAGCTTCAGATCCTGGACTCGACCCATCCGGATCAGGTGCGCGCGCTGGAGGCGAGCATCGATCTCGGCCGGACCCTGTTCATCGTCTCGTCCAAGTCCGGCTCGACGCTGGAGCCCAACGTGTTCCGCGACTACTTCCTGGGGCGCGTGAAGGAAACGCTGGGCGACCGGGCGGGCGACCATTTCGTCGCCGTGACGGACCCTGGCTCCGATATGGAGCGCGCCGCGCAATCCGATAAATTCAAGAAGATCTTCTACGGCGTGAAGCAGATCGGCGGCCGCTACTCGGTGCTGTCGGCTTTCGGCCTGGTCCCGGCGGCCGCCCTCGGCCTCGACGTGAAGGCGCTCTTGGAGACGGCCCGGATCATGGTCCGCTCCTGCGGGCCGGTGGTGCCGCCGGCCCAGAACCCGGGCGTGCTGCTCGGCACCGCGATGGGCGCGGCCGGTCTCGCCGGCCGCGACAAGGTGACGGTCATCGCCTCGCCGGGCATCGACAGCTTCGGCGCCTGGGCGGAGCAGCTCATCGCCGAATCGACCGGCAAGCAGGGCAAGGGCCTCGTGCCCGTGGACGGTGAGCCGGCGAGCGTCCCGGCGGTCTACGGCCGCGACCGGTTCTTCATCTACCTGCGCCTCGACGGCCAGGCGCAGGAGGCCCAGGACGAGGCCCTGCGCGCCCTGGAGCGCGACGGCCATCCGATCGCCCGCATCACCCTCGACTCGATCGAGCAGCTGCCGCAGGAATTCTACCGCCTGGAAATGGCCACCGCGGTGGCCGGCGCGGTGCTCGGTATCAACCCGTTCGACCAGCCCGATGTCGAGGCCAGCAAGATCGAGACGAAGAAGCTGTTCTCGGAGGCCGAGCGCAACGGCGCCCTCCCCGCCGAGACGCCGCTGTTCGAGGACGACGCCATCGCCCTGTTCGCCGACCCGAAGAACGCCGAGGCCCTGCCCCAGGCTTCCGACGGCCTGGAAGCGGCGTTGAAGGCTCAGGTCGCCCGCCTGAAGGACGGCGACTATCTCGGGCTCCTCGCCTACGTCCCCCGCGACGCGAAGACGGCCGGCATCCTCCAGGAGGCCCGGCTTGCGGTGCGCGATGCCCGGAAGGTCGCGACCTGCCTGGAATTCGGGCCGCGGTTCCTCCACTCGACCGGCCAGGCCTACAAGGGCGGCCCGAACACCGGCGTGTTCCTTCAGATCACCTCGGCGCCATCCGAGGACCTGCCGATCCCCGGCCGGGCTCTGGGCTTCAGCACCGTGGTGGCCGCGCAGGCGCGCGGCGACTTCGCGGTGCTGGCCGAGCGCGGCCGCCGGGCGCTGCGGGTCCATATCAAGGGTGATCTCGAGACCGGGCTGAAGCGCATTGCGGCGGCGCTGAAGGCCGCGGTGGCCTAGGCGACGACGCGCCCCGCGCCGCGACGGCGAGGGGCAATCCTGAGGAGATCAAAGATGCAACTCGGCATGATCGGCCTCGGCCGGATGGGCGGCAATATCGTCCGGCGCCTCCTGCGCGACGGGCACACGGCCGTGGTGTTCGACCAGAACCCGGCGGCGGTGGCCGGACTGGTCGAGGCCGGGGCAATCGGCGCGTCGAGCCTGGAGGATCTGGTCTCCAAGCTCGAAGCCCCCCGCACCGCCTGGGTGATGCTGCCGGCGGGCGCGATCACCGAGGAGGCGGTCACCACTTTGGGCGGCCTGATGCAGGCGGGCGATTGCATCATCGACGGCGGCAATTCCTTCTACGGCGACGACGTGCGCCGGGGCATCGAACTCAAGGCCAAGGGCCTGCACTACGTCGATGTCGGCACATCGGGCGGCGTCTGGGGGCTGGAGCGCGGCTATTGCATGATGATCGGCGGCGACACCGAGACCGTCGACCGCCTCGACCCGATCTTCAAGACCCTGGCGCCGGGCATCGGCGACATCCCGAAGACGCCGGGCCGCGAGGGCCGCGACCCGCGCGCCGAGCAGGGCTACATCCATGCCGGGCCGACCGGGGCCGGCCACTTCGTCAAGATGGTCCATAACGGCATCGAGTACGGCCTGATGCAGGCCTATGCCGAGGGCTTCGACATCCTGAAGCACGCCAATTCGGAGGCGCTCCCGGCCGAGCGCCGGTTCGACCTGAACATGGGCGACATCGCGGAGGTCTGGCGGCGCGGGAGCGTTGTCTCCTCCTGGCTCCTCGACCTGACCGCCCAGGCCCTGGCCGGCGACGAGAGCCTCCACGATTTCTCCGGCTACGTGGAGGATTCGGGCGAGGGCCGCTGGACGATCAACGCCGCCATCGAGGAGAGCGTCCCGGCGACGGTGCTGTCCGCGGCCCTGTACCGGCGCTTCCGCTCCCGCGAGCAGGAGAGCTACGCCGACAAGCTGCTCTCGGCCATGCGCAAGGGCTTCGGCGGCCACCAGGAACCGAAGAAGTCGTGAGGCCGGGAAACGCCGAGATTCGCCGATGAGCCTTCCCACCGGAACCCACGTCCTGCCCGATCCGCAGGCGGTCGCCCGCGAGGCGGCCGAGCGACTGATCGTGGCCTGCAGCGAGACCGAATCCGAGCGGATCGCGATCTGCCTGGCCGGGGGTTCGACCCCGAAGGTGCTCTACGGCCTGCTCGCCGGGCCGGACTACGCCGCCCGGGTGCCGTGGGAGCGGATCCACTGGTTCTTCGGCGACGACCGGGTGGTCCCCTGGGACGATGAGCGCAGCAACGTCCGGATGGTCCGCGAGGCGTTCGGCCACGGATCCCGGATCCCCGCGACCCACCTGCATTTCATCCCCTCCGACGCGGGCGCCGAAGCCGGGGCGCGGGCCTACGAGCGGATCCTGCTCGACTTCTATGGGGCCGACAGGCTCGATCCCGCCCGTCCGCTGTTCGATCTCGTCCTGCTCGGCATCGGCGAGGACGGGCACACCGCGTCGCTGTTCCCCGGCAAGCCGGCGCTCGGCGAGACGGACCGGCTGGTCGCTCCGGTAACCGAGGCCGGCCTGGAGCCGTTCGTGCCGCGCATCACCCTGACCTTCCCGGCCCTGGCCTCCTCGCGGCACGTTCTGTTCCTGGTGACCGGTGCCGGCAAGCGCCGCGCCTTGGCCCGGCTTGCCGCGGGCGAGGCATTGCCCGCCGGCCGGGTGACCAGCCAGGGCGACGTGGCCTGGCTGCTCGACGAGGCCGCCGCCGGCTGAGCCCCCGACCGCACATTCCGGTCTGATCCGGCGGCGCTGCCCCGGGGCGCGCCGACGGATCGATCGTGCTGCGCGCGCGACGATGGTGCGACGGGCCGCGAACGGATCGACCGGTCACCCCATCGACTCGTCCGCGGCGTCGTTGCGTCGGTAAGCCCCCTCGCGCCAGCAAACAGCGGGTTTGTCGACCGTCGGGAAACGGGTTTCGGCTCTCCCGCGATTTGACGAAATGTCATTGCTCGCCCGGGCGATCCGAGCCCGAACTTCGCAATCCGTCTCCGGCCCCGCCGCGCTAGGCTTCGCCCAGCCTGACGGAGGGCATTTGAGGAGGCCGCGCATGACCCCGCTGACCCAGCCGGCTGACGTCGAAGCCATGATGGCGGATCTCGCTCTCTCGGCTGAAAGCTCCGCGGAGGCCTATCTGGCCTCGGCCCGGGCGACCCTGCTGAAGATCCTGGCGCGGCCCGATCTGCTGGACCGGACGCGACTGGTCGCGCCGCCGGGAGGGCTCGGCCGCAACCTGTTGTTCGGCACGCGGGCGATCAGCGTCTGGGCCATGGTGTGGAGCCCGGGAGCGGTCACGCCGGTCCACGACCACCATTGCTCCTGCTGCTTCGGGCTGCTCAACGGCAGCCTGCGGGAAACGTGGTATCGCCCGATCAGCGACACCCACGCGGTCGCGACCCTGGATGCGGTCCGGGTCCCCGGCTACGTGGCCTGCATGATGCCCACCGGCCCGAACCTGCACCGGATCGCCAACGCGGGTCCGGACACGGCGATCTCGATCCACGTCTACGGCTACGATCACCGGGAGCAGGCCTCGTCGATCCACCGGACCTACGAGGTCGCGCCGGGGTGATGTGAGGCCCGCGCCGCCATGGCCGGGGCAGCGCGCGGTTTCAGCGCGCCGGGGTGCCGCGTCGCGCTCGCGATGACGGGGGCGCCGACGCTCCAGGTCGAAACCGTCAATCCATGTAGATCGTCGGCACGGCGGTCGTGTACTTCATCTCCTCCATGGCGATGGACGAGGACAGGTTCGAGAATTCGAGCTTGGCGATGAGCCGCTGGTAGACGGCGTCGTAGGCCTCGATATCGGGCACGACGATGCGCAGCAGGTAGTCGATCTCGCCGGTCAGGCGCCAGGCCTCGACGATTTCCGGGAAGCCCGCGACGACCCGGCGGAACGCGTCGGACCAGTCGGCCGCGTGGCGCGGCGCCTTCACCGCCACGAACACCGTCGTCGGGACGTTGACCTTCCGGCGATCCACCAGGGCGACCCGGCCCCGGATCACCCCCGACGCCTCCAGCTTCTTGACCCGGCGCCAGCACGGGGCGGCGCTCACCCCGACCCGCTCGGCCAGCTCGGCGACCGGCAGCGTCGCGTCCTGCTGAAGGACGTCGAGAATCTTTCGGTCCACCGCGTCCATGCGAAAGCTGCTCCCGCGCGGGGTCCAGGCTGCCGGGGCTACAGGAAGAAGTGCTTCGAGAGCTTCAGCCCCTGGGCCTGGTAATTCGAGCCGGCCCCGGCGCCGTAGAGCGTGCCGGGGATGGCCAGCATGCGCTCGTAGACGAGCCGGCCGACGATCTGGCCGTCTTCCAGCAGGAACGGCACGTCGCGCGATCGGACCTCGAGCACCGCGCGGGCGCCCGCGCCGCCGGCTCCGGCATGGCCGAAGCCGGGATCGAAGAAGCCGGCGTAATGGACCCGGAACTCGCCGACCAGGGGATCGAACGGCACCATCTCGGCGGCGTGGTCCGGGGGGACCTGCACCGATTCCTTCGAGGCCAGGATGTAGAACTGGCCGGGATCGAGGATCAGGGCGCCCGAGCCGTCGGCCGGCAGGGGCTCCCAGAAATCCACGGCCCGGTGGCGACCCGGGGCGTCGACATCGACCAGCCCCGTATGGCGCTTGGCCCGGTAGCCGATCAGGCCATCGAACCCGGACAGGTCCACCGAGACCGCGACGCCGCCCTGGAAGGACGGGGCGTCGGAATCGACCAGCGGGGAGCGCAGATGCAGCTGGCCGAGTTCCGCCTCGGTGAGGCGCGGCGAACCCTGGCGGAACCGAATCTGCGACAGGCGCGAGCCGGTCCGGACCAGGACCGGAAAGGTGCGCGGCGAGATCTCGGCGTAGAGGGGCCCGGTATAGCCGGGCTCGACCTGATCGAACGCCTCGCCGCGGTCGGTGATCACCCGGGTGAACACGTCGATGCGTCCGGTGGAACTCTTCGGGTTCGCGGCCGCGGCCAGGTCACCGGGCAGCGCCAGGCTTTCCTGCAACTCGGCGATGTAGACGCAGCCCGTCTCCAGCACCGCGCCCGGCCGCAGGTCGATCCGGTGCAGCGACAGGCGCTCGACGCAGGCCTGGACCGTGCGGGCGGCGCCGGGAAGGAAGCTGGTCCGGACCCGGTAGGCCGTGGCGCCGAGGCGCAGGTCGAGACTGGCCGGCTGGATCTGGTCGCCCGCGAAGGGCTCGGCCGCGCGGATGCCGCCCGTCCGGGCCAGGGCCGCGATCGCCTCGGCCGGCAGGATGCCGGAGCGGGTCTCTACGGCCGAATCGGTGGCCTGCGAATCGGCGGCATCCATGCCTGCGCCCGCGTTCATCGCGCCTCGACTCCTTCGCGCGCCTCCGGGTGGATCCGCGTCCGGGAACGTTCTCCGCCGGGACTGGCTAATGCCGGCTTAATCCTATCGGCGCAGACCCGGGTCGGCGACCGCGATGCCCGTCCGACCGGCCTGCGGCATCATCCGCGCGAGGTAGTCCGCCGCAATTGACGGCGATTTCACCGCCCACTACCACCGCCAGTGAAGCGTGTTCAATCCGTGTTCATCGGATCGCACCGTTCGAAGAAGGGCCTTATAGGGCGATGTACAAGGCCGAGACGCGAGGAATTCGAGTGACCGTTCAGCCTCGCTTCGTCGAGGAGGAATCCTCGCCGAATGAGAGCCGGTATTTCTTTGCCTACACGGTCGAGATCGTGAACACCGGCAGCGAGCAGGTCCAGCTGCGCTCCCGCCATTGGCGCATCATCGACGGGCACGGGGCCTGCCAGGAAGTGCGCGGGACCGGCGTGGTCGGCAAGCAGCCCGTGCTGGAGCCGGGCGAGTCCTTCTGCTACACCAGCGGCTGCCCGCTCAACACGCCCGATGGCCTGATGGCCGGCAGCTACACCATGGCGACGGTGGCCGGCGAAAGCTTCGAGGCCGAGATTCCCGCCTTCTCCCTCGACAGTCCGCACGTCCGCCGCAGCCTGCACTGAGGTCCCGAGCCCGGGGCTTCGCTCCGGAGGGATTTATGTCTGGGATCGGCGAGCGGCTCAGCCCGCTCGACATGCTCGCCCGCCTCGTGTCGTTCGATACCGAGAGCGACAAGTCGAACCTCGCCCTGATCGATTCCGTCTGCGCCTATCTCGACGGCTGGGGTGTCCCGTATCTCCGCCTGCCGAACGCCGCCGGCGACAAGGCGGCCCTGTTCGCCACGATCGGCCCGATGGTCGAGGGCGGCGTCGTCCTCTCCGGCCATACCGACGTGGTCCCGGTGGCGGGCCAGGCCTGGACCAGCGACCCCTTCACCCTGCGGGTCGCCGACGGCCGGGCCTATGGGCGCGGCGCCGTCGACATGAAGGCGTTCGACGCCCTGGCGCTGGCCCTGGTGCCCGACATGCTGGGCGCCGATCTCAGGCGGCCGATCCACATCCTGCTCTCCTACGACGAGGAGACCACCTGCCTCGGCTCGATGGATGCGATCACGCGGTTCGGCGCCGACCTGCCGCGGCCTAATGCGGTGATCGTCGGCGAGCCGACCGGGATGGAGGTTGCCGACGCGCACAAGAGCATCGTCACCTGCCTGACCATCGTGCACGGCCACGAGGCCCATTCGGCCCGGCCGGCGCTCGGGGCGAACGCGGTGGCGGCGGCCTGCGAGCTGGTCGCCGGCCTCAGCCGGATCGCCGACCGGATGGTCGAGCGCGGCGACGCTTCGGGACGGTTCGATCCGGCCGCCACCACGATCCATGTCGGCACGATCCAGGGCGGCACGGCCCGCAACATCCTCGCCAAGGAGTGCCGCTTCCACTGGGAGTATCGCGGCCTGCCCGACCTCGACCCGGGCGAAATCCCGCGCCTGTTCGCCGAGGAGGTCGAACGGGTGACGCGGGAGCGCCTGAACCGGTACGGTGATTACGGGCGAATCGAGACGATCGAGGAGGTCGACATTCCCGGGCTCGCACCCGAACCCGGCTCCGAGGCCGAGCGGCTGTGCCTGCGGCTCGCGGGGCGCAACCGCACCATCGCGGTGCCCTACGCCACCGAGGCCGGGCGGTTCCAGCGGGCCGGGATCCCGACGGTCGTGTGCGGACCCGGCGACATCGCCCAGGCCCACCAACCCGACGAATTCATCACCCTCGACGCGCTCGGCAAGGGCGAGCGGTTCCTGAGGGCCCTGATCGAGGCTTCCGCGTCATGAACGCGCTTACCGGCATCACCATCAAGCTGCGACCGCTGGAACGCGAGGACCTGCGCTTCGTCCACCAGCTCAACAACAACGACAGCATCATGCGCTACTGGTTCGAGGAGGCCTACGAGTCCTTCGCCGAACTGCAGCAGCTCTACGAGCGCAACATCCACAACCAGACCGAGCGCCGCTTCATCGTGGCCGATCCGAGCGGCGAGCCCGCGGGCCTGATCGAGCTCGTCGAGATCAATCACCTGCACCGGCGCTGCGAGTTCCAGATCGCGATCCACCCGAGCTTCCAGGGCCGGGGCTATGCCTGGCAGGCGACCCGGATCGCCATGGATTACGCGTTCAGCGTCCTCAACATCCACAAGCTGTACCTGCACGTGGACCGGGACAATGCCCGGGCGGTGCGCATCTACGAGCGCTGCGGCTTCCGGCCCGAGGGCGTGCTGAAGGACGAGTTCTTCGTGAACGGCCGCTATCGCGATGCCGTGCGGATGTGCCTGTTCCAGCCGGATTATCTGAAGGCCCGCGGCGGCGGCGACATCGCCGAGCCGGTGCTGAAGGTCTGACCCGATGATGCGGGAGGGGCCACCGAGGCCCCTCCCCATTCGTGCTCAGTTGCGGCCGGCGCCGGACTCGCGGCCGGCCTTGCCGGCGCCCTGCGCTGCGCCGCCCTGAGACGGGCTGGCATTCATGCCGCCGCGCTCGGCGCCGCCCATCCGGCCGCTGTCGGTGCCGGCCGGCCGCGCGCCGCCCTGCGGGTCACCGCGCTCCGAGGCGTTGCGGATGCCGTCCTGCTGGCCGCCCCGCATGTCGCTGTTGCGGGTACCGTCGTTCCGGCCCTCGCGATTGGCGGCCCGGTCCGTGTCGCGCCCTTCATTGCGCACCGCGTTGCGGGTTCCGTCGCGCGCGTCGCGGCGGTCGCTGCGGATGCCGGCGCGGGTCTCGGTCCGGAAGCTGGCATTGACCGTGCCGCCGCCGCTCAGCCGGCGATATTCATCCGAACCGTAGCGCACCCGCTGGCCGCGGATCGTCACGAACCGCTCCTCGCGCACCGATACCAGACGGCGGTATTCGGGCGAGCCGTAGACGACGCGCTGGCCCCGGATGGTCACGAAGCGCTCGCGCGGTCGGCTCTCACGGGTGCTGACAAGGCGGCGGTACTCGGGCGAGCCATAGAGGACGCGCTGGCCGCGGATCACGACGTAGCGGACCCGGGGGCCGCGATTCTCGGTGACGATGAGGCGCCGGTACTCGGGCGAGCCGTACACGACCCGGCGACCGCCGATGAACACGAACCGGCCCTCGCGGCGCAGACCGCCTTCGACCCGATCCGACCGGATATCGGTCCGGCGCTCCGTACGGCTCTCCGTCCGGCCACGGATATCGGCGCGGTCGCCCCGTTCGGCGCGCGCGCCATCCCGGTCACCGCGCGGATCCCGCTCGGCGCGGTCGCCGCGGCGCTCGCCGGCTTCCGGGCCGGCTCGGCCGCGATCCTGGGCCATCCGGTCGCCGGATTCCCGCCCGCCATCCCGGCCCTGCGCGGCCCGTCCGGTTTCGGCGCCGGCGCGACCCGAGGCAGCCTGGTCGCCATTCTGCGATCCGCTCCGGTCGGCCCCGCTCCGCATGCTCGATTCCGAGCCGCCCGCCCCGGCCCGGCCGGCCATCCCGCCACCGCGATCGGCTCCCGCCGATTGCTGCGCATAGGCCGAGGTGCTGATCAGCAGCGCGGCCAACCCGATCGACAACGTTCGCATGGCGTCTCCTCCGATATTGAAGCAGCCACGCAACGTCGAAGGTCCGGAAACGGTTCGGTTCGCGATCCTCAAAAATTCACGCAACGAATACTGATGCATCCGCGTTTCGCGTGCAGAAGCTTGGCCGTTGTTGGCCGAAGAGCCGCGCCGATCGTACGCGCGGCCCGGGCCTCTACTGGTTCGGCTGCGCGCCGATCTCGGCCTCGACCTCCTGCGGGTCGAGATCGTAGCGGCGGGAGCAGAATTCGCAGGTGATGACGATGCGCCCGTCATCCGCCACGATGTCGCGCCGCTCCTCGGGCGAGAACGAGCGGATCATGCCCATGACGCGCTCCCGCGAGCAGCGGCAGGCCTCGTGCACCGACTGGCGGTCGAACACCCGCACGCCCCGTTCGTGGAACAGCCGGTAGAGCAGGCGCTCGCTCGACACGCTCGGATCGACCAGCTCATGATCCTCAACGGTGCCGACGAGCGAGCGCGCCTCGACCCAGGCATCGTCCTCGACCGCCTGCCCGGACAGGTGCGTGTGCCCCTCCGGGATGTCGCCCGGCGGCAGGTCTGCGAGGCGAGCCCGGTCGATCGACTGGGGCAGGAACTGCACGATCAAGCCGCCGGCGCGCCAATGCCCGGCGCCCTCCTCCACGGCCTCGGCGACCGCGAGGCGCACCTGCGTGGGGATCTGCTCCGACTGGCGGAAATACTGGTGCGCGGCCTCCTCCAGGCTCTGACCCTCCAGGGCGACGACGCCCTGGTAGCGGCTGGCGGCGGAGCCCTGGTCGATGGTCATGGCCAGATGGCCGGCACCGATCAGGTCGGCATCCTTCAGCGGACGCGCGCCCAGGGCCGCAACCTTTTCCGCGTCGAACCGCGCGGTGGCGCGCAGGCGGTCGGGCGCCTCGAAATCGACCACGATCATCGCCACCGGGCCGTCGGTCTTGGTCTGGAGCTGGAACCGGCCCTCGAACTTGAGCGACGAGCCGAGCAGCACCGTCAGCGCGGCGGCCTCACCCAGGAGCCGGGCGACGGAATCCGGGTAGCCGTGGCGGCGCAGGATCGTGTCCACCGAGGGCCCCAGCCGGACCAGGCGCCCGCGCACGTCGAGCGCCTCGACCGCGAAGGGCAGCACGGCGTCATCCGTACCGCCATGGCCGTTGCCGACAGGTTGCCCGGCCTGCATCTGGGATTGCGACTCTGGTCCTGAGGTCATGCCCGCTCCGATCGATACGCCCGGCTCCGGCGGCGGCCGCTCCGACGTGCCGGGGCGCAGATCCCGCTCCGGCGAGGAGCGGGATGGCGTGAGGAACAGGGCCCGTTCGGAACGATCTGATCCCTCACCCCGCCCGCGCCCGCACGGGAGAGGGGGCGCGTCGCGCCACATCCGTCGCCGGGGTGCTGCCGTCCGGCAGCCGTGATGGGGAGGCGGGCCGCGAGAGCCGCCCGCTCACCCCCATATGGGGCGCGGTCCCGAAAAGCGCGAGCCCGGGATCAGGGCGTGCCCGCGCCCAGGCACCAGGCCAGGATCCCCTTCTGCGCGTGCAGGCGGTTCTCGGCCTCGTCGAACACCACGGAGCGCGGCCCGTCCATGACGTCGGCCGTGACCTCCTCGCCGCGATGGGCGGGCAGGCAGTGCATGAAGATCGCGTCCGGGTTGGCGGCCGCCATCAGCTTGGCGTTCACCTGGTAGGGGCTCAGCAGGTTGTGGCGGTGACCCTCGTCGTCGTCGCCCATCGAGACCCAGCAATCCGTCACCACGGCATCGGCGCCCTGGACGGCTGCGAAGGCGTCGGTGGTGACGTTGATCTTCGCGCCCTCGCGCTTGGCCCAGGCGACCAGAGCCGGCGGGGGCGCGAGTTCGGGCGGGCTGGCGATGTCGAGGCTGAAATCGAGCCGCGCGGCGGCGTGGACCCAGCTCGCCAGGACATTGTTGGAATCGCCGGACCAGGCCACCTTGCGGCCCTTGATCGGCCCGCGATGCTCCTCGAAGGTCATCACGTCGGCCATGATCTGGCAGGGATGCGAGACCTTGGTCAGGGCGTTGATGACCGGCACGGTGGCGTACTCGGCCAGTTCCAGCATCTGACCGTGGTCGAGGATGCGGATCATGATCGCGTCGACGAAGCGCGACAGCACCTGGGCGGTGTCGCCGATGGTCTCGCCCCGGCCGAGCTGCATCTCGGATCCGGTGAGCATCAGGGTCTCACCGCCGAGTTCGCGCATCGCCACGTCGAACGAGACGCGGGTGCGGGTCGAGGGCCGGTCGAACACCATGGCGAGGGTCTTGCCCACGAGCGGGCACTCGGCGGCGCGCTCGCCCTTGCGGCGGCGCGCCTTCATGGCGGCGCTCGCATCGAGCACCCCGCGCAGCTCCGCCCCGGAGAAGTCCTTGAGGTCGAGGAAGTGGCGGGGGCCGGCACCGTTCAGGTGCGGGACTGGGGCACGCGCCCGGCCGTCAATCTGGGCTTTCATCGCGTCACGTTCGCTAGAGCCTGCTCCACGATCACCTGATCATGAACGACACTCTATCTCCTGGTGAGGGGCATTCTCGTCACGCGCGGCGGGGATCGACCGCACCCGAAAATGCTTCGCACCGCCCTGCGCCGGAACGCGGCGCAGGGCGGTGATTCTGAAACTGCGGGATCGACGTGCTATTCGGCGGCCCCGCGCAGGGCTTCGAAGGATGCGGCGGCCTCGTCGAGCCGCCGGACCGCCTCGTCGATCTCGCTGTCGCTGACGATCAGCGGCGGCAGCAGGCGGACGATGTTGTCGCCGGCCGGGATGACCAGGAGATGGGCAGCCCGGGCGGCGGCGGCGAAATCGGTGTTCGGCACGCCGAGCTTGAGGCCGAGCATCAGGCCCTCGCCGCGGATCTCCTGGAAGACATGCGGGTGGCGGTCGCGCAAGGACGCGAGCTTCTGCTTGAGCAGGAGCCCGGCATGGGCGACGCGGTCGAGGAAGCCGTCCTCCAGCACCACGTCGAGCACGGCGTTGCCCACCGCCATGGCGAGCGGGTTGCCGCCGAAGGTGGTGCCGTGGCTGCCGGCGGTCATGCCGCGGGCCGCCTCGCGGGTGGCGAGGCAGGCGCCCATCGGGAAGCCGCCGCCGATGCCCTTGGCCACGCTCATGATGTCCGGGGTGATGCCCGACCATTCATGGGCGAACAGCTTGCCGGTGCGCCCGACGCCGGTCTGGACCTCGTCCATGATCAGCAGGAGGCCGTTCGCGTCGCAGATCTCGCGCAGGCGGCGCAGGTCCGCATGCGGGATCACCCGCACGCCGCCCTCGCCCTGGATCGGCTCGATCATCAGGGCCGCCGTTTCCGGGCCGATCGCGGCCTCCAGCGCGGCGTAGTCGCCGGCCGTGACCTGGTCGAATCCGTCGACCTTGGGGCCGAAGCCCTCGATGTATTTCTGCTGCCCACCGGCCGCCAGCGTCGCCAGGGTCCGCCCGTGGAAGGCGCCCACGAAGGTGACGATCCGGTAGCGCTCCGGATTGCCGCCGGCGGCGTGGTACTTCCGGGCGATCTTGATCGCCGCCTCGTTGGCCTCGGCCCCCGAGTTGCAGAAGAACACCACGTCCGCGAAGGTCGCGTCCACCAGGCGGCGGCCGAAGCGCTCGCCGCCCGGGATCTCGAACAGGTTGGATGTGTGCCAGATCCGGCTGGCCTGCTCGGTGAGCGCGCCGACCAGGTGCGGATGCGCGTGGCCGAGGCCGTTGACCGCGATGCCGGCGCCGAAATCGAGGTATCGCTCCCCGGCTTCCGTCACGAGCCAGGCGCCCTCGCCGCGCTCGAAAGCGAGCGGCGCGCGGACGTAGGTCGGCAGAAGGGCTGACGTCACGGATCCCGTCTCCGTCGTTGTAAAGGCTTGGAGCAAGCGTTAGCCGGCTCCAAATGAAAGTGCCGCCTCGTCATGGGCGGCACGCGCGCGATTACTATGAATCAACCGCCTCCTGTCAACGTTGCAGGGACCATGCCGTTCGCCCGGCCGCTCTGCGCGAGGCTTGCGCGGACCGGATTTCAGTGACGCCTTAACGGGCTAGTCCGCTTGGCCTATCCCCTTGCGCGGCGGGGGGCGGGCATGCTCCTGCTCCCGCAGATTCGAGTCAGCGCGGGAGAATCGCATGAGCACGATCAAGGACCGTCTCGAGAAGCTGGGCCTCACCCTGCCGAAGGCGGCGGCACCGGTGGCGAATTACGTGCCGTTCGTCCGCACCGGCAATCTCGTGGTCATTTCCGGCCAGGTCTGCTTCGGGCCGGACGGGACCATCGCCCCCGAGCACAAGGGCAAGGTCGGCGGCAACGTCTCGGCCGAGGCCGGCAAGGCGGCGGCCCGGCTCTGCGCCCTCAACGTGCTGGCCCAGCTCGAGGCCGCGGTGGGCGACCTCGACCGCGCCCTGGAGCAATGCGTCCGACTCGGCGGCTTCATCAACGCCGCGCCCGGCTTCTCCGCGGTGGCGGGCGTGATGAACGGCGCCTCGGACCTCATGGTCGAGCTGCTGGGCGATTGCGGCCGCCATGCCCGCTCGACGGTCGGCGTCGCCGAACTGCCCCTCGACGCCGCCGTCGAGGTCGAGGCGATGTTCGAGGTCCGCTAGACGTGGCCGCTCCCGACTGGCTCACCGCGCGGCCGATCGCGCATCGCGGGCTGCACGACCGCGCGGCGGGCCGGCCGGAAAACACCCTGGCCGCCGCCCGCGCCGCTGTGGCGGGCGGTTTCGCCATCGAGTGCGACGTCCAGCTGAGCGCCGACGGCGAGGCCATGGTGTTCCACGACGCCGCGCTCGGCCGGCTCACCGGGGCGAGCGAGGCGATCGGTGCCAAATCCGCAGCCGAGCTGGGCACGTTGTCCGTCGCCGGGACCTCTGAGACGATCCCGACCCTGGCGGACTTCCTGGCGGCGGTCGCCGGGGCGGTGCCGGTCGTGATCGAGGTCAAATCCCGCTACGACGGCGATCCCCGGCTGGCGGCCCGTGCGGCCGAGCTGGCCGCCGCCTATGGCGGTCCCGTGGCGCTCAAATCCTTCGATCCGCAGGTGATCGCGGCTCTGCGCGACCTGTGCCCGCCGGCGATGCCCCGCGGGATCGTCGCCGAGACAACCCAGGACGACCCGGCCTATGCCGCGATGCCCTGGGCGACGCGCCGGGCCTTGTCGAACCTGCTCCATTTCGCCGACAGCCGGCCCGATTTCCTGTCCTGGCGGGTCGATGATCTGCCCTGCGCGCCGACCTACCTGTGCCGGCTCCTCAGCCGCATCCCGGTGATGGCCTGGACGGTGCGGAGCGAGGATCAGCGCGCCCGCGCGGGCGCACACGCCGATCAGATTGTGTTCGAGGGTTTCGTTCCATGACAGCGACGATCGCGGTGCGCCGTCGGATCGTCGGGGCGGCGGCCGGCCTCGCCGCAATCCTGCTCGCGTCGATCCCCGCTTTGGCGGCCGATCCGTGCGAGAGCATGGTCCAGTCCGACCTCAACGAATGCGCGCGTGCCGATTATCGCACCGCCGACGCCGCGCTGAACGCGGTCTATGTCCAGCTGATGAAGAAGGTCGGTCCGAAGACCAAGGACGCGCTGCGGGCTGCGCAGAAGGCCTGGCTCTCGTATCGGGATGCGACCTGCGCCCTCGAAACCATGGGCCTGGAGGGCGGCTCCGCCTACCCGATGGAATTGAGCGGCTGCCTCAAGGGGCTGACGGATGCGCGCACCAAGGCGCTGACGGCATATCTCGCCTGCAAGCCGGATGACGTGAACTGCGTCGGCGCATTCCAGGAGTAGGCCGGGGTCGAACGCGAGGGGCTCGGTGCGCGGCCGCCTCCGCAGGCCCGGTCCAGGCGCGCCCGGACGATCACATCGTCGCGCCGGGTTCCGGCAGCCGCCCATCGCCCAGCTGCGCCAGAGGGCGTGACGCGACCGGCGATCTGACAAGGCCGCCGGGCAGCCGCGCGCATCCGCCCGCTTGCCCGGCTGCCGACCCCGGTTAGATTGAGCCCATGAAGCAAGAACCCGGGCCGGCGCCGGAGACTCCCACACTCACCGTGCGGGCGATCCCCGGCTTGAAGGAGATCGGCGCGGCGGCCTGGGATGCCTGCGCGTTCTCCCCCGAGACCCTGGCGGCGGGCGACGAGACCCACAACCCGTTCGTCTCGCACGCCTTCCTGTCGGCGCTGGAGGAATCCGGCTGCGTCTCGCGCAAGACCGGCTGGCTGCCGCTTCACGTGTCGGTGGAGCGCGACGGCACGCTGCTCGGCCTGGCACCCTGCTATCTGAAGTCCCACAGCCAGGGCGAATACGTGTTCGATCACGGCTGGGCCGACGCCTACGAGCGGGTCGGCGGCTCCTATTACCCGAAGCTGCAGGTGAGCGTGCCGTTCACGCCCGTGACCGGTCCGCGCTTCCTGATCGCCCCGGACGCGGATCCCGATGAGGCCACCGCCGGCCTCGTCGCGGGCCTGCGGGCGCTGCGGGGCGAGACCAAGGCGTCCTCGGTCCACGTCACCTTCATGCGCGAGGCCGAGTGGGACCGGGCCGGGGCGGCGGGTTTCCTCCAACGGACCGACCAGCAGTTCCACTGGGAGAATGACGGCTACGCGAGCTTCGACGATTTCCTCAACGCCCTCGCCTCGCGCAAACGAAAGAACATCCGCAAGGAGCGGCGCGACGCGCTCGCGCCCGGGATCACCGTCGAGCACCTGACCGGCGCCGCCATCACCGAGGCCCATTGGGACGCGTTCTACGCCTTCTACATGGACACGGGCGCGCGCAAATGGGGGCGCCCCTACCTCAACCGCCGGTTCTTCTCGATCCTGTCGGAGCGCATGGCCGACCGGGTCCTGCTGATCATGGCCAAGCGGGACGGCGCGTACATCGCCGGCGCGATCAACCTGATCGGCGACACGGCGCTCTACGGGCGCAACTGGGGCTGCATCGAGGACCACCCGTTCCTGCATTTCGAGATCTGCTACTATCAGGCGATCGATTTCGCGATCAGCCGCGGCCTAAAGCGGGTCGAGGCCGGGGCGCAGGGGGAGCACAAGCTCGCCCGCGGCTACAAGCCGGTGCTGATGCACTCCGCCCACGACATCGCCGATCCGGCCTTCCGCCGCGCGGTGGCCGATTACTTGCAGCGGGAGCGCGCCCACGTCGCCGAGGCGGTGGACGTCCTCGACACGCTCACGCCGTTCCGGCGGACGGCCGAGGTCCGCGCGCCCGGAGCATGCGACGCCGCGGCAGACCCCGCACGAAACGCCCCCGAGAGCCCGAACACATGAGCCCCATCGACCACATCAAGACCTTTGCCGACGAGCTGACGGCCCTGCGCCGTGACCTGCACGCCCATCCGGAACTCGGCTTCGAGGAGGTCCGCACCTCCGGCATCGTCGCCGACCTTCTGGAGACGTTCGGCTGCGAGGTGCATCGTGGGATCGGCGGCACCGGGGTGGTCGGGCTGCTCAAGGGCCGCACCGACAACGGACGGCGGATCGGCCTGCGCGCCGACATGGATGCCCTGCCGATGGATGAGGAGACCAACCTCCCCTATCGCTCGACCTATCCCGGCAAGATGCACGCCTGCGGCCATGACGGCCACACGACCATGCTGGTCGGCGCCGCCCGTTACCTCGCCGAGACCCGCAACTTCGACGGCACCGCGGTCTTCGTGTTCCAGCCGGCCGAGGAGGGCCGCGGCGGCGCCCGGGCGATGCTCAAGGACGGGCTGTTCGAGAAATTCCCCTGCGACGAGATCTACGGCCTGCACAACCAGCCGGGCGGCCACGGGCGGATCAAGCTGCGCCCCGGCCCGGTCATGGCGGCGGCCGACTTCTTCGACATCCACATCCGCGGCACGGGCGCCCACGCGGCCCAGCCCCATGGCGGCAACGACCCGATCATCATCGCCACCGGCCTCGCCCAGGCGCTGCAGTCGATCGTGTCGCGCAACGCCGACCCGCTGAAGTCGATCGTGCTGTCGATCACCCGGATCGAGGCGGGCACCGCCTACAACGTCATCCCGGAGACGGCGCACCTGGCCGGCACGATCCGCACCTTCGACAAGGAGATCCGGGCGCTGGCGGGGACCCGCATGCGCGCGATCGCCGCCGGCTTCGCGGCCGCCTACGGGGCCGAGGTCAAGGTCGAGATCCACGACATGTTCTCGGTCCTGGAGAACGCCCCCGAGCAGGCCGCCGCCGCCACCGCGGTCGCGACCGAGCTGCTCGGGGCCGCGAATGTCGAGCCGAACGCCGTCCCGAAAATGGGCAGCGAGGATTTCGCCGACATGGCCCAGGTGGTGCCGGCCGCCTATGTCTGGCTCGGCTCCAACCCGGGTCCGGGGCTGCACAACGCCAGCTACAATTTCGACGATTCGATCATCCCGATCGGCAGCGCTTTCCTCGCCCGGATGGTCGAGAGCCGCACCGCCGCCTGAGGCGGCCGCTCAACCCGCTGCGGTCGCCATCCGCGACCGCAGCGTCGCCAGGGCGCGCGCGAAGAGCGCGGGCTGATCGAGCGCCCGAGCCAGCACGATCGCTCCCTGGATCTGCGCGACGACCTCTTCCGCGAGCGCCGTGCTCGCGGCCTCGTCCTGCCCCGACCTCCGCAGGGCGTCGGCCAGGGCGGCGACCCAGCGGGCGAAGTAGCCGCGCACCGCCTCGGCGAACAGGTCGCGGCTCGTGCCCAGAGCCAGCACGCCGACCAGGCAGACCCGTTGCCCGGACCGGAAATAGCTCGCGACGGAATCGAACATGTCCGAGATCGCCTGCTCGGGCGGATCCCGTTCGCGCAGCGGACGGTACAGGTTGGTCTCGAACCAGGCGTCGATCTCCTCGAGGACGCAGGCTGCCATCTCGGCCTTGCCGCCCGGGAACAGGTGATACAGGCTGCCCTTGCCCAGGCCCGTCGCTTGGCTGATCAGCGCGAGGCTGGCACCCGCATAGCCGTGCTCGCGGAACACCTCCGCGAGCGCCGGCAGGATCTCGGACCGCGCCGTCACTGCTTCTAGAGGCCGAGGTCGCTCAGGCCCGGGTGATCGTCCGGGCGCCGGCCCAACGGCCAGTGGAATTTCCGGTCGACTTCCGCGATCGGCAGGTCGTTGATGCTGGCGATCCGACGCCGCATCAGCCCGTTCGCATCGAAGTCCCAGTTCTCGTTGCCGTACGAGCGGAACCACTGTCCCGCCGCATCGCGCCACTCGTAGGCGAAGCGCACGGCGATCCGATTGCCGCCGAAGGTCCAGAGTTCCTTGATCAGCCGGTAATCGAGCTCGTGCGCCCATTTCCGCTGGAGGAAGGCCACGATCGCCTCGCGTCCCGTCAAAAACTCGCTGCGGTTCCGCCAGACGCTGCCCGGCGTGTAGGCCAGCGACACCCGCTCCGGGTCGCGCCCGTTCCAGGCATCCTCGGCCATGCGGGCCTTCTGCGCGGCGGTCTCTTCGGTGAAGGGCGGAAAGGGCGGGCGGTCCGACATCGCGCGTGTCCTCGTGATTTTTGTACCGATCGGTACAAAGTTGTCTGCCGTCTGCTCCGTCGTGTCAACTGATCGCTTTCTCCCGTCAGACCAGGCCATGCTGAGCAAGCGAACCCGAAGTGATCGGCGATTCAGGTTCGCCTGCGCCGCAAGAAGAGCCAGCACAATTGCGATTTCGGTCTCCTTCCCGCCGTCGACAGCCAAGCCGATCGGTGCGACTCTTGCCCGCAAAGACCGCGCGGAGCGGGAGCGGGTGGGACAAACGGGGAGGCCTATGACGCCGGATGTTCGGGAATCGCGGGCGGCTTTGATCCTGCTCGCGGCGGTGGTCGGCGCGGTTCTGCTGTTCGGTGCGTTCACGTTGATCACGCAGATCGGCTGAGGCCGTTGTCGAAACGTACAACTCTCGGGCGTTCGCGCTGCCGGGAGAACGCCGCAAGCCGCGGGCTGCTCGCGCCAAATTGTCTCGCTGCGTCAGTAGAATGACCGGGAGGGAATTGGGGTTGCGCTGTTGAGTTAACCACCTCTTAATTCCATCAAGGGTTGTATGACTGCGAGGGATGCGTGCGAGGGGCACGCCGGTTTCGGAGGTCGCCCATGGTTGTTGACGCGATCAAGCGCACGCGCGGCTTGCCGGTCGATCTGTCGGCAGCCCTGGACGCTTCCGGCGTCATCGGTGCGTGGTCGTGGTCGCCCCGCTCCGAGCGCTGCATCCTGGATGCCGGCGCCGCCGAGGTGCTGGCGGGCGATCCCGGCTTGGCCGGCCGGCCGATCCCCCTGGAGATCGCCCGATCCTGCATCCATCCCGAGGACCGCCCGGCCCTGGTGCGCCATTTCCAAGCCGTATGTGAGCGCGGCGGCCCGTTCGTGGCCGAGTACCGCACCCTGTCGCCGTCCGGTCAGGTCCGGTGGATCCTCGACCGCGGCCGCGTGCCCGCGAGTGCCTCGAGCCGACGGACCGGGCACGGCCTGATCATCGACGTGACCGACAGCCGGCGCGACGCCGATCAGGATGTCGCCGCGCGCATCGAGCCGCTGGACGCGCTGTCGGTGGCGATCGACCGGGCCATCGAGTGCAGGGATGCGCTGGAAGGCGTGGCGGATTCCGAGCTACAATTGCTGATCGATATGCTGCTGCTGCGCCTCGGCCAGAGCATCGCCAAGGCGCCAGTCGGCAACGGGGGCCGGCGCGGCCATTGAGGGGCCGGGCGACGGCCTCACTGCACCAGCACGGCCTGGCTGCAGAGGGTGCCGTCCATCTCGATATCCGCGTAGCCGATCCGCAGGCCGAGGCTGCGCAAGACCTGGTCGAGCACGAAGTCCAGGGGCCCGGCGGCGAGGCCGAGCGTCGTGGCGAGGGCGGATTGCAGCAGCGGGTTCAGCCCCAGGCCGTTCAGGTTGAGGCTGAGGTTGCCGAGCAGGCTGCCGGTCAGGGATTGCAGGACGTTCCCCGACGATACCGTCCGCACGGTGTGGTTGGCGATGTCCGCATCCGTGAAGGTCAGCGTCTGCGTGCCCGCGCCGATATTCGTCACCGTCCGGCCGGAGACGTTCACCAGCGGCAGCCCGATCAGGACGGCGGGCTGCGACAGGTCCGGGCTCGTGCTGCCACCCTGGATCGAGGCCCGCGACACAGCGGCGATCGCCAGGGTCGCGAGCCCTGTCTGCGCCTCGATGGTGGCCTGGCGCCCACCGCTCGCACCGGAGCAACTGAGCGTGCGCAGGGTCGCCTGGGCCGGCGCGATCTCGGCGTAGATCGGCAGGTACACGGTCCCGAGCCCGAGCGGCGCCGAGACCGTGGCCTCGATCAGCAACCGGGTCTGCGCGGTCTTCACCGTGGCGTTGGGGCTGCCGGGGCGGACCCAGCCGGAGCTGCGGCGGCGTTCGCCGATCGCCAGGGTCAGCCGGGTCGAGAGCAGGCCCGGCACGGTGGCGCCGAGGTCGATCGCCACCTGGTTCTGCCCGTTGGCCAGCGACGCCGTGGCGGCGACGAGGTCCATCAGGTTCAGCGAAGGGCCGGCCAGGCCGCGCCCGGGGGCGAGCGCCGCCACATCGCCCAAGGCGTCGACCTGCCCGACCGGCACGAGGTTGCCGGCATTCGGCAGGGCGTTGAGGATGCCGGAGAGGGCCGAGACGGCGGCGGAATTGCCCTGTGCGGCGACCCGCATCGCCATCAGCATCTGCCCGACGCTGGCATGGGCCTGGACGATCTCGGTGTAGTTGGCCGCCTGCAGGTTGAGGCTCGCCGCGAGCGCATCGAGCACGCGCAGGCCGTCGATCTTGGCGCTGGCCAAAGCGGCGTAGTCGCTGACGCCCAGCGACAGCTTGGCCCCGAGCAGGGCGCCGAGCACGGCATTGGGGATGCCGTCCTTCAGGCCGGCGGTGCCCGAGCCGATCGTGAACGCCGCGAATTGCGCGCTGGCGGCGGTTCCGGTGACCCGGATCGGCACGGTGCCGGGCAGCCCGAGCGCCCGGCCGAAGGTTACCGGCACGGTGGTCGCCAGGCCGACCCGCACGGCGTTGGCCGGGCTCACCCCAGGGTTGAAACGACTCCCGGGGGCGACGTTGGGGGCGCTGGCATCGTAGCCGCCGGTCGCCACCGTCGCCTGCGCGGCGTCGTAGCCGTTGTCGCCGAGGGAGCGACGCGCCACCGCGTCGGCCTTGGCCGGGTCGACGGCCGCCAGCATGGCGGCGATGTCGGCCGCGCCCTGCGCCTTGCGCCGGGCCTGGAACACCTGGCCGAGATCGATCCCGACCGCGCCGGCACCCATCAGCAGGGAACTGCCGAGCGCCACCAGGATCACCACGTTGCCGCCCCGGGCCCGGCCGAAGCTCCGGGCCAGAACCGCTGCCCGCCCTCCGGTCACAAGCCGCCCTTCCGGATGCTGATGGTGCTGCGCAGGACTGTCGGCAGCATCGGGATCAGCTTGGAAAAGGCGTTGATCCCCAGCGTGTTGGCGTCCAGGGTCACGGTGACCGTGTACATCGTGGCGTCCTTCGGGTCGGGACCGACCAGGACCTTGACGCTCTCCGGACGGAACATCGCGCCGCTGCTGAGGCTGCGCAGCACCATGGTCTGGGCCAGGGTCTCCCGCTCCTTGTCGGTGACGCCCGCGATGGAGGCGCGGGCGGCTTCGGCCGCGATCTGACGCAGGTTGTGGGCGGCGCCCAGGCAGATCCCGAAAGCGGTGATGCCGGCGAACAGCATCAGCAGGATCGGCGCGACCAGGGCGAATTCGACTGCGGAACTGCCGCGGCGGCAGGCCAATCCGGCGCGACCGTTTCGCTTAAGGACCCGGAGCCAGCTCATCGAAACGCCCTTCAAAGCTCGTGCAGCCGCTGCAGCCGCACAACCCATGGTGGCATTGATTTTCTAATCAAAGGTTGTGGTCATCGCCCGAATTCCAGTGCTTCGGCACGAATACGGGCGGCTCAGATTTCCACGGCGGGTCGCAGCGTCCCAATTCCCGCCGGATCGAAGGCGGCGCTCTTGATCACGACATGGACCGGGCGCCCCGGCGCCAGGCCCAGCTCGCGGATCGCGGCCGCGGTGACGCGCGCGGCGATCAACGCGCCGTTGCAATCGATCTCCACCGAGACCTCGGCGCCGCTCGGAGTCAGCGTCGCGACCCGGCCGGGCAGGATGTTGCGCGCGCTCAAGCCACAGGGACGCTCGGTCGCCACCAGCACGTCGCGGGCGGGGATCCGCACGCGCAGCCGCGTCCCGATCGCGCGGGCCGCCAGGCCCGGCACCAGCAGCTGCCCGGCTTGGCCGGTCAGCCGGGTGAGCCCGGTCTCGGGATCGGCTCCCGCGACGACCATGTCGAGGAGCGCCCCGGCTTCCGCCTCGTGGATCGGCACGAGATCGGCCCGGCGCAGGATCGCCTCGGCGGGGCCCGACGCGGCCACGCGCCCGGCTTCCAGCACGATCACCGTCGTGGCGAGCCGCGCCACCTCGGCGACCGCGTGGCTGACATAGACGATGGGCACGCCCGCCTCGTCGCGCAGGCGCTCGATATAGGGGAGGATCTCGGCCTTCCGGGCTTCGTCCAGGGCTGCGAGCGGCTCGTCCATCAGCAGCAGGCGCGGCTTGGCGAGCAGCGCCCGCCCGATCGCCACCCGCTGGCGCTCGCCGCCGGAGAGGCCCGCGGGCCTCCGGTCGAGGAGGTGGCCGATCCCCAGCATCTCGGTCACTGCGCTGAAGCCGGCCGGGTCGGCTTGCTGGCGCCCGAAGACGCGGCCGTAGCCGAGATTGGTCCGCACGCTGAGATGCGGGAACAGCCGCGCATCCTGGAACACCACCCCGACCCGACGGCGATGCGGCGGAAGGAAGATCCCCGCCGCGCTGTCGACCAGCGTCGCGCCGTCAGTGACGATCCGGCCGTGATCCGGCCGGGCCAGCCCGGCGATGAGGTCGATCAGCGTCGTCTTGCCGGAGCCCGAGCGGCCGAACAGGGCGGTCAGACCCGGCCCCGCCGCGAACGCCGCGTCGAGGGCGAAGGCGCCGCGCCGGAGATGGACATCGACCTGGATGCTCACGGGCCGCGTCCCTGGCGGCACGGGCGGCGGCGCGACGCGTTGGACAAAGCCACGGAGCGCCTACGATGATCACCGTCCACCATCTCGAGAATAGCCGCTCGCAGCGCGTGCTCTGGCTGCTCGAGGAACTCGGCCTGCCTTACACGGTCAAGCGCTACGCCCGGGATCCCAAGACCATGCGGGCGCCGCCCGAACTCGTGGCCATCCACCCGCTCAGCAAGTCCCCGGTCATCACCGAGGACGGGATCGTCGTGGCCGAGACCGGCGCCATCGTCACCTACCTGACCGACCGGGCCGGGGGTGCCCTGGTGCCCGCGCCGGGAACGCCCGAGCGGGCGCGCTACACCTACTGGCTGCACTACGCCGAGGGCTCGGCCATGCCGCCGCTGCTGCTCAAGCTGGTCTTCGCGCGTCTCGCCCCGGGCAGCCCCTGGGCCCTGCGGCCCCTGGTTCGCCGGATCGCCGACACGGTGCTGCAGAGCTTCGTCGATCCGGACCTGCGCCGACACGCGGCCTTCTGGGAAGGCGAGCTCGCCGACCGGCCGTATTTCTGCGGGGCCGACTTCACCGCGGCCGACATCATGATGAGCTTCCCGCTCGAAGCCTTCGCGGCGCGCGGGACCGGCGCCGGGCCGCGGGTCACCGCCTGGCTGGCGCGCATTCATGCCCGCCCGGCCTACCGGCAGGCGCTGGAGCGGGGCGGACCTTACGCCTACGCCTGATCGCGGCCGGCCGGCCGGCCTTCTGGCTCGTCCCGCCATTCAGCCGGCTCGCAGACGTCGCGCGGCGCGCGAGGCCAGAAATTCCGAGACCAGCAGGGCCGCCACCGACAGGGCGACCGAGATCAGGGTCAGGCGCAGAGCCGGCCCCTCACCGCCGGGGACCTGGGTCAGTGTGTAGATCGCCGAGGGCAGGGTCTGGGTCTCCCCGGGGATGTTCGACACGAAGGTGATCGTCGCGCCGAACTCGCCCATCGCCTTGGCGAAGGCGAGCACGGCGCCCGCGATGCAGCCGGGCAGGCTGAGCGGCAGCGTCACGGTCAGGAAGACCGCGAGCGGGCTCGCCCCGAGGGTGCCGGCCGCCTGTTCGAGCCTGGGGTCGACCGCCTCGATCGACAGCCGCATCGCCCGGACCATGAGCGGGAATCCCATCACCGCGCAGGCCAGGGCCGCCCCGGTCCACCGGAAGGCGAAGACGATGCCGATCTCCGCCAGTGCGCTGCCCAGGAAGCCGCGCCGCCCGAGCGCGAGCAGCAGCAGGTAGCCGGTCACCACCGGGGGCAGGATCAGCGGCAGGTGGACCAGCCCGTCGAGGAGCGCGCGGCCCGGGAAACGGCGCCGCGCCAGCAGCCACGCCACGGCGAGGCCCGGGAGCAGGCTCACCAGCGTGGCGACGCTCGCCACCCGCAGGCTCAGGGCGACGGCGTTCCAGGCGTCGGGGGGCAGGCCGAACAAGGTCGCGGGTCTAGTGGCCGGCGCCGGGCGTCCCGACCAGTGTAAAGCCCTGGCGCTCGAAGGCGCCCCGGGCCGCCGGGCTGCGCAGGTAGGTCAGCAGGGCAGCGGCGTCGGGATTGCGCGACTCCTTGATGAGGGCCGCCGGGTAGATGATCGGCGGGTGGCTGTCGGACGGGAAGGTCGCGACCACATGGACGTTCGGCTCGGCCGCCGCATCCGTGGCGTAGACGAGGCCGAGCGGCGCCTCGCCCCGGGCGACCAGCAGCAGGGCGGCCCGGACGTTCTCGGCCTGGGCGACCTGGCCCTTCACCGAATCCCAGGCGCCGAGCTTCTCCAGGGCGGCCTTGCCGTATTTCCCGGCCGGGACGGCATCGATCGTGGCCATCGCCAGCTTGCCGCCCCCGAGCATCCGGGTGAGCGTCGCGTCGAGATCCGGCGCGAGCGCCACCTGCGGATCCGAGCCGACAGTCTTCGGGCCCGTCGCGATCAGCACCAGCGCGTTGCGCAAGAGGTCGATGCGGGAGCCCGGCTTCAGGCTGCCGGCCTTCTCGGCATAGTCCATCCAAGCCTGATCGGCCGAGATGAACAGGTCCGCCGGCGCCCCGGCCTCGATCTGCTTGGCGAGCGCGTTCGAGCCCGCATACGAGATCCGGACCGCCTTGCCGGTCTCCTTGGTCCAGTTGGCCGTCGCGTCGTCTAGCGCGTTCTTCAGGCTGGCAGCCGCGAAGACGATGACGGGCTCGGCCGCGTGACCCCGGCCCGCCGGGACGAGCGCCAGCGCGGCGAGCAGGATCCAGATCCGTCGGGAGACGCGCATCGGCTCGGGAATCCCCTATTCGCGACCCGTCATCCGGCCGGGTGCCCGGGGACCATAAGACCGCCGCCTCCGCGGGCCAAGCGCGGCGCCGGGGCTGGCGGGCATTCCGACATGTTCAGGCGTGCGGCGGCTCCCGGCGCTCCTTCGGCGTGGCTTCCGCCCGGTGGAGCCGGCTCAGCAAGACCAGGAGATGGCCCGGCAGCGGACCGTCCGGGGCAGGCCCGCCGAAGAGCCGCTCGCGGGGGGACGGAAGGACGGCACCGTCATTCACGACGACGGGCCCGCGCGGTCCGGAACGCTTGGACTTGATCACGCTGTACGCACCCTGCTCGATGATGCCTCTCGAGAAAGCCGGCAAAAACGCCGCCTCGCGCAGCCGGTTCCGCAGGCAATCGGTGGATTCTGTGGTTAACGCGCAGACACGCTGCCGCATTCCTGGGCGCCATCCGCTGCGAATCGCGGAAGCCGTCGCCCGGTCACCAGGTCCGGATGTCGCGCTGGTCCGTCGCGTCGCCGTCCGGCGCCGGCGCCATGCCGGTCGCGACCAGCGCGGCCCAGAGCGTGGCCGCCAGCGTGGTCGTGAGCTTGACGGCAAGGCTGACGAGAAGAGGCGAGTTCATGGCTGCGCTGTCATCAGATCAAAACGGGCGCGCCGGACCCCGAAGAGCGGCGCGCCAGAGTTGAGGGTCTGGCCTTGGGGAAGCCGAGACTGTTGTAATCTGCGATGTCGCGAGCGGAAACTGATTTAGATGGTTTCTAGCACGTGTATTGTCAGATGTGTCTGAGCAGCAACAAACCACCGTGGCCGATCGACGGCCGGCCTCGATCCGCCCGGCCGTGCCGGGTCGGCTCCCTCGGACGGACGGGAATACGTTTTTTTCGCCCCTGCCCCTGTGATGCGGCGCGCCCGGGCGCTACAGCCGGGCATCATGCTCGAAGGTCTGCCGCCCCACCGCCCGACTCACATCCTGCGCCTCACGACCGACGAGCGGTCGGCCCGGGCGATGACGGATCTGCTGGGCGAGATGTTCGATCCCACTGAGACCGCCGTCGCGGCGTTCGAGGATGAGGATGGCCGCACCTGGCGGCTGGAGGCCTATTTCGCCGACGCGCCGGACGAGGACTACGTCCGCGACCTGATCCGCCCGGTGATCGGGGACGAGGCCGATATCGCCGAGTTCCGCACCATCGATCAGCAGGATTGGGTCCGCACCTCTCTGGAGGGGCTGAAGCCGGTCCGTGCCGGCCGCTTCCTCGTGCACGGCTCGCATGACCGCGACGCGGTGCGCGGCAACGACCTGCCGATCGAGATCGAGGCTGCCCTGGCCTTCGGCACCGGCCATCACGGCACCACCCTCGGTTGCCTGCGGGCGCTGGTCTCGGAGCTGAAGCGGCGGCGCCCGGCGCATGTCCTCGACGTGGGCACCGGGACCGGGATCCTGGCCTTCGCGGCCGCCAAGGCGTTGCGGCAGCCGGTGGTGGCCGGCGACCTCGACGGCGTGGCGGTGCGCACCGCCCGGGAGAACGCCCGACTCAACGGTCTGGGGCCCTACCTCAAGCTCTACGAGGGGCCCGGGGTGCGCCACCGGCTCGCGGACCGGCCGCGGCACTTCGACCTCGTCTTCGCCAACATCCTGGCTCGTCCCCTGCGGCGGCTGGCCCCGAGCCTGTCCCGGGTGGTCGCCCCCGCGGGCGTGCTCGTGCTCTCCGGGCTGATCGAGCGCGACGTGCCCGGCGTGCTCTCGACCTATCGCCACCAGGGGTTCCACCTCGTGCGCCACGGCCTGATCGAGGGCTGGGTCGCCCTGGTGCTGGCGCGTGGCGGTGCGGCGAAGCGGCCGCGCCGCTGAACCGGCGACCGGCCCGCGCATTGCCCGGGCATGAGCCAGACGCTGCACCACGATCCCCTTGCCGATCCGATCACCGAGGGCGCGTATGCACGGGCCCGGGGCCGGCCCAAGGATGCCTGTCCCTATCCGGCTAACTCGCCCGCCCGCATCGCCTGGCTCGAAGGCTATGACGGTGTGCCAACCGGCCGTGCCCAGGACCTGCCGTCGGCGAGCGCCTGACCGGCGGCCGCGCTATCGCGCGGTTCGGAGCGTCCCCGGTCGGGCCGCATCCTCCGGGGCCGTCTCGGCGTCCGGGCTCCCCGCCGCGTCCGCTTGCGCCACCGGAGCGCCCAGCGCGGCCATCAGCACGCGCAGGCCCTCCACCCATTCCTCGGCCTCGGCCAGCGAGCCGAAACCGTCGCGCCGGATCACCGTATCGGGCTCGATCGTGGTGATGGCGTCGAAGAGGCCGTCGGGTCTGTCGCTGATCCGGTAGAAGACGCGGCGTGGCATGAGCGGGAGATAGGGCAAAGAACTGGCGTGATAAGATTGCGCACGACACTAAACCATAGGTTACAGCGTCGGGCTGCGTTCAGTGAAGGGGTTGAGCGAAGGGATTGTCGGCGTCCGGGAGCCCTGATGCTGAACCGAGCAGCGCGCTTCCGGATCCCACGCGGTTGCGACCAGGGACCACCCGGCGATAGGCTCCCCCGATGACAGAGCCATGTCCGCCCCGACCCCGTTTCCAGACCTTCGACGATCCGAGCCACCGCAAGGGGGCGGAGCGGATCGAGGCGCTGCGCGCGGCCCTGCGCGAGAGCGCGCTGGACGGCTTCGTCGTGCCCCGGGCCGATGAGCACCAATCGGAATACGTGCCGGCCGACGCGGAGCGGCTCGCCTGGCTGACCGGCTTCACGGGCTCGGCCGGAACCGCGGTGGTGCTGATGGAGTCGGCGGCGCTGATCGTCGACGGCCGCTACACCCTGCAGGCGCCCGAGCAGGTCGATACCGGCGTGATCACCGTGGTGCCGCTGTCCGAATCGACCGCCGAAGCCTGGATCGCCGACAACCTGAAGCGCGATCAGGTGCTCGGCTACGATCCCTGGCTGCACACCTCGGATGGTGTTGCACGCCTGGAGCGGGCCGCGGTGAAGGCCGGCGGTTCGGTGCGCCCCGTTCCGAACCTGGTCGATGCCGTCTGGGCCGGGCGCCCGAAGCCCCCCGCCGGGCCTGTCGTCGTCCATCCCGAAGCCTTCGCGGGTGAAACGGTCGCCGAGAAGCTCACGCGGGTGCGCGACGCCCTGGCCGAGGGCGGCTGCGACGCCCTGGTGATCTCGGACCCGCACAACCTCGCCTGGGCGTTCAACCTGCGCGGCTCCGATGTCGGCCACACGCCGCTGGCGCTCGGCTACGCGATCCTGCCGCGCGAGGGACGAGCCCGGCTGTTCCTGTCCTCACCCAAGGTCGATCCGGCGCTGCGGGCGGCCCTGGCGCCGGTGGCCGAGATCCTGTCGCGCGCCGATCTCGATGACGGGCTCGGCTCGTTCAGCGGCGTGCGCGTCCGGGTCGATTCCGCCACGGGCGCCGTCGCCCTGAAGGAGAAGATCGAGGCTGCGGGCGGGACCGCCGATATCGGCAAGGACCCGATCACCGGCATGAAGGCGGTCAAGAACGCCGCCGAGATCGCCGGCGCCCGCGCCGCCCATACCCGCGACGGCGCAAGCGTCGTGCGCTTCCTGGCCTGGCTCGACGGCGCCGCCGAAGCCGGGAACTTGAGCGAGATCGCCGCGGTGGAGGCCCTGGAGGATTTCCGCGCGGCCGGCGGCGACCTGCGCGACGTGTCGTTCCCGACGATCTCGGGTTCCGGCCCGAACGGGGCGATCGTCCATTATCGGGTGACCCGCGCCAGCGACCGGATCGTGCGGCCGGGCGAGCTGTTCCTGATCGATTCCGGGGCGCAATACCCGGACGGCACCACCGACATCACCCGCACGGTCGCGGTCGGCGAGCCCACCGAGGCGATGCGCGACCGGTTCACCCGGGTCCTGAAGGGCCACATCGCCATCGCCCGGGCGGTCTTCCCCAAAGGCACCACCGGCGCCCAGATCGACGCCTTCGCCCGCGCGCCGCTCTGGCAGGCGGGGCTCGATTTCGACCATGGCACCGGCCACGGCGTCGGCTCGTTCCTGTCGGTGCACGAGGGGCCGCAGCGCATCGCCAAGACCGGGACCGTCGCCCTGGAACCCGGCATGATCCTGTCGAACGAGCCCGGCTACTACGCGCCCGGCGCCTACGGCATCCGGATCGAGAACCTCGTCCTGGTTGAGCCGCGCGCCATCCCGGGCGGTGAGCGCCCGATGCTCGGCTTCGAGACCCTGACGCTCGCCCCCTACGACCGGCGGCTGATCCGCCCGGATCTTCTCGCACCGGAGGAGCGGGCCTGGATCGACGCCTATCACGCCCGGGTGCGCGACACCCTCGCGCCGCTCCTCGATGCGGAAACCCGCGGCTGGCTGGACCGCGCGACGGCGCCGCTGGCGGAGTGAGGGCGGGCTGTCGCTTCATGCACGCCCTTGTGTAGGCGGAGGCGGCACGCCAGAATGACCGGACGACGGAGTCAGCTTCTGTTCGTTCGGGACATAGGCCGGCCAGCCAGGGTCAACGAGGGTGCTCGATCATGCCCCGGCGTTCTCCGGATCTCGCAGAAATTGCCAAGAAGGCTGCCAACGCGTCCTTCGGCAGCCCTCTGGTGCAGGCGGTCCGCCTCGGCGACATGGAAGGGGCCGATGGCGATGATGTCCGGCGCGTGCAGCTGATCGTCTCCGACGACGCCATCGACCAGCTCGACGGCGACAAGCTGCTCGATGCCGGCTTGGCGATCCGCAAAGCCCTGCAGAAGGCCGGCGAGACGCTGCGCGTGGTCGTCGAGTATGCCGAGCAGCGTGAGCTCGACGAACTTGGCGCTCATTAATTCCGAGCATCTGTTCAGCCAGGCGGATGCGCTTCTTCTCCAAACCGGCCGCGGCTCGTTGCGGCAGGCTGACCTACGCCGCACCTTCTCCAACGCTTATTACGGCCTGTTTCACGCGATCCTGACGGCTGCGGCCGATGAGGCCGTTGGAAGGACGCGGCGGAACGATCCACTTTGGACGCTGGCCTATCGTTCCATATCGCACCAACGATTGAAGACCGTGTGCAACGATCTTCAGGCAGCGACACTCAAGCCGAAGATCAGGCGTTATGAGCCGCCCGGCGGATTTGGTGGTCACATCGTCACGATTGCCGGTGCCGTTTCAGAATTGCAGGACCGGCGGCACGCCGCCGACTACGATCCGTCCCAGTCGTTCCTGCAAACGGATGCGCGGGCGGCGCTCCAGACGGCCCGGTCCGCAGTCCACCGGCTGGCTCACCTGGAGGCGGATCAGCGAAGAGCGTTCCTCTACCTCCTCCTGTTCGAGCCCCGCTGAGCGACCCCAGCGGCGTCATGGTCTCCGTCTCACCGCGCGGAGCGGAGGACAGGATGCGGACCCCCGCGCTATAAGTCGCCTTGTCACGGAAAAGCCGGCGCCGGTCCCGCGGACCCCCGTGTGAAACCGCGACCGCCCCGCGCGCGAAGGGACAGTATGATCCGCCGCCTCGCCTTCCTGGTCCTGATGCTCTTCGCGAGCCTGTCGGCCGCGTCGGCCCAAGGTTTCCGCACGCCGCCCGATCTCGTGCGGGCGAGCCTGGTCGCCGAGCCCGTCGCGGTGGCGGGCGCGCAGCCATTCGCCCTGGCGGTGCGGATGCAGGTGAAGCCGGGCTGGCACGTCTACTGGCGCAATCCGGGCGATTCCGGCCTGCCGCCCGAGGTGACCTGGACCCTGCCGGCGGGCTTCAATGCCGGCGCGATCCGGTGGCCGGCGCCCGAGCGCATCGCGATCGCGACGCTGATGAATTACGGCTACGAGGGCGAGGTCACCTTGCTCGTGCCGGTCACGCCGCCGCCGAGCCTCGACCCGGCGGATCCCGTGCGGATCCGGGCCAAGCTGACCTATCTGGTCTGCGAGACCGAATGTGTGCCGGGCTCCGCCGACCTCGCCCTGACCCTGCCGGTGGGCGAGCCTCGGCCCGATGCCGATCAGGCCGCCCTGTTCGCGCGCGCCCGGACCGCCCTGCCCGCCCCGGCGCTCTGGCCGCTGCGCCTGTCCAGCCAGGGCGACACCCTGCAGCTCGATTTCGCCGCGGCGGGTCTCAAGCCCGAGACCATCAAGAGCGCGTCCTTCTTCCCCTATTCCGAGACCGCGATCGACAATGCCGCCGCGCAGGTGATGACCGTCGACGAGGCCGGCCTGCACCTCACCCTGGCCCGGAGCAGCCCCGCCGAGCCGGCGCCCGCCGCCCTGCCCGGCGTGCTGACCGTCGAGGAGGCGACCGGCGCCGGCACCCACCGCCTCGCTTTCGCGTATGGCGACGAGCCGGTGCTGCCGGCCCCGACGGCGGTGCCCGAGGCCCCGGCCGCGCCGCAGGCGGCCCCCGCCTTCGACGCGCTGACGCTGGCGAGCGCGGTCGGGCTCGCCTTCCTCGGCGGCCTGATCCTCAACCTGATGCCCTGCGTCTTCCCGGTCCTGTCGATCAAGGTGCTGGGCCTTGTGCGGCACGCCGGCGAGAGCGCCGCCCGCGTCCGGCTGCACGGCCTCGCCTACACGGCGGGCGTGCTCGTGAGCTTCCTCGGCTTGGCCGGCCTGTTGCTCGCCCTCAAGGGCGGCGGGGCGGCGATCGGCTGGGGTTTCCAGCTGCAATCGCCGGCGGTGGTCGCCGGCCTCGCCTATCTGCTGCTGGCGATGGGCCTGAGCCTGTCGGGGGTGGTCCATCTCGGCGGGCGGCTCGCCGGATTCGGCGACGGCCTCGCCCGGCGCTCGGGGCTCAGCGGCTCGTTCTTCACCGGCGTGCTGGCAACGCTGGTGGCGACCCCCTGCACGGCGCCGTTCATGGGCTCGGCGGTGGGCTTCGCGCTGACCCAGAGCGCCGGCGTCGCCCTCGCGGTGTTCGCGAGCCTCGGGTTCGGCCTCGCCCTGCCGTTCCTGGTGCTCACCCTGTGGCCGCCGGCCCTGCGGGTGTTGCCGCGTCCGGGCGCCTGGATGGAGACGCTGAAGCAGGTTCTGGCCTTCCCGGTCTACGCCACGGTGGCGTGGCTGGTCTGGGTCCTGGCGCAGCAGGTCGGGCCGCAGGGGCTGCTCTCCGGGCTGATCGGCCTCGTGCTGGTGGGCTTCGCCGCCTGGGCCTGGGAGCATGGGCGCGTGGCGACGCCGGGCTTCGGGCGGGTCGCCCAGGGGCTCGCGGTGCTGACGATCCTGGCGGTGGCAGGCCTGACGCTCAGCCTCGACCGCGACCGGGCGGCCCCCGCCGCCCAGGCCGCCGCCGACGGCGTCCAGCCGTTCACCCAGGCCCGCCTGGACTCCCTGGTGAACGAGCGCCGGCCGGTCTTCGTGAACATGACCGCCGCCTGGTGCATCACCTGCGCGGTCAACGAGACGACCTCGCTCTCGACCAAGGCGGTGCGGGCGGCGATGGCGGATCGGGGCGTCACCTACCTGAAGGGCGACTGGACCAACCAGAACCCGGAGATCACGCGCCTGCTGGAGAAGCACGGGCGCAGCGGCGTGCCGCTGTACCTGCTCTACACCGGCACGGGGGAACCCCAGGTGCTGCCGCAGATCCTCACCGAGGGGACGGTGCTGGCGGCCCTGGAAACGGTGCCGGCCTCAGCCAACAAGAGCGCGGCGCTGGCCCGCTGACCGGACAGGCGGTCTAGGCTTCCAGCGAGAACGTCTCGTCGAAAGCGTAGCCCGAGCCCCGCACCGTGCGGATCGGGTCGGCCTGCCGGGGCGCGTTGAGCGCCTTGCGCAGGCGCCCGACATGCACGTCGACGGTGCGCTCGTCGATATAGACGTCGTGGCCCCAGACCCCGTCGAGGAGCTGCTCGCGGGAGAAGACCCGGCCGGGGGCCAGCATCAGGAATTCGAGCAGGCGGAATTCGGTGGGGCCGAGATGGAGCTCCTCGCCGGCGCGGCGGACCCGGTGCCCGGTGCGGTCGAGCTCGATATCGCCGGCCGCCAGCCGGTCGGCGACATGGGCGGGCTTGGCCCGGCGCAGCAGCGCCCGCACCCGGGCCAGCAGTTCCGGCACCGAGAACGGCTTGACGATGTAGTCGTCGGCGCCCGTGCCGAGGCCGCGGACCCGGTCCCCCTCCTCGCCCCGGGCGGTGAGCATGATCACCGGCAGCCGCTCGGTCTCGCGCCGGGCCCGGATGCGGCGGCACAGCTCGATCCCAGAGAGGCCCGGCAGCATCCAGTCGAGCAGCACCAGATCCGGGGTGCGCTCGGCCAGGAGCAGTTCCGCGTCGTCGCCGCGCGTCGCCGAATCGACCAGGAAGCCCTCGGCCTCCAGGTTGTAGCGCAGCAGGGTGGTCAGGGCCTCCTCGTCCTCGACGATCAGGACTTGCATGCTCACGTTCGTTAACCTGTTCCGTACTCGGTACCGGCCGGCGCGCCCGCGCCGGGGGACCCGGACGCGCCGATGGTGCGGCAGAGGCCGCCATCCCTCAAGCCGCAGGCCGCCACAATCGGGCGTTGCCCCACAGGGCAGCGTGCGGATCGGGCCGACCGCACCGCGACCCGCCTGTTACGGGGCCGTGGCGGCGGGGCCGACGGTCGCGTAGTTCGACGCGTCGTTCTTCGGCCGCTCGCCCGCCAGGGTCTCACCGGTGGCGAGGTAGTGGATCGTCTCGGCGATGTTGGTGGTGTGGTCGCCGATGCGCTCGACGTTCTTGGCGCAGAACAGCAGGTGCGTGCAGAACGAGATGTTGCGCGGATCTTCCATCATGTAGGTCAGGAGTTCGCGGAACAGCGAATTGTACAGCGCGTCGATCTCGCCGTCGCGCTCCCAGACGTCGTAGGCGGCCTTCACGTCGCGGCTCGCATAGGCGTCGAGGATGTCCTTGAGCTGCGCCTCGGCGAGGTCGCTCATGTGGCGCACGCCGAGCACGATCTTCTGCGCCGGCGCCTGATCGGAAATCGCCACGACGCGCTTGGCGACGTTCTTGGCGAGGTCGCCGATCCGCTCCAGGTCGCCCGAGACGCGGATCGCCGAGATGGTCTCGCGCAGGTCGATCGCCAGGGGCTGCCGCCGGGCGATGAGCAGCACGGCCCGCTCCTCGATGTCGCGCTGGAGCGCGTCGAGACGCTTGTCGGCGACGATCACCGCCTGGGCGAGCGTATCGTCCCGGCGGACCAGAGCGTCGGTCGCCTCGGCGGCCATCTTCTCGGCCACGCCGCCCATCTCGGAGATGGAGCGACGCAGGTCATCGAGGTCGGTGTCGTAGGAGCTGACGATATGGCCGGGCATGGTGGATCCTTCGATGGCGTCCCGCAAACCTTGATCCGCGAGGTCTGGCGGAAACCCGCCGCTGCGGTCACGGGCGCCGGGGCGCGTGCCCCGGTGCCCACTCCCTTGCATTGTCTGGAACAGGCTGCGGAGCGGTGAGGATCGGCATCCCGAGCCGAGCCCGCGACCGGAACAACCGGACCGTGCCGATGTTCCCCGACCGAGCAGCCTGTTCCGGAGTCGCGCCGGCGCTTGTTGCGCTTGGGCGCGGCCCCTAGTCTTTAGAGCGGTGCTCTTTTCTCGCCGAAACCGTATTCAACGTTACGGAAAGCGGTAAACATCCCGTTTGACGTCTTCGCATCCCGGAGGTGAGCGTCCGCCCTCCGGGGTCTTGGTTCAGCCGAACCGGCCGGTGATGTAATCCTGCGTGCGCTGCTCGACCGGGTTCATGAACATGCGGTTCGTGGGTCCGAATTCGATCAGCTCGCCG
This sequence comes from Methylobacterium brachiatum, assembly GCF_900113845.1. Classification (NCBI taxonomy): domain Bacteria; kingdom Pseudomonadati; phylum Pseudomonadota; class Alphaproteobacteria; order Hyphomicrobiales; family Methylobacteriaceae; genus Methylobacterium; species Methylobacterium brachiatum. The sequence goes on along the minus strand of NZ_FOQW01000013.1, from coordinate 74,840 downwards.
AGATACATGAAGGCGGTGAACTGCGAGATGCGGGCCGCCTGCTGCATGTTGTGGGTGACGATCACGATGGTGAACTCGTCGCGCAGCTGCTCGATCAGCTCCTCGATCCGGCCGGTGGAGATCGGGTCGAGGGCCGAGGTGGGCTCGTCGAACAGGATCACCTCCGGGCTCTGGGCCACGGTGCGGGCGATGCACAGGCGCTGCTGCTGCCCGCCCGACAGGCCGGTGCCGGCTTGGCGCAGCTTGTCCTTCACCTCGTCCCAGAGGGCGGCCTTGCGCAAGGCCTGCTCCACCCGCCCGTCGAGTTCGGATTTCGGCAGCTTCTCGTAGAGGCGCAGGCCGAAGGCCACGTTGTCGTAGATCGACATCGGGAAGGGCGTCGGCTTCTGGAACACCATGCCGATGCGCGAGCGCAGCTCGTTCAGATCGATCGCGGGATCGAGCACGTTCTGGCCGTCGAGCAGGATCTGCCCCTCCGCCCGCTGCTCCGGGTAGAGGCTGTAGATCCGGTTGAAGCAGCGCAGCAGGGTGGACTTGCCGCATCCGGACGGGCCGATCAGCGCCGTGACCTGCCGGTCATGGAAGTTGATGTCGACATTCTTCAGCCCGTGGAAGCTGCCGTAGTAGAAGTTCAGGCCCTTCACGGCGATGCGGACCGCCCCACTCTCGTTGGCGTGGTTGCGGGTGAGATCGACCGTGGGGATCGCGGAGGCGGCGTTCATCGTCGTGTCCTCGAGAAGGGTCTTAGCGCGACATCTGCGGCTTGATGACGAGACGGGCGATGATCGACAGCACCAGGATCGTCGCGGTGATCAGGAGCGCCCCGGCCCAGGCGAGGCTCTGCCAGTTCGGGTAGGGCGAGAGGGCGAACTGGTAGATCATGACCGGGAGGTTCGCGACGCCGCCCATCAGGTCCGGCGAGAACCAGGAATTGTTGTTGAGCGCCGTGAACAGGAGCGGCGCGGTCTCGCCCGCGATGCGGGCCAGCGCCAGGATGATCCCGGTGACGATGCCGGCCGAGGCCGCCCGCCAGGTGACGCTGATGATCACCGTCGAGGGCGGCGCGCCGAGCGCCGCGCCGGCCTCGCGCAGGGTGCCGGGCACCAGGCGCATCATGTCCTCGGTGGTGCGCACGATCACCGGGACCGCGATGATGGCGAGCGCCACGCCGCCGGCCCAGCCCGAATAGGTCCCCATCGGCCGCACCATCAGGGTGTAGACGAACAGGCCGATCAGGATCGACGGCGCCGAGAGCAGGATGTCGTTGAGGAAGCGGATCACCCCGGCGATCTTGGAGAAGCGGCCGTACTCGGCGAGGTAGGTCCCGGCCATGACGCCGATCGGCGTCGCGATCGTGATGCCGATCCCGGTGAGCACGAGGCTGCCCAGGATCGCGTTGGCGATGCCGCCGCCCTCGGATCCGGGGCCGGGGGTCGGGTGCGCGAACATGGCGGGCGTGAAGCCACGGACGCCCTGGACGATCAGCATCAGCAGGATCGAGCCGAGCACCACGGCGCCGACGATCGTGGCGATCAGGCAGGCGGTGCGCAGCACCCGGTCGGCGACCCGCCGGCTGGAGCGGACCCGCCCGGTGCGGCGCGGCGTGGCGTTGGCGGTGGTCATGGGGTTTGACGCGTCCATCGTGAGCCCTCCTCAGGCAGGCTTGACGCGGCGCGTCAGCAACCGGGCGATGATGAGCACCACGAAGGTGATGACGAAGAGGATGCAGCCGAGCGCCATGAGCGCGTTCAGCTGGAGGCCGTCCGCCTCGTTGAACTCGTTGGCGATGCGCGACGCGATGGTCGAGCTCGGGTCGAAGATCGAGGCCGAGAGGCGGTTGGCGTTGCCGATCACGAAGGTCACCGCCATCGTCTCGCCGAGCGCGCGGCCGAGGCCGAGCATGATCGCCCCGATGATCGAGACGGAGGCCTGCGGCACCAGAACGTGGCGCACCACCTCCCAGGTGGTGCAGCCGATGCCGTAGGCGCTCTCGCGCAGCACGGTGGGGATCTGGTCGAGCATGTCGCGGGCGATCGAGGCGATGAACGGCACGATCATGATCGCCAGGATGATGCCGGCGGTGAAGACGCCGACGCCCGAGGGCACCCGGGCGTAGAACAGCGTGCCGACGATCGGCATGCCCTCGACCAGGTTCGAGACCGGGATCTGGACGAAGCGCGCGAAGAGCGGCGCGAACACGAACAGGCCCCACATGCCGTAGATGATGCTCGGCACCGCGGCGAGCAGCTCGATGGTCATCGCCACCGGCTTGCGGGCCCAGCCCGGGCAGAGCTGCGTGAGGTAGACGGCGATCCCCAGGGAGACCGGCACGCCGATCAGCAGCGCGAGGGTCGCGGAGGCCACGGTGCCGATCACGGCCACCAGGGCGCCGTACTGCTCGGTCCCGACGTTCCAGGCGCTGGATGTGAGGAAGGCGAATCCGAATTCGCGGAAGGCGGGCCAGCCGCCGTAGAGGATCGACCCCAGGATTCCGGCGAGCACGACGAGCACGAACAGTGCCGCGCCGTAGGAGCAAGCCCGGAACAGGTTGTCGAGGCTCCGGCTCGGCCCTTTACGCGCGGCGACGGCGCGGGGTCGTGCGAGGGCAATCGTCTCGGTCAAGGCGGGCATCCGCGATTCTCTGCGAAGGGGGGCGTGGTAGCGCGGTGCAGTCCGCGAAGCGAGGGAGGAGGCTGCAAGCCTCCCCCCTAAATCACTCACATGTTGAAGACGGGCTTACCGTCCTTGCCCTTCACGTTTTTCCACTCTTCGTGGATCAGGGCGACGACGTTGTCCGGAAGCGGCACGTAGTCGAGGTCAGAAGCAAGCTTATCGCCGTTCTTGTAGGCCCAATCGAAGAATTTGAGCGTATCCGCGGCCTTGGCCGGGTCGGCCGGATCCTTGTGGACCAGGATGAAGGTCGCCGCCGTGATCGGCCAGGCATCCTCGCCCGGCTGGTTGGTCAGCGAGATACCGAAGCCCGGAGCCGACTTCCAGTCGGCGCTGGCGGCGGCGGCCTGGAAGGCCTTGTCATCGGGCTGCGGATACTTGCCGGCCTTGTTCTGAAGCAGAGCGTAAGCGAGCTTGTTCTGCTTGGCGTAGGCGGATTCGACGTAGCCGATCGCGTTCGGCACCTGCTTCACGGTGGCGGTCACGCCCTCGTTGCCCTTGCCGCCCTGCCCGACCGGCCAGGAGATCGTGGTGGCCGCGCCGTAATCCTTCTTCCAGGTCTCGGAGACCTGCGACAGGTAGGTGGTGAAGATGTTGGTCGTGCCCGAGGCGTCGGACCGGTAGACCGGGGTGATGGTCGCGTCGGGGAGCTTCACGCCCTCGTTGAGCTTGGCGATCCGCGGGTCCGACCACTTCGCGATCTTGCCGGCGTAGATGTCGGCCAGCACGTCGCCGGTCAGCTTCAGCTTGCCCGGCTCGAGGCCGGCGATGTTCACGACCGGCACGACGCCGCCCATCACGGTGGGGAACTGGACGAGACCGTCCTTGGCCAGCTGCTCACCCTTCAGGGGGGCGTCGGTCGCGCCGAAATCGACGGTCTTGGCCTGGATCTGCTTGATGCCGCCGCCGGAGCCGATGGACTGGTAGTTCAGTCCCGAGCCGGTCTCCTTCCGGTAGGCTTCGGCCCACTTGGAGTAGACCGGGAACGGGAACGTTGCGCCGGCACCCGTGATATCGGCAGCGAGTGCCGCGGACGCCAGCTGAACCGTCGCGAGGCCGACGGCGAGCGCGTAAGCGAAGGGTCTCAAGGGTATCTCCGTTGCCGTCGGGCGAGAGCCTGCGCCTCTCTGCCGGCAAGCCCATGCCCGCGGCAGAGCTGTGCGGCCGGTCTTCCAAGAGACCCGGCGCCGGCCGCCCGATGAGCCGGGCGTTACGACAGTGAGATGACATCGCCATGACAGCGCGCGACGGCACGGTTTGCGGCGCTCGTGCGTTCACACCGGGTGGCGGCACCGGACGATCGGCCGAGGATCGGCGAGCGATGCCGCGCAGTGATCAGAAGGTGTTCGGATCGTGGATGACCAGGGGACCGAGGCAGGGGCAGGTCCCGACGCGGCCGGCCCGGATGCGGCCTGGCTCGCCATGCATGCCGCCCGCGAGGCCGTGGAACGCGCCCTGACCCTGGCTCAGGCGCGCCAGCGTTTCGGCAGCGACGCGGAGGCCGTCGCGCAGGCGCGACGCGAGGAGGCGGAACTCCTGGTGGACCTCGACCGGATTCTCACGCAGATCCGGGCGGCGGAGTATCGTCGGCGGCCCGGCTCGCGGCGCTGGTAGGGCTCAGCAGCCTTCCGCCGGGAGGAACTCCACCCCGGAACGCGTGCCGATTCGGTGCACGGGGCCCCTAACCGACCCGGCGCAGTTCCCGCTCCTTCTGACGAAGGCGAAGCAGCAGTTCCACGTGGGTGTCCGTGATCGGCTGCGTGTCGACGCTGCCCTCGTAGACGGTGCGGAGCGTCAGCCCGAGCTGTTGCGTGTCGATCGCCTGCTTGAGGGACCGGCCCATATGCGGGCTTCCCTCGGACGTGACGATAGACGGCTTCATGTTTTCCTCCCGCCCTTCAACCGCGTACGCCTGAGCACGGCACCGGGATGGAAGCAGTCTCGCGAAGAATGGTTAACGAAAGGTTACGCGCAACCAACGGTTAAGGTTGACCGGCGTTCACGCATCCGCGCCTTGAAGCAGCCGAGCCGCCGCCGCCCGCGCCTCATCGGTGACCGTCGCGCCGGCCAGCATCCGGGCGATCTCCTCGCGGCGCTCCGCCACCGGCAGGCTCGCCACCCGGGTCGCGACGCGTCCGGCACCTTTGACCGGGGTCTTGGCGATCAGGAAATGCGTGCTCGCCCGGGCGGCCACCTGGGGCGCATGGGTCACCGCCACGACCTGCACGGTGCTGGCCAGGCGCGCCAGGCGTAGGCCGATCGCGTCCGCCACCGCGCCGCCGACGCCGGTGTCGATCTCGTCGAAGATCAGCGTCGGGGCCGAGCCCTTGTCGGCCAGCACCACCTTCAGCGCCAGCATGAAGCGCGACAACTCGCCGCCGGAGGCGACCTTCATCATCGGGCCGGGCTTCGTCCCGGGATTAGTCTGCGCCCAGAACTCGACGCGGTCGATGCCCGCGGGATCGCGCGCCTCCGGATCGGTGACGATCTCGGTGATGAACCGGGCACGCTCCAGCTTCAGCGGCGGCAGCTCGGCCTTCACGGCCGCGTCGAGCTGCTTGGCCGCCCGGCGGCGCCCGGCGCTGAGCTTGTCCGCCGCCTCGGCATAGTGGGCCTCGGCCTTGGCGCGGGCCTGTTCCAGCCCCTCCAGGGCCGCCTCGCCGGCATCGAGGGTCGCGACCTCTCCGGCGTAGCGCTCCGCCAGGGCGGCGAGGTCGTCGGCCGGGACGTCGTATTTGCGCGAGGCGGCGCGCAGCGCGAACAGCCGCTCCTCCGCCCGCTCCAGGTCGCGGGGGTCGAACTCGGTCTCGGCCACGGCGGCGTCCAGCACCGCCCGCGCCTCGTCGAGGGCGACCATGGCGGCGTCGAGGGCGTTGACGCAGGGGTCGATCAGCGCCGGGAGCTGGCCGGCGCGGCGCTCCAGCTTGCGCAGGGCGGCCGAGATGTGCGGCACGCCGGAATGCGGCCCACCGACCGCGTCCAGCGCCTCGTTCAGCTCGCGGGCAACCTTCTCGGATTGCTGCATGATGCTGCGGCGCTCGGCGAGCTGGGCCTCCTCCCCGGGCTGGGGCGCCAGGGCCGCGAGTTCCTCGACCGCGTGGCGCAGGAAGTCGGCCTCCTTGCGGGCCGCATCGATGCGGGCGCGATGCTCGGCGAGTTCGGCGCGCGCCGTGCGCACGGTCTTGGCGGCCGACGCGACCTTCGCGAGCTGGCTTTGCAGCCCCCCGAAGGCGTCGAGGATCGCCCGGTGCGAGGCCGGATCGGACAGGGCCCGGTCGTCGTGCTGGCCGTGGATCTCCACCAGCGCCGCCCCGATCGCCCGCAGGACCTGCACGCCCACCGGCTGGTCGTTGACGAAGGCGCGGGTGCGCCCGTCCGCCATCTGGGTCCGGCGCAGGATGAGGTCGCCCTCGGTGTCGATCTCGGCCTCGGCCGCGATCCGGCGCGCCGGATGGTCCAGGGGCAGGTCGAACACCGCCGTGACGCCGCCCTGCGGCTCGCCGTGACGCACGAGGCGGCCATCGCCGCGGCCGCCCAGGGCCAGGGCAAAGGCGTCGAGCAGGATCGATTTGCCCGCACCGGTCTCCCCGGTCAGGACACTCAGCCCCGTCCGGAAATTCAGTTCGAGCCTGTCGATCAGAACGATGTCGCGGATCGCGAGCTGCGCCAGCATGCGGCGACGGGATTCCTGAGAATGGGACCGCAGACATAAGGCTGCTGCGGCGCGGATTCACCCCAAAAATGCACCGCGGCGCATCTGCAGTGCCGCGGGGCTGCGCGGACGAGAAAGGCCCGGAGCGGCGGCTCCGGGCCCTGGGGCGTTTCACGGCGCGCCGAAGGCCGCCTGCGGCAGGACGCGGCCCGCCGGTATCGTCACTCGGCCGAGGCGGTCTTGCCGGTCACGCTCCGGTAGATCTTGGAGAGGAACGAGCTCTTCTCCTCGCGGGGCTCGACGCCGCCCTTGGCGAGGAGCGCGTGGGCGTCCTTGTACCAGGGGCTGTCGGGGAAGTTGTGGCCCAGCACGGCCGCGGAGTTCTGCGCCTCCTGGGTGATGCCGAGCGCCCAGTAGGCCTCGGTCAGGCGCTCGAGCGCCTCTTCCGCGTGGCGGGTGGTCTGGTACTTGGCGACCACGTCGCGGAAGCGGTTGATCGCGGCCGGGAAGTTGCGCCGCTCGAGGTAGAAGCGGCCCACCTCCATCTCCTTGCCGGCGAGCTGATCCCGGGTGATCTGGATCTTGGACCGCGCGTCGGTGGCGTATTCGGAGGTCGGATACTTCTGGACCAGCTCCTGCAGGGCGACGAGCGCCTTCTCGGACCGGTCCTGATCGCGGGTCACGTCCGGGATCTGCTTATAGTTCGACATCGCCATCAGGTACTGCGCGTAGGCGGCGTCCTTGCTGGCCGGGTGGCGCTGCAGGTACCGCTTCGCGGCGCTGATCGCGTCGTCGTACTTCTGGCCCTCGTAATTCGCGTAGGCGGTCATCAGCAGCGCCTTCCGGGACCATTCGGAATACTGGTACTGCTTGTCGAGGTTGTCGAACTTCTTGATCGCCCCCTCGTAGTCGCTGTCCTCCAGCTTGGCCAAGCCCTCGCTGTAGAGCTTGTCCGCCGGGACATCCGGAACGACCTCGGGCTTGTACTTCTCGGCGAAGAGGTTGGTCGGGTCGAAGTCGCAGCCGCCGAGGCCCAGGCCGAGGACGGCCACGAAGGGCGCCACGAAGGCCGCCGCCCGGCGATGACGAATGGTGACAGGCATCTGGCGCTCTTTCCCGGGACCGGCGCACGTCCCGCGCCGTCGTGCCATCGCGTGATTGGATCCGGCCCGACCGAGCCGGGCCCGTCGTTCACGGACCGTTAAACCCTGACGTTTGATTCGGGCATGAAAGCGGCAAGGCTGCGGCCGCCCGTATTGGTTGCCGGCTGTGTCCCGCGGGTCACAGGGCTGCGGTCAGAGCTCGCCCGCGAAGGCGGCGATGCCCAGGCCGACGCCGAGCTCGGACAGCACGGTCTCGCGGCGCGAGCCCTGCGCCTCGACGATGGCGTAGTTCGACCGGTCGGCGAACAGGGCGGAGAGCACGCCGACATTCATCCGGTGGCCGCCGCAATAGGAGCGGTAGGCGCCCTGGATCGGCAGGCCGGCCAGCGCGAGGTCGCCGACCGCGTCGAGGATCTTGTGGCGGACGAACTCGTCCGGGAAGCGCAGGCCCTCGGGGTTGACCACGGCGGTCTCGCCGACCGCGACGGTGTTCTCCAGCGAGGCGCCCAGCGCGAAGCCGGCCTTCCAGTAGCGCTCCACGTCCTTCATCATCCCGAAGGTGCGGGCGCCGGCGATCTCCCGGCGGTAGGTGGCGGGCGAGAGGTCCATCGCCTTGCGCGAGCGGCCGATCACCGGGCTATCGAAATCGATCTCCACGTCGAGGCGGAAGCCCCGGTCGATCGGGCGCAGCTCCGCGAAGGCGCGGCCGGTCTCGATGCGGACGTGGCGCAGGACCTTGAGCCAGCGGCGCGGCGTGTTGCAGGTCGCGATCCCGACCGTGTCGATGGCCTGAACGAATTGGAGGGCGGACCCGTCGAGGATCGGCATCTCCGGCCCGTCGATCTCGACCAGGGCGTTGTCGATGCCCAGTCCGTAGAGGGCCGACATCAGATGCTCGATGGTGGCGACGGCACCGGTCTCGACGTCACCGATGACGGTGCAGAGTTCGGTGGCGGAGACGAGGGCGTGGTGGGCCTTGATCAGGCGGTCGTTGCCGTGGGTGGTGCTGGTGCGGAGAAACGCGATGCCGTGATTGGCCGGAGCGGGGCGGATCGTGATCTCGGCCGGGTTCCCGGAATGGACCCCTACGCCTGAGAGCGTCACCGGACCCTTCAGGGTCGTCTGTTTATGCGTTCGCATTCATTAGCCCCCGGCCGCGATCAGGTCCCGCCATCCCGACCCGGGATGGTGAGGAAACTGTCCGATCCGTCCGCTGCTTGAAGCCCCTATCCGCGCTATCAGGTTGTGTCCTGCAACGCGTCTCATTGGTCTGCGAGTGTCTATAGCTGCACCGCACAGGGCAGCCAAATCACGGATTCTTACGCTCTGTTACAGACACGCTTGCCGTTTGGAACCGCTAAAAACCTGACGGCACAAAGGCTTAAAGCTTGGTTAATGCGTGGCTAACCGACGGCCATTCTGTGGCTCCGATGCATCACGTGCCTGGGGATAGCGTCACAAACGTTAACCCCGCTGTGACCGCAATCCTGTCTTTCCGCAACTAAGAGTTGCTTCGTTGCAGCGCAAAGAGCCGGCGGTTTCCCGCCGGCTCCCGCTTCTGATCCCGGGTCTTGCGCCGTTCAGTTTGCCTGGCGGCGGAGGAAGGCCGGGATCTCGAGCTGGTCGTCGTCCATCATCCGCGACTGCGGCGCCACGCGGCCCTGGGCATCGAGGCTCCCCTGGGCCGGCCGGTATTGCGGCGCCGCCGGAAGCGGTGCGCGCGGGGCCGGCGGCACGTGAGGCTGAGCCAGGTGGGGCTGGGCCAAGTGGGGCTGAGCCCCATTCGGCTGGGCGGCGTGCGGCTGCGGCGCGACCGGGGCCGCCGCCCGCGGGGCGGGCACGCCCTCCATCTCGTCGCGCCGGCCGCCGAAGCCGACGGTGGCGAGGCGACGCAGCAGCGAGGTCCGCTTGGATTCCGGCGCCGCTTCCTCGGCGGCCCGGTTCGCCAGGATCTGGTTCTGGGCGATCGGCGGCAGCTCGTGAATCTGCGGCATGCGCGGGGCGCGGGCGAGCGGCGCGGCCGCGGGGGCGGCCGGACGCGGCGGCACGAACGGGCCGGCCTGGAACTGCGGCGCCGGCTCGGCCTGCTGCGGGGCGGGGGCCGGGACGAACGGCGCGGCGGCGCGCGGCTGGGCCGGGGCGAGGACGACCTCGTCACGGGCGACCGGGGCCGGGGCGTCGAACCGGGTCTCGGTCCGCGCCTCGGGGGCCGGCTGCGGGGCGGCCGGCGCCGGGTTCTGCGCGGGGGCCTGGGCGACCGAGTCCGTGCGGATGCTCGGAACCGGCGAGGAGGCCCGGGCCCGGGCCTCGGCCCGCAGGCGCTCGGCCACCTCGGCGATGCGCTGCTCGGTCTCGGCGATCGCCGGGTTGTTGGTCGAGTTGGCGGAGATCAGCAGCGGCTCGATGCCGGTGGCGACGACCGACACGCGGATGATGCCGTCGAGGCTCTCGTCGAAGGTGGCGCCCAGGATGATGTTGGCGTCCTGATCGACCTCCTCGCGGATGCGGGTGGCGGCCTCGTCGAGCTCGTACAGGGTCAGGTCGGAGCCGCCGGTGATCGAGATCAGCAGGCCGCGGGCGCCCTTCATGGAGACGTCGTCGAGGAGCGGGTTGGCGATGGCCGCCTCGGCGGCGCGGTTGGCGCGCTTCTCGCCGGACGCCTCGCCGGTGCCCATCATGGCCTTGCCCATGCCGCGCATGATCGCCCGGACGTCGGCGAAGTCGAGGTTGATCAGGCCTTCCTTGACCATCAGGTCGGTGATGCAGGCGACGCCGGAATAGAGCACCTGGTCGGCCATCGCGAAGGCGTCGGCGAAGGTGGTCTTCTCGTTGGCGACCCGGAACAGGTTCTGGTTCGGGATCACGATCAGGGTGTCGACCGCGGCCTGCAGCTCCTGGATGCCGGACTCGGCGGTGCGCATGCGGCGCACGCCCTCGAACTGGAACGGCTTGGTCACGACGCCGACCGTGAGGATGCCCATGTCGCGGGCGGTGCGGGCGATGACCGGCGCGGCGCCGGTGCCGGTGCCGCCGCCCATGCCGGCGGTGATGAAGCACATATGGGCGCCCGAGAGCTGGTCCCGGATCTCGTCGATCACCTCGTCGGCGGCGGCGGAGCCGACCTCCGGGTGGGAGCCGGCGCCGAGGCCCTGGGTGACGCCCAGGCCCATCTGGATCACCCGCTCCGCCTTCGAGGAGGTGAGCGCCTGCGCATCGGTGTTGGCGACCACGAACTCGCAGCCGAGCAGGCCCGACTCGATCATGTTGTTGACTGCGTTGCCGCCTGCGCCGCCGACACCGAAGACGGTGATGCGGGGCTTGAGTTCCCGGATGTCCGGCGCCTGGAGGGTAATGGCCATGGTGTCGAGCCTCTCGCTTACTCTGCTTTCCGTGCGGCGCTGCGGCGCCGATATTTTTTCGATCCCCCGCCGAACAGGACGGGGGTGAAACCTAGAAGCTGTCCCGGATCCAGCGCCCGACCCGGCTGATGTACCGGTCCGATCCCGTGGCCGCGAAGGCGCCGTGGCCCCGCGGCTCGAAGTGCTCGGCATGCGCGACCTGCGGGTAGACCAGCAGGCCGACGGCGGCCGAGAAGGCCGGACCCTTGGCCGCCTCGGGCAGGCCGCGGATCCCGAGCGGCCGGCCGATCCGGACCTGGCCCTGGAGGACCCGCCGGGCGACTTCCGGCAGGCCGACGAGCTGGCTGGCGCCGCCCGTGAGCACCACCCGCCGCCCGGCCTGGGCGGCGAAGCCGGCGTCGCGCAGCCGGTCGCGCACCAGCTCGACCACCTCCTCGACCCGCGGCTTGATGATCCGCACCAGCTGCGAGCGCGGGATATGGGCCGGGGCCTCGCCCTCGTCCTCGCCGACCCCGTGCACGGCGATCATGTCGCGATCGTCGGAGGGGGTGGAGAGGGCCGAGCCGTAGAGGGTCTTCAGCCGCTCGGCCGCGGCCATGCGGGTGGAGAGGCCCCGGGCGATGTCCATGGTGACGTGGTGGCCGCCGACCGCCACCGCGTCCACGTGGACGAGGTGGCCGCCCGAGAACACCCCGACGCTGGTCGTGCCGCCGCCCATGTCGACGACGCACACGCCCATCTCGGCCTCGTCGTCCACCAAGGCCGAGAGCCCGGCGGCGTAGGGCGTGGCGATGACCGCCTCGACCCCGAGATGGCAATGCTCGACCGCCAGCATGACGTTGCGGGCGGCGGCGAGCTCGCTGGTGACGACATGCAGGTCGACCCCCAGCGCCTCGCCGATCATGCCCGACGGGTCGATGACCGCGCCCTGCCCATCCAGCGCGTAGCCGGTGGGCAGCGCGTGCAGCACGGCCCGGCCGGGGCTGACGCCGTGGGCGCTCGCCGTCTCCAGCACCCGCTCGACATCGCTGCCGGTGACGGTGCCCGACCGGACGTTCACCCGGGCCTGGAAATGCTGCGAGGCGAGCCGGCCGCCGGACATGTTGACGATGACCGACTGGACCTCGACCTTCGCCATCCGCTCGGCGGCGTGCACCGCCTGGCGGATCGCGCCCTCGGCGGCGGCGAGGTCGACGATCGCCCCGCCCTTCAGCCCCAGGGATCGCTGATGGCCGATGCCGATGATGCGGGCGAGGTGCGTCCGGCCGCGCAGGGTCGAGAGCGCTTCGGCCGGCTGCAGCTCGGCGATGAGGCAGACGACCTTGCTGGTGCCGATGTCGAGCACCGAGAGGGTGGTCGAGCGCCGGGCGGAGAGCGGCTTCAGTCGCGGCGTGAGGCCGTGTTGGCTGTGCATTGACGCTACCGGACGCAGAAGGCGGGACGGGCGGAGATCGACAGGAAGGGCATCAGCTGGCCGCGCCCTTCTTCTTCGCCTTCTGGGCTTCCGCGCGGGCGGCGGCGGCCTCCTCGGTCAGGCGCACCACGAGGCGGTCGGGCATGCGCAGATCCACCGCGATGATGTCCTTCTCGAGCAGGCCGGCCTCGCGCTCGAACCGGACGAGGCGCGCGAGCGCCGCGGCCGGGTCGATCTCGGGCAGCCGCACGTCGACACCGTCGAGCTTGAGCGTCCAGCGCCGGCCCGAGACGTAGGTCCCGGCCTTGATCCGCTCGGAGAGCGGGCCGGCGGCGGCGATCAGGGCGAGATATTCCGGAAGCTTGTTGTTGGCGTCGTCGCCGACGACCAGGGGCAGGCTGGCGTAGCGGTCGTCCCGCATGGCGTCGATCACGGTGCCGTCGGCGGCGATCACGTTGATCTCGCCGTTCTTCTGCCAGAGGGCGGCGGGCTCGCGCTCGACCTGGGTGATCGCGATCTCGTTGGGGTAGATCTTCCGGACCGAAGCCTGGGCGATCAGGGGCACGCGCAGAAGCTTCTCGCGCACCGCGACGACATCCAGGAAGGGAACCGAGGAGCGCCAGTCGATGCCGGCGGCGGCCAGCACCTCACGCTCGTACATCCTCGAGATGCCCGAGATGGTCACGCGCTCGACGCCGAAGCCGAGGACCCGCGCGGCGATATCCAGGGGCTGGCCCTGCTCGGCCACGAAGGATTCGTAGCGCCCGCTCGCCACGAAGCCGGCGAGCGCCACAGCGGCGAAGGAGAGGGAGACGCCGACGGCGCCGACGCCCCGCGGCAGGCGCTCGGCCATCTGCTGGCCCTTGCGGGACCGGCGCACCGAGAGGGAGCGGGAGGGGACGCGTCCGGTCAGCCGATCCAGCGCGGCGCCGACGAGGCGCGCGGGAAGGCCACGACCGGCAGCGTCACCGCCGCTCAGCGATTCAGAGAAGCGTCCTCCACCATCCATCGGACGAGCTCACCGAAACCAAGGCCCGCATGGGCCGCCATCTCCGGCACAAGGCTCGTCTGGGTCATTCCGGGTTGCGTGTTGACCTCCAGAACCACGAGCAGACCGGTTCCACCCGGTGTGTCGTCGTAGCGAAGGTCGGCACGGCTGACGCCCCGGCAGCCCAGTGCTTGATGCGCCGTTAACGACAACTCTTGGACACGCTGGTAAACATTTGGTTTAAGTTCGGCCGGCAGCACGTGTACCGAGCCGCCCGGGGCGTACTTCGCGTCGTAGTCGTACCAGTCCCCCGTGGCGGCCTTCACCTCGATCACCCCGAGGGCCTTGTCGCCCATCACCCCGCAGGTGAGCTCGCGACCGGCTATGTAAGGTTCTGCAAGGACTTGCTCCCCGAAGGTCCATTCCTCGGAGGCGAGGATCTGGGGCGGGTGCGTCCGGCCGTCGCGCACGATGATGACGCCCACCGAGGAGCCCTCGGCGATCGGCTTGACCACGTAGGGCGGCGGCAGCGGGTGGTTTTTTGCGGCCTCGAAGCGGTTAACGATCCGGCCCTCCGGGACGTCGACGCCGGCGGCGCGCATCACGGTCTTGGCCCGCTCCTTGTTCATGGCGAGCGCCGAGGCGAGCACGCCCGAATGGGTGTAGGGAATCTTCAGGATCTCCAGGAGCCCCTGGATCGTGCCGTCCTCTCCGTCCGGGCCGTGCAGCGCGTTGAAGGCGACGTCCGGCCGCAAGGCGGTGAGCACCGACGCGATGTCGGGGCCGACATCGACCCGGGTGACCTGGAACCCCTCCCCTTCGAGGGCCGCCGCGCAGGCCGCGCCGGAGCTGAGCGAGACCTCGCGCTCGGCGGAGGTGCCGCCCAGGAGGACGGCGACGTGCTTGGACATGGTGGGCTCCGGGGAAAGCTGGGTCAGGGATCGGATCACGCTTGGCCAACCATGCCATGGATCGCGGCGTAGACCGCCGCCGCCGCGTCGGGATGCAGGGCGCCGAGGCGGCGGAGGATCCGGTTGGGTTCGATGCAGGCGATCTTCAGCGGGCGTACCACGGAGGCGACGCCCAGGCCGGCCGCGTCGAGATCCGCGATCGCGATGTCGCCGGCCAAGCGGGTGTTGCGGGCGCTGGTGATCATCGCGATCCACACATAGCCGGCCTCCGCGGTCGCGGTTCCGGACACGACGAGGGCGGGGCGCCGCTTCTCGGCCAGCCGATCCGAATAGGGGAACGGCACGACCACGATGGTGCCGGCCGGAACAGGCGAGGCATCAGAGGTCGGCATAATCTTCGTCGTCGATGGGGCCGCCCCATTCCGTGAACGCCACGAACAGATCCTCCCCTTCCGGCGGAGCCTTGTCGATCTGGATGCCCTCCGGCGTGATCCGGTAGCGCAGACGATCGCCCGGGCCGATCGCGAGATGCGCGCGCACCTCCGCGGGCAGCACCGTCTGGCTCTTGACGGAGATCTTCGAATAGGCGGTGCGCGCGCGTTTTTCGGGCATGGCCGATACGCCTCCGGCTCGACTTACATCTTACCGGCTTACCATCGTCGAATCCACGCCGATCCGCCGGATCTCCCAGCGCAGCGCGACGCCGCTGGTCTCCCGCACCCGCCGCCGGACCTCCTCGCCCAACCCCTCGATGTCGGCGGCGGTGGCGCCGCCGGTGTTGATCAGGAAGTTGCAGTGCATCGGCGAGACCTGGGCGCCGCCCCGGGTCAGGCCCCGGCAGCCGGCGGCGTCGATCAGCTGCCAGGCCTTGCCGCCGTCCGGGTTCGCGAAGGTCGAGCCGCCGGTGCGCTCGCGGATCGGCTGCGCCGCCTCCCGGGCCGCGGTCACGCGCTCCATCTCGGCCTCGATGGCGGCACGGTCGCCGGGCCTTCCGCGGAACAGGGCGCGGGTGAAGATCACGTCCTCGGGCGCATCGGAATGCCGGTAGGAGAATCCCATCGCGGCATGGCTGAAGCGGCGCGACGCGCCCGTCCGGTCGATGCCGTAGGCCTCGACCAGCACGTCGGTGGTCTCGCCGCCATGGGCGCCGGCGTTCATCCGCAGGGCGCCGCCGATCGAGCCGGGGATGCCACGGTAGAAGGCGAGCCCGTCGAGCCCGGCCTCGGCCGCCGCCTTGGCGAGGCGCATATCCGGGACGGCGGTGCCGACCTGCAGGGTGTCGCCGTCGACCGCGATGCTGCCGAACGCCTTGCCGCCGAGGCGGATGACCACGCCCGGCACCCCGCCGTCGCGGACGATCAGGTTCGAGCCGAGGCCGATCACCGTGACCGGCACGTCGGGTTCCAGGGCGGCGAGCAGGCGGGCGAGATCCTCCTCGTCGGCCGGGGTGAACAGAACCTCGGCCGGGCCGCCGACCCGGAACCACGTGAGGTCGGCCAGCGGCTGGTCGGCGAGCAGGCGCCCGCGCAGGTCCGGCGCGGCGGCGCGGATACGGTCGTGGAGCGATGCGGTCATGGTGTGATCTCCCCTCTCCCCGCCTGCGGGGAGAGGGATGCGACGACCCTGTCGTCGTCGCATCGAGGCGGCAGCCGAGGGTGAGGGGGCGGCTCCGGCAAAAGCTCGTCCGGAGCTGCCCCCTCACCTTCGCCCTTCGGGCTTGCCGCGCCGACGGCGAGGTCGTCGCGGCCCTCTCCCCGCGTGCGGGGAGAGGGGGGAAGCGCGGCCAGGATCGTGTCCAGAACCGCTACGATATCGTCCGCAATCTCGGGGTTCCAGAAGCGCAGGACGCGGTAGCCCCGCGCGACCAGCCATGCGTCCCGGACGCGATCGCGCGCATTGTCCGCATGCTGGCTGCCATCGATCTCGACGATCAGACGTGCCTCGCGACAGCAGAAATCCGCGACGTAGCGCCCGATCGATTCCTGACGCACGAACTTGAAGCCGCCGAGGCGTCGGTCGCGCAGCCGGTTCCAGAGACGGCGCTCCGCCTCTGTTTGGGACTGCCGCAGATGCCGACGGAACCGGGTACGTTCCGTCTCGGCCGCTCGCATCCCGCTCAGTTCCCCCGCGCAGCGAGTTCGCCCGGCAGCGCGTAGGCCCATTGGGTGATCGTGCCGGCGCCCAGGCACACGACGTAGTCGCTGGGCTTGGCGAGCTCGGCGATGATCCCGGCCAGCTCCTCCGGCCGGTCGAGGGGACGGGCGTCGCGGTGGCCGCGGGAGCGCAGGCCGGAGACCAGGGCGTCGCGGTCGACGCCTTCGATCGGGGCTTCGCCCGCCGTGTAGACCGGGGCGACGATCACGGTGTCGGCGTCGTTGAAGCAGGTGCAGAAATCGTCGAACAGCGAGGCGAGACGGGTGTAGCGGTGCGGCTGGACCACCGCGATGACGTTGCCGTCGGTCGAGGCGCGGGCGGCCTTGAGCACCGCCTTGATCTCCACCGGATGGTGTCCGTAATCGTCGAAGATCGTCGCCCCGTTCCACTCGCCGGTGCGGGTGAAGCGGCGCTTGACGCCCCCGAAGCCCGCGAGGGCCCGGCGGATCGCGTCGTGCGAGACGCCGAGCTCGTTGGCGACGGCGAGCGCCGCCGTGGCGTTGAGCGCGTTGTGCTTGCCGGGCATCGGCAGGACCAGATCTTCCATCTCCATGCGGAAGCCCGGGCGCCGGTCGCGGATCATGACGCGGAAGCGGCTCTGCCCGCCCTTCAGGTCCACGTCGAGCAGGCGCACGTCGGCCTGGGGATTCTCGCCGTAGGTGATGATCCGGCGGTCCTCGATATGGCCGACCATGTCCTGCACCACCGGATGGTCGGTGCACATCACCGCGAAGCCGTAGAACGGGATGTTGTCGATGAAGCGCCGGAACGCGTCCTTCACCGCATCGAACGAGCCGAAATGGTCGAGATGCTCGGGGTCGATGTTGGTGACGATGGCGACGTCGGCGGGCAGCTTGAGGAAGGTGCCGTCGGATTCGTCGGCCTCCACCACCATCCAGTCGCCCTCGCCCATCCGGGCGTTGGTGCCGTAGGCGTTGATGATGCCGCCATTGATCACGGTCGGGTCGAGGTTGCCGGCATCGAGCAGCGTGGCAACCAGCGAGGTCGTGGTGGTCTTGCCGTGGGTGCCCGCGATGGCGACGCAGGACTTGAAGCGCATCAGCTCGGCCAGCATCTCGGCGCGCCGGACCACCGGCAGCCGGCGCTCGCGGGCGGCCTGGAGTTCCGGGTTGTCCCGGCGGATTGCGGTCGAGACCACCACCAGGGCGGCGGCGTCGACGTTCTCGGCCTGATGGCCGACGAAGGTGCGGATCCCCTTCTCGGCGAGCCGGCGGACATTGGCGTTGTCCGAGGCGTCGGAGCCCTGGACCGTGTAGCCGAGGTTGTTCATCACCTCGGCGATGCCGGACATGCCGATGCCGCCGATGCCGATGAAGTGGATGGGTCCGAGCTTGTCGGGCAGCTTCATCTGTCGTCGTACCTTTCGTAACGTCATGGTTTCGAAAGGTCCGTGACCTTTCGCGGGTGCGGGCGGGGCCCGCCGGTCTCAGGGGCTGCGCCCCGACACCCCGCCAAAGGGCTCTGCCCTTTGGAAACCCCCTTGCTACAAGCGGCGGGCCGTCTCGATGACGACCTCGGCCAGCCGCTCGGCGGCATCGTGAATGCCTGCGCTTCTGGCCGCATCGGCCGCCGCGGTCAATTTTGCCGGCGTCGCGAAGCACGCGACCAGCTCGGCGGCGAGGCGATCCGGGGTGAAGGCGGTCTGCTTCAGGGCGAGCGCCGCGCCGATCGCGTCGAGGGTCGCGGCGTTGGCGGCCTGGTCCTGGTCGAGGGCGCCGGGCAGCGGCACCAGGATCGAGGGCCGGCCGATCGCCGCGAGTTCCGACACCGTCGAGGCGCCCGAGCGCGAGACCACCAAGTGGCTGGCGGCCATGCGGGCCGGCAGGTCCTTGAAGAACGGCGCCGCCTCGATCCCGGCGAGGCCCATGGCGAGGTAGCGGTTCTGCACCGCCGTCAGGTCCTCGGGCCGGACCTGCTGGACGAGGTGCAGGCGGGCTCTCAGGTCGGCGGGCAGGCGCTCGATCGCCTCGGGCACGACCTCGCCCATGACCCGGGCGCCCTGGCTGCCGCCGAACACCAGGAGCTGCAAGGCATCGCCGGCGCCGAAGGCGGGATACGGGATCCCGGCCGCCTCGATCACCGCCGGGCGAAGCGGGTTGCCGGTGTGGATCCGTGGGGCGCGCGCCTTGTCGGGCACGCCGCGGACGTCCTTGAAGCCGGTGGCGATGGTCCGGGCGCCCCGCGCCAGGAAGGCGTTGGCCCGGCCCATCACGGCGTTCTGCTCGTGCAGCACCGTCGGCACCCGCAGGATCTGGCCGGCGAGCACCGGCGGCACGGTCGGGTAGCCGCCGAAGCCGACGATCGCGGCCGGGTTGATCCGGCGGATCTCCTTGGCGGCGACGCCGAAGCCGCGGCCCAGCGTGAGCACGGCGGCGGCCCGCTTCAGCGGCGAACGGCCCGACGGCGTGGCCGAGGCGATCGTGACCACCTCGGAGGCCGGGAACTCGCTCGAGATCGCGTCGACCCGGGCGTCGGTGGCGAGCGCCACCCGGATGCCCCGGGCGCGCAGGGCGTGGGCGAGGCTCTCGGCCGGGAACAGGTGCCCGCCGGTGCCGCCGGCACAGAGCAGGATCGTGGGGGTGAAGACGGTCACCGCATCACTCCGGCGACGGTGGCCGAGGCGGTGCCGGGGGGCTTCTGGCTCAGCAGGACGGTGCGCGGGCGCTTGCGGGTCAGGGCGACCAGGAAGCCGGTGCCGAGCGCCAGGGAGATCATCGACGAGCCGCCGAAGGAGACGAACGGCAGGGTCATGCCCTTGGCCGGCATCAGCTGCGTGTTCACCGCCATGTTGATGCAGGCCTGCAATCCGAACAGGGTGGTCAGGCCGGTGATCGCCAGGCGCGAGAAGGTGTCGTCGGTGCGCCGCGCCAGCTTGAGGCCGCGCAGCACGATGAAGGCGAACAGGGCCACGAGGCACAGGCAGACGATCACGCCGAACTCCTCGCCGGTGACGGAGAAGATGAAGTCGGTATGTGCGTCCGGAAGGTGCCGCTTGGCCACCCCCTCCCCCGGGCCGGTGCCGAACCAGCCGCCGGAGCGAAACGATTCCCGCGACCAGAAATCCTGGAAGCCGCCGCCGGAATCGCGGTCGAGGAACTTGTTGAAGCGCTCGCGGACGTGGTGGAAGAACAGGTAGGCCGCGAACACGCCGCCGAGCCCGAGCACGCCGAGCAGCGCCACCCAGATCAGGTGCAGGCCGGCGACGAAGAACAGCGCGCACCACACCATGGTGATCAGCATGGTCTGGCCGAAATCCGGCTGGAGCAGCAGCGGCACGATGGTGACCGGCAGGAGCAGCATCGCCAGGAAGCCGCCCGGCATGTCGCGGCGCTGCGCGCCCTCCGAGAAGGCCCAGGCGGCCACGACCACGAAGGCCGGCTTGACGAATTCCGACGGCTGCAGGCCGATCGGCCCGAACTGGATCCAGCGATGCGCGCCCTTGATCTCCGGGCCGAACTTGCCGGCGAGCAGGCACAGCGCGACGCCGCAGATCCAGGTGACCAGCGCCAGCCGCCGGACCCCGCGCAGGGACAGGAACGACACCGCGCAGATCAGCAGGATGGTCGGCGCCAGGTAGAGCGCCTGCCGGTTGAGGAAGTAGAAGGTCGGCAGGCCGATGCGCTCGGCGACCGGCGGGCCGCCGCCCATCAGGAAGACCAGGCCGGCCACCATCAGCGCGAACAGCGCTGCGAGCAGCCCGCGGTCCACCGTCCACCACCAGTCGGTGAGGGGTGTGCGTTCCGCGCGTGAGATCATGCCGGGCAACGACTCCAGGCCACACGGAGGCCGGTCCGCGTGGGTCGGGCCGATCCTGTGGGGGAATGGTAAACGGAGCCTTATGGCCGGGCGGCCCAGCGGCGGGCGGCGCTTCCGCGGCCGCGGGGAGCTACCGTATTTGACCGCCCTGTACTGTGGCCGATGTCATCGAATGTTAATCCTCGCCACGCAACCTTGAGGTGCATCGCCATCAGGTTCTGGAAGCGGCCCGTCGCGCGCCGCCGCGCCAGGCCCAATCTCCCCACAGCAGAAGTCGGTCCGCCATGTTCGCTGCCCTGAAGGCTCGTGAAACGTCCGCGAAGCTGGCCGCCCTCGACCGCGTGCAGGGGATGATCGAGTTCGATCTCGACGGCCGCATCCTCTCGGCGAATACCAATTTCCTCGACGCGGTCGGCTACACCCTGCCGGAGGTGGTCGGCCAGCACCACAGCCTGTTCGTCGATCCGGATTACCGGGATTCCGCGGAATACCGGGCGTTCTGGGATCGCCTGCGCGCCGGCGGCTTCGAGTCCGGCCAGTTCCGGCGGGTCGGCCGCGGCGGCCGGCCGATCTGGATCGAGGCGTCCTACAATCCGATGCTCGACGCTCGGGGGCGGCCCTACAAGGTGGTGAAGTTCGCCACCGACATCACCCGGCAGCGCACCGAGGAGGCCGACCGCGCCGGCCAGATCGCGGCGATCCACAAGGTCCAGGCGGTGATCGCGTTCGACCTCGACGGGATGGTGATCGAGGCCAACGACAACTTCCTGGCCGCGATGGGCTACGGGCGGGACGAGGTGGTCGGCCGGCACCACAGCCTGTTCGTCGAGCCTGCCTATCGCGACAGCGAAGCCTACCGGGTGTTCTGGGCGGCGCTGCGGAACGGCACCTATCAGGCCGCGCAGTTCCGGCGCCTCGGCAAGGACGGGCGCGAGGTCTGGATCCAGGCCTCCTACAACCCGATCCTCGACGCCGCCGGCCGCCCCTACAAGGTGGTGAAATTCGCCACCGACATCACCGAGCAGGTCCGCCTGCTCGCCGATCTCCGGAAGCTGATCGACACCAATTTCGGCGCGATTGAGCACGCGGTCCTGCACTCCACCGATGCCGCCCGGCTGGCCTCCTCGGCGGCGGATTCGACCTCGGGCAACGTTCAGACCGTCGCGGCCGCGGCCGAGGAGCTGGCCGCCTCCGTCGCCGAGATGTCCCAGAGCATCGTGCGCTCCCAGAGCGCCACCGACACCGCCTATGCCTGCGTGCGGGACGCCGACGGCCACACCAAGCGGCTCGCCGACAGCGCGACGGCGATGTCGAGCATCGTCGGCCTGATCCAGAGCATCGCCGGCCAGATCAACCTGCTGGCGCTCAACGCGACCATCGAGGCGGCGCGTGCCGGCGAGGCCGGCCGCGGCTTCGCGGTGGTCGCCTCCGAGGTGAAGGCGCTCGCCGATCAGGCGGCCCGCGCCACCGGGCAGATCAACGGCGAGATCGCGAGCGTGCAGCAGGTCTCGCAGGAGGTGGTCTCGGCGCTCGGCTCGATCGGGACCTCGGTCTCGGTGATGCGCGAGACCGTGGTGACCACCGCGGCGGCGATCGAGGAGCAGAGCGCGGTGACCCGCGACCTCGCCGAGAGCATGCAGAGCGCCGCCGGCGCGGTCACGGCGATCACCGGCAATATCGGGGCGATCGTGCAGGCGGTGGCCGACGTCTCCGAGGCGGTCGGCACCACCCGGGACGCCGCCAAGGTGCTGGCGCGCTGACGGGGATGCCGTCTCAGGGCAATCGCAGGCTGGACGATGGTCTTCGAACCTGCGCGATGGCGTGATTGCTCGTCCTTGCGGCGACGCCGGGACCCAGCACGCCGCCTTGCCGGGGCCGCGACGCGGAGCCCGAACCCTGGAAACATAGGTCGAGCACGACCTTGCGCCGTCGGCGGCTCCGGATTCGAAGCGCGCCTACGGCATCCTGGAATGACGGGCAGCGTTCGGGCGTCGATGACGGCCCTTGGCGCCCCTCAGGGCAGCGCCCGCACCAGCTCCCGGAACCGGTCGCCGCGGATCTCGAAATTGCGGAACTGGTCGTAGGAGGCGCAGGCCGGCGAGAGCAGCACCACCGGCTCCGGGGCGCCCGAAGCGGCGGCGTTCTCGGCGGCCTTGGGGACCGCGACCTCGAGGGTCTCGCAGCGGGTGTAGGGCACGACGCCTTCGAGGGTCGCCGCGAAGGCGTCCGAGGCCGCGCCGATCAGGTAGGCATGGGCGACCCGCTGGAAATACGGTACCAGCGGAAAGATCCCGCCCTCCTTGGCCTTGCCGCCGAGGATCCAGTGGATATCCCGGAAGGCGGTCAGCGCCTTCTCGGTGGAATCCGCGTTGGTCGCCTTCGAATCGTTGACGAACAGCACGGCGCCGCGCCGTCCGACCTCCTCCATCCGGTGCGGCAGCCCCGGGAACGAGGACAGGCCGGCCTGGATCGCCTCGCCGGTGAGGCCGAGGGCCCGGGCCACCGCCACCGCGACGGCGGCGTTCTGCCAATTGTGCGCCCCGCGCAGCGAGCCGATGCCGTTGACGTCGGCGAGCGCCGTGCCGTCGGGATCGCGGACGATGCCGTCGCGCACGGTCAGGGCGTCGGTGCAGAGGGCGTCGCCGGTGGGCACGTGGACCCGCACGAGGCCGCCCGCGCGCCGCTCGGCGATCGCCCGGCTCGGGCCGTCATCGATGCCGACCACCGCCAGGCCGGCGCCGGCGATCAGGCGCTCCTTGATGGCGGCGTATTGCTCCATGGTGCCGTGGCGGTCGAGATGGTCCGGCGTGATGTTCATCAGCACGCCGACCGTCGGGTCGAGGCCCGGGGTCAGGTCGATCTGGAACGACGACATCTCGATCACGTGGACGCGGCCGGTATCCGGCGGCTGCAGCGACAGGATGGCGGTGCCGATATTGCCGCCCATCTGCACGTCGCGCCCGGCCTGGGCCAGCACGTGGGCGATCAGCGCCGTGGTGGTCGACTTGCCGTTGGTGCCGGTGATCGCCACGAACGGCGCCTCGGGCGCCCGCGCCCGGCGCTCCCGGCAGAACAGCTCGATATCGCCGATGATCTCGATCCCGGCCTCGCGCGCCAGCCGGACGGTCCAGTGCGGCTCGGGATGGGTCAGGGGCACGCCGGGGCTGAGCACCAGGGCCGCGAAGCCGGACCACTCGGCCTCGCGCAGATCCTGCGTGCCGATCCCCGCCTCCCGCGCACGCGCGACGCTGTCGGCATTGTCGTCCCAGGCGATCACCTCGGCGCCGCCGGCCTTCAGCGCGTTGGCGGTGGCCAGCCCCGAGCCGCCGAGCCCGAACAGGGCGACCTTCTGGCCCGCGAAGACGGTGACGGGTGTCATGGGAAACTCAATTCAACGTGGCAACATCGCCGATCCCACCCAACCTCCTCATCCTGAGGTGCCCGCGCCAGCGGGCCTCGAAGGAGGCCCCCAGGATCACGCGGCCTTCTGGAGGGCTCCTTCGCGGCGCCCGCTTCGCGGCCGCACCTCAGGATGAGGGCCCGTTTGGGATCGGCCTTCGTGGGATACTTCTAACACATCTTCTCAGCGCAGCTTCAGGGTCGCCAGGCCGGCGAGCGCCAGGATCACCGCGATGATCCAGAACCGGATCACGACCTGCGGCTCCTTCCAGCCCTTCTGCTCGAAATGGTGGTGGATCGGCGCCATCCGGAAGACGCGCTTGCCGGTGAGCTTGAACGACGCGACCTGGATGATCACCGACATCATCTCGAGGACGAACAGGCCGCCGACGATCGCCAGGACGATCTCGTGCTTGGTCGCCACCGCCACCGCGCCGAGCAGGCCGCCCAGCGCCAGCGAGCCGGTATCCCCCATGAAGATCTGCGCCGGCGGCGCGTTGAACCAGAGGAAGCCGAGGCCGGCGCCGATCACCGCGCCGCAGACGACGGCGAGCTCGCCGGTGTCGCGGACGTAGTTCACCTGCAGATAGCTCGCGGTGAACGAGTTGCCGACGAGATACGCGATGATCCCGAACGTGCCGCAGGCGATCATCACCGGCACGATCGCCAGGCCGTCGAGGCCGTCGGTCATGTTCACGGCGTTGCCGGCGCCGACGATCACGAAGGCCCCGAACAGGGCGTAGAACCAGCCGAGGTTCAGCAGCGCGTCCTTGAAGACCGGGAAGGCGAGCTGGTTCTGGAGGGCGGCGGGCGAGTAGATCGAGATGGTCGTGCAGGCCGCGATGGCGATCAGCGCCTCGAGCGAGAGCCGGAACTTGCCGGAAAAGCCCTTGTGCGACTGCTTCGTCACCTTGAGATAGTCGTCGTAGAAGCCGATCGCCCCGAAGCCGAGGGTCACGGTCAGGGTCACCCACACGTAGTGATTGCGCGGATTGGCCCAGAGCAGGATCGCCACGACGGCCCCCGCCAGGATCATCAGGCCGCCCATGGTCGGCGTGCCGCGCTTGGTCAGCAGATGGGTCTGCGGCCCGTCCTCGCGGATCGGCTGGCCCTTGCCCTGGCGCAGGCGCAGCAGGGAGATGATCCACGGCCCGAACCAGAACACGAACAGGCCCGCCGTGAACAGCGCGCCGCCGGTGCGGAAGGTGATGTAGCGGAAGACGTTGAACGGCGTGAACGTGCCGCTCAGTTCCGAGAGAAGGTACAGCATCCGGGCGCTCGGCCCCTTTTGTTCAGGCGCGGGTTTCGGGGGGCGGCACCGATCGTCGCGAACGCTCGGGCGTGCCGATCATCGGGTGGGTCACGGCGCGGCGGCGAGACCGCGCCGGGCCGGGTTGACCGCGTAGCGGGCTTTCAGGACCTCGACAATCCGCCCCATGCGGCTGCCGTTCGATCCCTTGACCATCACGGCGTCGCCGGAGCGGAGGTTGCGGGTCAGCGGCTCGATCAGGTCGGCGGCGGTGTCGGCGACGCCGCCGCGGCGGCTCACCGGCAACGCCTCGAACAGGTTGCGCATCAGCGGACCGGAGGCGAAGACCAGATCGATCCGGGCGGCCTCGATCGCCTCGGCGAGGCCGCGATGCAGGTCGGGCGAGGCCGCGCCGAGCTCGAGCATGTCGCCCAGCACCGCGATGCGGCGGCCGCGCGGTCCGGTCTCGATGCCGGCGAGCGTGGCGATCGCGGCCCGGACCGAGGCCGGGTTGGCGTTGTAGCTCTCGTCGACCAGGTAGGCGGTGCCGCCGTCGATCTCGAGGGCGGTGCGCTCGCCGCGCCCGACCGGCGGGGCCAGCCCGGCGAGCGACAGGGCCGCCTCGGCGAGGTCGGCGCCGAGCGCGTGGATGACCGCCATCACGCCGAGGGAGTTCAGCGCCGTGTGCCGTCCGGCGGTGCCGAGCTTGTAGGTGACCGGCTGCCCCATCACGACGGCGTCGACCACCGACAGGTCGGGGCGGAGCACGATCGTCTGGGCGCGCACATCCGCCTCCGGATGCTCGCCGAAGCTCACCACCCGGCCGGCGCGCGACGCCCGCGCATGGGCGAGCAGCCGCTCGAAGGTCGCGGTGTCGCGGTTGATGATCGCCACGCCCCCGGGCTCGAGTCCTGAAAAGATCTCGCCCTTGGCGTCCGCGATCGCCGAGACCGAGGCGAAATGCTCGATATGGACCGGCTCCACCGTGGTGATCAGCGCGATGTCGGGCCGGACCTGGGCGGTCAGCGGCACGATCTCGGCCGGGTGGTTCATGCCGATCTCGAACACGCCGTAGCGGGTCGCCTGCGGCATCCGGGCGAGCGTCAGGGGCACGCCCCAATGGTTGTTGTAGGAGGCCGCCGAGGCGTGGGTCTCGCCCTGCCCGGCCAGCACGTGGCGCAGGGCCTCCTTGGTCCCGGTCTTGCCGACGGAGCCGGTCACCGCCACCACCTGGGCATCGGTGCGCGCCCGTGCGGCCTCGCCCAGGCGGGTCATCGCGGTCAGGACCGGGTCGGCGCCCGCATCCGGGACCGCCAGCACCGGGCCGTGGGCCGAGAGGTCGGCGGCGCGGGCCTCGCTCACCACCGCGGCGCCGGCTCCCCGCTTGAGCGCGTCGGCGACGAAGTCGTGGCCGTCCCGCGCCTCGCCCCGGATGGCGAAGAACAGGTCGCCGGGCTCCAGCGTGCGGGTGTCGATCGACGCGCCGCCGATCGGGCGGTCCTCGCCGATCAGCCGGCCGCCGGTGGCGGCTTCGAGGTCGTCTCGGGTCCAGAGTGCAGTCATGGTCAGCCCCCGTCCCCCATCCGGCCGCGCCATCAGCGTGCGGCCTCGGCGATTGCGGCGCGCAGGACCTCGTGGTCCGAGAACGGCAGGGTCCGATCTCCCACGATCTGGCCGGTTTCATGGCCTTTGCCGGCCACGACCAGCACGTCGCCGGGTCCGAGGCGGCGCACCGCTTCGTGAATCGCCGCGGCGCGGTCGCCGATTTCCTCGGCCTGCGGAGCGGCTTCGCGGATCGCCCGGCGGATCGCCGACGGATCTTCGGAGCGCGGGTTGTCGTCGGTGACGATCACGACGTCGGCCAGCCGCGCGGCGATCGCCCCCATGATCGGCCGCTTGCCCCGGTCGCGGTCGCCGCCGCAGCCGAACACCACCATGAGGCGGCCGGACGCGAACGGCCGCAACGCGCCCAGCACGCTCTCCAGGGCCTCGGGCTTGTGCGCGTAATCGACCAGGCACAGGCCGCCCCGCGCCTCGCCGACCCGCTCCATTCGGCCCGGAACGCCGGTGAGGTGGTCGAGGGCCGCGAACACGCCGTCCGGATCGGCGGCCCCTGCCGGGGTGGCGAGCACCAGGCCCGCCGCCACCAGGGCGTTCTCGATCTGGAACTCGCCGACCAGGGGCAGGCGTACCGTCCGGGTCGCGCCGTCATGCGAGAGCGTCACGGCCTGGGCGAAACCCTCCGTCGTCGCCGAGACCAGCCGAATATGCCGGCCCCCGCGCCCGACCGTGCGCACCGGCCGCCCGGCGCCCTCGGACGCGGCGATCACCCGGTCGGCATAGGCGCCGTCGGCGTTGACGATCGCCGGGCAGCCGTCCGGCAGCAGGTCGGTGAACAGGCGCAGCTTGGCCGCGAGGTACTCCTCGATGCTCGCGTGGTAGTCGAGGTGGTCCCGGCCGAGATTGGTGAAGCCCGCAGCCGTGAGCCGCACGCCGTCGAGGCGCCGCTGCTCGATCCCGTGCGAGGACGCCTCCATGGCGAGTTCCGTGACGCCCTCCCGGGCGAGCCGCGCCAGGGTCTGGTGCAGCGTCACCGGGTCGGGGGTGGTGAGCGAGCCGTATTCCGCGCCGCGATTCGTGACGATCCCGACGGTGCCGAGGCTCGCGGCGTCGCGGCCGAGCCGGGCCAGGATCTGGCGGACGAAGTCCGCCACCGAACTCTTGCCCGCCGTGCCGGTGACCGCCACCACGGTCCCGGGCTGCGCACCCGCGAGCCGTGCGGCGGCGAGCGCCAGCGCCCGGCGAGCATCCGGAACCGCGATCCACGCCACCGCCTCGGGCAGGTCGGCGGGACGATCCCCCTCCCCGGAGACTGCGACGGCGCCGCGTCCGGCGGCCTGGGCGGCGAACAGCCGGCCGTCGGCCTGCGTGCCCGGCACGGCGACGAACACGCCGCCCGGCACGACCTTCCGGCTGTCGGCGGTCAGCGCCGACACGGTGAGGTCGGCGGCCGGGCCGGCAGCCTCCGGGAAGAGATCGGCGAGCCGGGCGCTCATCGCTGCACCATCATGGGCCGCCCAGCTGGTTGACGTGGTAGGCGTTGAGCTTGACCATCTGGGGGAACGGCCGCACCGGCGGCTCGAATTGCGGCGGCAGGCCGAGGATCGGGGCTACGCGCTCGATCACCTTGCCGGTCACCACGCCCGAGTTCCAGGCCGCGGTGGCGTAGCCGCCCGATTCCGGCAGGCCCTGCGGCTCGTCCATGATCGTGACGAACAGGTATTTCGGATCGTTCATCGGCGCCGCCGCCATGAAGGTGGTGAACAGGCGGTTGTGGATGTAGCGGCCGCCGATCACCTTCTCGGCCGTGCCGGTCTTGCCGCCGACGAAGTAGTACGGGACCGACGCCTTCTTGGCCGAGCCCTCGGCGGCGTTCAGGCGCATGATGTAGCGCATCGCCTCGGAGGTCAGGCCCGACAGGACGTGCGTGGCGCGCGCCTTGTCGTCGGGCGCGGCCTTGAGGAAGGTCGGGGTGATCAGGTCGCCGCCATTGGCGATCGCCGCCACCGCGGCCGCCGCCTGGATCGGCGCCACCGCGATGCCGTGGCCGAACGCGATGGTGATCGTGTTGATCTCGCTCCAGCGGGACGGGACGATCGGGGCCGCGCTCTCGGGCAGCTCGGTCCGCAGCCGGTCGAGCAGGCCCATCTTCTTCAGGAACGCCTTGTGGCCGGCGACCCCGACGCCGAGCGCCATCTTGGCCGAGCCGATGTTGGAGGAATGCGTGAACACCTCCGGCATGGTGATGACCCGGTTGGTGCCGTGATACTCGTGGATCTTCTGCCGGCCCCAGTTCAGCACGCCGCCGCGGGTGTCGAAGGTCGAGTTGACGTTGTACTTGCCGGAATCGAGCGCCATGGCGAGGGTCATCGCCTTGAAGGTCGAGCCCATCTCGTAGACGCCGACATTCATGCGGTTGATGCGGTCGGGCGAGAGCGCGTCCTTCGGGTCGTTCGGGTCGAAGTCCGGCATCGAGACCAGGGCGATCACCTCGCCGGTCTTGACGTCGAGGATCATGGAGGCGCCGGCCTTGGCCTTGAAGTGGTCGATGCCCCAGGCCAGCTCGTCGCGCACCGCGAACTGGGCGCGCAGGTCGATGGAGAGCTGCACCGGCTTGAGGTCGGCCTGCTTGCTGACCAGCCCGAAGCTGTTGAGCGCCTGGAGCCCGGTCGAATCGATGTACTTCTCGATGCCGGCGATGCCGACGCCGTCGAGGTTGGTCGCGCCCAGGATGTGGGCCGCGGCGGTGCCGTTCGGATAGACCCGCTTGTGGTCGGGCAGGAAGCCGATGCCCGGGATGCCGAGCCGGTGGACCTCGGCCTGCTGCTTCGGGGTCAGCTCGCGCTTCACCCAGACGAAGCCGGCACCCTTCTTGTCCTTGCGGGAGGACAGCTTGGCGCGCAGCTCCGAGGCGTTGAGCTCCGGCAGGACCGCGGTGAGCAGCTCCACCGCCTCGTCCTTGTCGTAGATGTTGCCGGGCTCGGCGAAGACCGAGACGGTGCGGATGTCGGTGGCCAGGATCTCGCCGTTGCGGTCGACGATGTCGGGCCGGAACGCCGTCGAGGAGGCGGCCGCGACCCGGTGCTCCTGGCTGGGCGGATCGCCGAACACGGCCATCATCAGGAGCTTGGCCGAGATCGTGCCGAACACCATGACGAAGACCAGCCCGACCAGGGCGACGCGCATATGCGAGCGCTCGATGGCGAGCCGGAACATGCTCCGCACGAACGCCTTGGCGCGGGCGGCGCGCAGGTCCGGCGTCAGGGCCCGGGCGGCGGCCTCGAGCGCGGCGGCATCCTGCTCGGACACGGCGTAATGCGCCGCGTCGTGAGCCGGTGCGTCGTGCTCCGAGATCTGCACCTCGGCGGCCGCGTGTCTGATCTGGTCGGCGTCTTCGGACACGGGTGATTACCTCGAAACGGTATTCGGGGTGCGGGTCGTGGTGACGGTGCGGGTGATCGAGCCGGTGGTGCGCGGCTCGATGCTGCCCTTGTCCTTGGGCGTCGCGGTCGCGGCGAGCAGCCGGCCGATCTCGTCGCCGCGCTCCGGGCGGGCGGGCAGGTCCGACAGGCGAGCCAGGTGGCTGGTCCCGATCGGCTCCAGGGCGAGGTGCTTGTCCACCGCCGCCTGCAGCCGGTCCGGCCGGGTCAGGAGCTGCCACTCGGCGCGCAGCACCGCGATCGCCTGCCGCTCCTTGTGGAGCGCCGTCTGCAGCTTGGAGACCTGACCGCCCTGGTAGAGCGTGTCGTACTTGATCGAGTAGGCGTAGATCGCCGAGGCCACGAGGCCGGCGACCGCCAGGAGGTTCAGCAGGCGGATCATCGGCGATGGCCCCCGCGGGCGGCTTCGGGCAGGCTCGCCAGCGCGTGGAGCGCGGCGAGCGGTTCGGGCGTCTCGGATTCGGTGCGTTCGGCGGCCCGGAGCTTGGCCGAGCGGGCACGCGGGTTGCGCGCGGTCTCGGCCTCGCCCGGCAGGACCGGCCCCTTGGTGACGAGCCGGAAGCTCCGGATCGTCTCGGTCTGGCCGCCCGGCAGGTGGCGCGAGCCCTGGGCGGAGCGGCCGCTGCGTGCGGCGAAGAACTGCTTGACGATCCGGTCTTCCAGCGAATGGAACGTCACCACGGCGAGCCGCCCGCCGGGCGCCAGGACCCGCTCGGCGGCGTGGAGCGCGCGCACCAGCTCGCCGAGCTCATCGTTGACGGCGATCCGCAGGCCCTGGAAGGTCCGGGTCGCCGGGTGGATGTGGCTGCCGGGCTCGCTCCAGACCACGCTGGCCACGAGCTCGGCGAGCTGGGCGGTGGTCTCGATCCGGCCGCGGCGGCGGGCCTCGTGGATGGTCCGGGCCACGGCGCGCGAGCGCCGCTCCTCGCCGTAATGGTAGATGATGTCGGCGAGCACGGTCTCGTCGGCCTCGTTGACGATGTCGGCGGCGCTCGGGCCGTCATTGCCCATGCGCATGTCGAGGGGGCCGTCGTTGCGGAACGAGAAGCCGCGCTCCGGCGCGTCGAGCTGCATCGACGAGACGCCGATATCGAGCACGACCCGGTCGGCCTTGGCCTCGCCGGCCTCGCCGAGCAGCGCGTCGAGGTCGCCGAACCGGCCGGGCACGAGGCGCAGGCGCCCGCCCGCCTCGCCGACCAGGGTCTGGCCGTTCGCGATCGCCTGCGGGTCGCGGTCGATGGCGATCACCTGCAGCGTCGGGTCGGCGGCCAGCAGCGCACGGGTGTAGCCGCCGGCCCCGAAGGTGCCGTCGACGGCCAGGCCGCCGTCGAGCTTGAGCGACTCGACGACCTCGTCGAGCAGCACCGGCACGTGGGGCTGGGTGGAGACCGGGCCATCGCAGCGCGCGGCGGCCGCGATCTCGGCCGGGGGGCGGCGCCGAATCATGCGCGCCTCGCCGGGCCGGCGCCGGGACAATCGGTGTTTCGACGCGATCCGGGAATTCCGGCGCGGATGCGGCTCGTGCGTCTCATGGTGCCCTGTGCCGGGCCGCGCGAGCGCGGCGCGCGTGACGGGAACGGCACCGGATGCAGAGCGCGCGAAACGCCGCGCACGGACGGGACCTGCACCAGTGCAGGTTACGCCCGGCGATCCGATACACGCCGTTGACGGGAGGATGCCGGGTATCATGGGCCTCGGAGGATCGTCAACGCGCGAGCCTGGCGCTGGCGAGCCGACCGATCTGACCCCGGTACGGTTAACCGAAGGTTTTTGCCGCGCGCGAAATCCGCGCCTTGCGCCGCCCGGCAAAGCGCGGGCACGCGCAGCGTGGCGGGGTTCCGGGGGCGGTGGGATCAGCCGGCCTATAAGCCGGGTTCTGTAAGGCCGGAGCGCTCGCGCGCGCCGACGTGGCGGCCATTCCTCTGGGACGGTCGTTGCCGACCGCCTCGAGCAACCAACCCGGGCGACTGGCCTGGAGAGCGGGCCTGCCCTTCTCGCGAAGGGCGCGCCGCCCCTATTCGGTCTTGCTCCCGGTGGGGTTTGCCGTGCCGTCCGCGTTGCCGCGTCCGCGGTGCGCTCTTACCGCACCCTTTCACCCTGACCCCGGACGCATCCGGGGCGGTCTGCTTTCTGTGGCA
The DNA here is from genome assembly GCF_900113845.1 of Methylobacterium brachiatum. Taxonomy (NCBI): domain Bacteria; kingdom Pseudomonadati; phylum Pseudomonadota; class Alphaproteobacteria; order Hyphomicrobiales; family Methylobacteriaceae; genus Methylobacterium; species Methylobacterium brachiatum. Next base: position 43,026 of record NZ_FOQW01000013.1, on the reverse strand, counting down.
CTGTCCCTGGGGTCACCCCCGCCGGACGTTATCCGGCACCGTCTCTCCATGGAGCCCGGACTTTCCTCCCCGGACGCTGATGCGTCCGGAGCGGCCGCCCGGCCGGCTGATCCGCGGGCAGATGGGCCCGCACCGCCGTCCGGGTCAAGGGCGCCGGGGTCTTTACCAGCTGCCGGTATTCTCCATCGACGCCCACGGCTCCTGCGGCTCCTTGGCCGAGCCCTTCTGCAGGATCTCGATGGAGATCCCGTCCGGCGACTTCACGAAGGCCATGTAGCCGTCGCGGGGCGGACGGTTGATGGTCACGCCCTTGTCCTGGAGCTCGGCGCAGAAGGCGTAGATGTCATCGACCTGATAGGCGAGGTGGCCGAAATTGCGCCCGCCCGTATAGGTCTCCGGGTCCCAGTTGTAGGTCAGTTCGAGCAGCGGCGACTTGGTCGCCTGCGCCCGCTCGACATCCCCGGGGGCGGCCAGGAAGACCAGGGTGAAGCGGCCCTTCTCGTTCTCGACCCGGCGGACCTCCTTCAGGCCGAACGCGTCGACGTAGAAGGCGAGCGCGCGATCGAGATCGGCCACCCGGACCATGGTGTGCAGGTATTCCATCAGGCGGCTATCCCTCTGTCGGAGCGAGGGCCGTCGCGACGCCCTCTGCGGAAACGGACATGGCCGGCGGGGCCGGTCGCTGTCCTAGCTAGAGCGCGCCTCCCCGGCCGAGTAGGCCGCGCCGTCCATGTCACGGCTTCCCGATGCCGATATCGGCCGCCACGTCCTGCAGCCGGTCCGGCGCCCGCTCCTTGCGCTCGCTGTAGCGATCGACGAGATACCCGGCCCGCTCCCGGGTCAGCAGCGTGAACTTCATCAGCTCCTCGCAGACATCGACCACGCGCTCGTAGAGCGGCCCCGGCTTCATCCGGCCGGCCTCGTCGAATTCCTTGTAGGCCATCGGCACCGAGGACTGATTGGGGATGGTGATCATCCGCATCCAGCGGCCGAGCAGGCGCAGGCTGTTGACCGCGTTGAAGCTCTGCGAGCCGCCCGAGACCTGCATCACCGCGAGCGTGCGCCCTTGCGTCGGGCGCACCGATCCCTCGCTGAGCGGCAGCCAGTCGATCTGGCTCTTCATCACGCCGGTGAGGTTGCCGTGCCGCTCCGGCGAGACCCAGACCTGCCCCTCCGACCAGAGCGAGAGCGCGCGCAGCTCCTGCACCTTCGGGTGGTCGGCGGTGGAATCGTCGGGCAGCGGCAGGCCGTGCGCGTCGTAGATCCGGACCTCGCCGCCCATGGCTTCGAGGAGGCGGGCCGCCTCGTAGGCGAGGAAGCGGCTGAACGAGCGCGCCCGCAGCGAGCCGTAGAGGATCAGGAAGCGCGGCGGGTGCGCGAAGGGTTGCGCCACCGCGAGCTGACCGGAGGTCGGCACCGCGAAATGCGGCCGGCTCAGGTTCGGGATCCCGTCGGCGAAGGGTTGCGCAGGCTTGTTCACGGGCACGCTTTCTCGTATGATCGCACGATCGTTTGAATGTTGAAACGAAAATGGACGAGTCGCAAGCCCTCGCGGCCTTCATGGCCCTGGGCCAGGAGCACCGGTTGCGGGCGCTCCGGGCGCTGGTGAAGGCCGGCCCGGACGGCATGGCCTCGGGGGCGCTCGCCAACGCCATCGGGGTCTCCGCCTCCACCATCTCCTTCCATCTGAAGGAGCTGCAGCAGGCGGGACTGATCGGCTCCCGGCGGGCGGGGCGCTCGATCATCTACAGCGTCGCCTATCCGGTCCTATCCGGGCTGGTCGAATTTCTGATGACGGATTGCTGCCAGGGTCACCCGGAGGTCTGCGCGCGGGCGCTGGCCGCCCTGTCGGCCTGCGGCCCCAACACGAAGGACGTGGACCATGCCTGATCGCGCCATCGACGTGGTGATCTACCACAACCCGGATTGCGGCACCTCGCGCAACACCCTGGCGATGATTCGCAACGCCGGCATCGAGCCCCACGTCGTCGAGTACCTGAAGACCCCGCCCGCGCGGGCGCTGCTCAAGCAGCTCCTGGCCCGCGCCGGCCTCTCGGTGCGCGACGCCCTGCGCGAGAAGGGCACGCCCTACGCCGAACTCGGGCTGGGCGATCCCGCGCTCAGCGACGACCAGCTCCTCGACGCCATCGCGGCGCACCCGATCCTGCTCAACCGGCCGCTCGTGGTCAGCCCGAAGGGCGTCCGCCTGTGCCGGCCCTCCGAGGCGGTGCTCGAGCTGCTGCCCGCGCAGCAGGGCGAGTTCGTCAAGGAGGATGGCGAGCCGGTCGTCGACGCGCAGGGCCGCCGCGTCGGGCTCGCCTGAGCCGCTGCGGACGAGACTCGCACAAGCATGCTCGCGCTCGCCATCTTCGCCGTCACCCTGGTCTTCGTCATCTGGCAGCCCGGGGGATTCGGGATCGGCTGGAGCGCCCTGATCGGCGCGGGCGTCGCCCTGGCCACGGGGGTCATCCAGCCGGCCGACGTGCCGGTGGTCTGGCACATCGTGTGGGACGCGACCTTCACGTTCGTCGCCCTGATCATCATCTCGCTGCTGCTCGACGAGGCCGGGTTCTTCCACTGGGCGGCGCTGCATGTCGCGCGCTGGGGCGGCGGACGCGGCCGCCGTCTGTTCCCCCTGGTCGTGGTGCTCGGCGCCGCCATCGCGGCGGTGTTCGCCAATGATGGCGCCGCCCTGCTGCTGACGCCGATCGTGCTGGCGATCCTGCTCAAGCTCGACTTCAAGCCTCAGGCGGCTCTGGCCTTCATCATCGCCTGCGGCTTCGTGGCGGATTCCACCAGCCTGCCGCTGGTGATCTCCAACCTCGTCAACATCGTCTCGGCCAACGTCTTCGACCTGAGCTTCGGGCGCTACGCCGCCGTGATGGTGCCGGTCGATCTGGTCTCGCTGGCGGCGACCCTGGCGGTGCTGGGTCTCTATTTCCGCCGCGCCGTGCCGGCTGCCTACCCGGTCGGCAGGCTGGAGCCGCCCCGCGAGGCGATCCGCGACCCGCTCCTGTTCCGGGCGGCGTTCCCGCTGCTCGGGCTGCTGCTCGTCGCCTATTTCGTCACGGCGCCGTTCGGGGTCCCGGTCTCGGTCGTGACCTGCGCGGGCGCGGCTCTGATGCTGGTACTGGCCCGGCGCGGCGGCCGCATCCCGATCCGGACGGTGCTGGCCGGCGCGCCGTGGCAGATCGTGCTGTTCAGCCTCGGCATGTATCTCGTCGTCTACGGCCTCAAGAATGCCGGCCTGACCGACGGGCTGGCGCGCGGTCTCGTCTGGCTCACCGGCTACGGGCCGGTGGCGGCCACCGTCGCGGCCGGCTTCGGAGCCGCGATCCTGTCCTCGGTCATGAACAACATGCCGAGCGTGCTGATCGGCGCCCTGGCGATCCAGCAGGCCCCGGATCTCGCGCCGCTGATGCGCGAGCTCCTGGTCTACGCCAACGTCATCGGGTGCGACCTCGGGCCGAAATTCACCCCCATCGGCAGCCTCGCGACGCTGCTCTGGCTGCACGTCCTGGCCAGCAAGGGCTACCGGATCGGCTGGGGCCAGTACATGCGGGTCGGCCTGGTGATCACCGTGCCGGTGCTGCTGGCCGCGCTGCTGGCGCTGGCTCTGTGGTTGCCGCTGCTCGGCCCCAGCTGATCCGATGGCCGATCGGACCCGTCGCTGGCCGGTGATCTCAGCCCTCGGCGTGGTCCAGATCCTCGCCTGGGGCTCCTCCTTCTACATTCCCGCCGTGCTGGCGGAGCCGATCGCCCGGGACACCGGCTGGCCGCTGGCCTGGATCGTCGGCGGCTTGTCCCTCGGCCTGCTGGTCGCGGCCTTCGCGTCGCCGCGGGTCGGCGCCGTCATCCAGAGGCGCGGGGGACAGCCGGTCCTGGCGGCGGCGGCCCTGCTGCTCGCCGCCGGGCTCGCGGTGCTCGGCCTCGCCCCCACGCTCCCGGTCTTCCTCGGCGGCTGGTTGATCCTCGGCCTCGGCATGGGCTGCGGCCTGTACGATCCCGCCTACGCCACCCTCGGCCGGCTCTACGGCGCCGAGGCGCGCTCGGCGATCACCGCCCTCACCCTGATCGGCGGCTTCGCCAGCACCTTGTGCTGGCCGCTCTCGGCCTTCCTGGTCGCCCATCTCGGCTGGCGGGGGACGTGCTTCGCCTATGCCGGCCTGCACCTCGCGGTGACGCTGCCGCTCGTCCTCGTCCTGATCCCCCCGGCCCCGCCCCTGGCGATGGCGGCGACCGGGCGGGTGCGGCCGGTCGCGCCGCTGGCGCCCTGGCAGGCGCAGGCCTTCCTGCTGATGGCGGGCGTGCTGGTGCTCGGCGGCACCATCATGGCGCTGGTCTCGGTGCACCTGCTGACCCTGCTCCAGGCCCGGGGCGAGACGCTGGCGGCCGCGGTCGCCTATGGCGGGCTGATCGGGCCGTCGCAGGTCGGGGCGCGGCTGATCGAGATCGCCAACCGGGGCCGGCACCACCCGCTCTGGACCCTGACCGCCGCCTTCGTGCTGGTCGCCCTCGGCCTGCTGCTCTTGGCCGCGCACGGGCCGGTGATCGGCCTCGCCCTGGCCGTCTACGGGGCCGGCAATGGGGTCTACTCGATCGCGCGAGGCACCGTGCCCCTCGTGCTGTTCGGACCGGAGCGCTACGCGGGGCTCGTCGGCCGGCTGGCCCGGCCCGGCTTGGTCGCCCAGGCGCTCGCGCCGCCGCTCGGCGCGTTCCTGCTGGTGCGGATCGGGCCCGACGCCCTATGGGGCCTGCTGGCGCTGCTCGCCGCGATCAACCTCGTCCTGATCGGCGGGCTGTGGCGCATGAAGGGCATCGCCGCCACATCGTCCTGACCCCGGGCCCGCCGCGCCTTTCCGATCCGTGATCCGAGCTGCGCGCCCGCGTTGCGCCGGGCCGCGCGAGGGACCAGAACGGGCCGAACCCGATCCGGAGAGAGAGCCGAATGCGCACCGAGACGCCGCCGCTGATCCGCCTGGAGGAATACCGGCCGAGCGACTACCTGATCGACCGCGTCGATCTCGACATCCGCCTCGACCCGCACGCCACCCGGATCGACGCGACCCTGGCCCTGCGTCCGAACCCGGCGGGCCGCGCCGGCGCGCCGCTGCATCTCGACGGCGACGACCTTCGCCTGGTCTCGGCGGATCTCGACGGCGCGGCGCTCGCAGCGAGTTCTTACACCGCGACCCCGTCGGGCCTCACCCTGCACGCCCCGCCCCAGCAGCCGTTCGCTTTACGCCTCGTCACCGAGGTCGATCCGACCGCCAACACCAAGCTGATGGGCCTCTACCGCTCGAGCGGGGTCTATTGCACCCAGTGCGAGGCTGACGGCTTCCGCCGGATCACCTACTTCCTCGACCGCCCCGACGTGATGGCAATCTACACCGCCCGCATCGAGGCGGACCGGACCGAGGCGCCCGTGCTGCTCGGCAACGGCAACCTGGTCGAATCCGGCCCTGCCGGGGCCGATCGGCACTTCGCGATCTGGCACGACCCGCATCCGAAGCCCGCCTACCTGTTCGCTCTGGTGGGCGGCCGGCTCGGCAAGGTCGAGACCCGCTTCACCACCCAGGAGGGACGCGCCGTCACCTGCGCGGTCTATGTCGAGCCCGGCAAGGAGGCCCGCGCCGACTACGCCCTCGATGCCGTGATCCGTTCCATGAGGTGGGACGAGACCGCCTTCGGCCGCGCCTACGACCTCGACGTATTCAACGTCGTCGCCGTGTCCGACTTCAACATGGGCGCCATGGAGAATAAGGGCCTCAATATCTTCAACGACAAGTACGTTCTGGCGAGCCCCGAGACCGCGACCGACGGGGATTACGCGGCGATCGAGGCGATCATCGCCCACGAGTATTTCCACAACTGGTCGGGCAACCGGGTCACCTGCCGGGACTGGTTCCAGCTCTGCCTCAAGGAGGGGCTGACGGTCTTCCGCGACCAGGAATTCTCGTCCGACATGCGCTCCCGGCCGGTCCACCGGATCTCCGAGGTCCGGTCCCTGCGGGCGCGCCAGTTCCCCGAGGATGCCGGCCCCTTGCGCCATCCGGTGCGGCCGCGGGCCTATGCCGAGATCAACAACTTCTACACGGCGACCGTCTACGACAAGGGTGCCGAGATCGTCCGGATGCTGCGGACGCTGATCGGCCCGGAGGCGTTCCGGGCCGGCATGGACCGCTACTTCGCCGACAATGACGGCCGCGCCGCCACGGTGGAGGACTTCCTAGCGGCCTTCGCCACCGTGACCGGGCGCGACCTCTCGGCCTTCGCCCGCTGGTACGAGCGGCCCGGCACGCCGCGCCTGTCCGTCGCCCTAGCCTACGATCCGCAGGCCGCCCGCTGCACCCTGCGCTTCGCCCAGAGCCTCCCCGGCGAGACCGGCCAGGACACGCCGCCCCTGGTGATCCCGGTGGCGCTCGGCCTCGTCGGCGCTGCGGGGCCGCTCACGAACGCCACCTGCCCGGATGTCCGGAACGGGGTCTATGTCCTCGACCGTGCCGAGGCCGAGATCGTGTTCGAGCAGGTCACCGAGGAGCCGGTGCCCTCGCTCCTGCGCGACTTCTCGGCCCCGGTGCGTCTCGATTTCGACCTCACCGACGCCCAGCGCATGCGGCTGCTGGCGCAGGACAGCGACCCGTTCAACCGCTGGCAGGCGGCCCAGGACGTCGCCCTGCGGCTGATCCTCGACCCCGATCCCGCCCGGGCCGACGCCTTCGCGGACGCGCTCGGGCGCTTCCTCGACGGCGAAGCCCTGGCTGACCCGGCCTTCGCGGCCCTGGTGCTCACCCTGCCGAGCGAGGGCGAAGCCGCCGATTCCCTGTCCGCCGACGTCGATCCCGACGCGATCCACCGGGCGCGGTTCGACCTGCGGGCGCGCCTCGGCCGGACCCTGCGGCCGCGCCTGGAGCATCTCGACGCCGCCCTCGCCCCGGCCGACGGCGCGGCCTACAGCCCGGACGCTGCCTCGGCCGGGCGCCGGTCCCTGCGCAACGCCGCCCTCGACCTGATCGCCGCGGGCGATCCCGAGGCCGGGACGCAGCGCGCGGCCGAGCGCTTGGCGAACGCCACCAACATGACCGACCGGCTGGCGGCGCTCGGCACCCTGGCGCTGATCCCCGGTCAGGCCCGGGAGGACGCGCTGGCGGGCTTCGCGGAGCGCTTCGCCGACGAGCCGCTGGTCCTCGACAAGTGGTTCGCGATCCAGGCGCAGATCCCCGAGCCCGGCACCCTGGAGCGAATCACCCGGCTGAAAGCGCACCCGGCCTTCACCATGACCAACCCGAATCGGGTGCGCGCGCTGATCGGAACCTTGGCGTTCGGCAACCCGACGCAGTTCGCACGGGCCGACGGCGCCGGATTTTCCCTCGTCGCCGACACGGTCGCGGCGCTGGATTCGACCAACCCACAGGTTGCCGCGCGCCTGCTGACGGCCTTCGGATCCTGGCGTCGGCTGGAAAAATCGCGGGCCGCGAAAGCCGGCGAAATGCTTAATCGGATCAAGGCGATCCCGGGCCTGTCGCGGGACACGGCCGACATCGTCGCACGCACCCTGGGAGGTGGCTAAGTACCTGAACCTGCGGTAGAAATCGATTCTGTCGCTGAGTCGTAACCCATAGGGTCCGTCAAGGCCGAATGGTAAAAAATCCGTGGACAAACGCCCCTCGAAGATGGTTCTATCGCGTCAGATTCGAGGGGCGCGAGACGCCACGGACGGATCGCAGTTCCCTTGGGTGAGGTTCGGCCATGCCGGAGGCGGCTTCCGCTTCCTTCTCCGCGCGTGCGGATTCGAGTCTCGCCGTTTCCTGGCCGATGCGCGTCCGGGATCCGCGGCTCGGTCTGATCGAGCGGTGGCTGCGCTACGCCGTGCCGGGCATCCTGGCGGTCTTCCTGGCCTGCCTGGTCGGGCTCGCGGCGCTCCACATCCAGGGGCAGCGTGCCGAGATCCTGGCCGGCGCCAAGGCCGAGGTCGAGGGCTTCGCCCGGCTGGCCGCCCGGGCGATCGTCCCGAGCGCCGGTAAGGCCTCGGACCTGCGCGTGCTGATGCCGGAGAGCGAGCGGCATCCCGGCCGGCGCCTGCTGCTGGTGCGGCCCGATACCCGCATCGCCGCCGCCCATCCGCCCCTTCCCTCAGACGCCACGACCCTGGCGCAGGTGCTCGGCGACAGCGAGCCGCTCTCCGGCCTCGGCGAGCGCGCCGGCGCCATGGCCCTCGACCTGCCCGGCGGCGAGAGCGTGCTCGCGGCCATCCACAGCCTGCCCGACGGGGCCGGACAGGTCGCGGTGCTGCAGCCGATCGAGCCGCTGATGCGCGGCTGGAGCGCCCGGGCCCGGGACCAGATCGTGCTGGTCGGGGCCGCGATCCTGGTGATCGTCGGCGTCGGCCTGGCCTACGGGCTGCAGAGCCGGCAGGCGACCCGGGCCGACCGCGCCCGCGAGCAGATCCGCGGCCGGCTCGAGACCGCCCTGCGCCGCGGCGCCTGCGGGCTATGGGATTGGGACATCGCCCGGGGCCGGATCTACTGGTCCGATTCGATGTACGCCCTGCTCGGCTACCAGCGGCAGCACGAATATCTCTCCTTCGGGGCCGTGAACGCCCTGGTCCATCCCGATGACGGCGACCTCTACAGCCTCGCCCGGGGTCTCGCCGCCGCCCAGACCTGCGTCGACCACGCCTTCCGGATGCGGGGCGCCGACGGCGCGTATGTCTGGCTGCGCGCCCGGGCCGAGGTCATGCCCGACGCCACCGATGGCGGGCGCCACCTTGTCGGCATCGCCACCGACATCACCGAGCAGCGCGCCCTGGAGGAGACCAACGCGGCCTCCGACATGCGCCTGCGCGACGCCGTCGAGGCGATCTCCGAGGCCTTCGTCCTCTGGGATACCGGCAACCGCCTGGTGCTGTGCAATTCGAAGTTCCGCCACCTTCACGCCCTCAGCCCCGAGGATGCGCAATCCGGCCGGAGCTACACCGACGTGATGGGGCGGGGCGTGCTGCCTCAGGTCCGACGGGAATCCCCCGAGGCCGGCCTCGCCCTCACCGACATGGCCGCCCGGACCTTCGAGGCCGAGCTCACGGACGGCCGCTGGCTCCAGATCAGCGAGCGCCGCACCAAGGATGGCGGCTACGTCTCGGTCGGGACCGACATCACCAGCCTGAAGCGCCACCAGGAGCAGCTGCAGGCGTCCGAGCGCGAGCTGATCGAGACCGTCAAGGACCTCAAGCGCTCCCGCCGCACCCTCGAACTCCAGACCCAGCAGCTCGCCGACCTGGCCGAGCGCTACCTCGACCAGAAGGCCGCCGCCGAGGCCGCCAGCCAGGCCAAGTCCGAATTCCTGGCCAATATGAGCCACGAGCTGCGCACGCCGCTCAACGCGATCATCGGCTTCGCCGACGTGATGGAGAATGCGGTCCTCGGACCGCTCGGCACCCCGCGCTACACCGAATATTGCCGCGACATCCGCGAGAGCGGCTCGCACCTGCTCTCGATGATCGACGATATCCTCAACATGGCCCGGCTCGAGGCACGCCGGGTGCGGCTGAACCCGCGGCCGATCCCGGCTGAGGCCGCCGTCGCCTCCGCGCTCGGGCTGGTCGAGGCGGCCGCCCGGGACAAGGGGATCGCGCTGGGCGTCGACGTCCAGCCCGGAATCGAGCTGCTGGCCGATCCGAGCGCGATGCAGCAGATCCTGGCGAACCTCGTCCAGAACGCCGTGAAGTTCACGCCGGCCGGGGGGCGCGTCGCGGTCCGGGTCCGCCGGGCGGGCGCCAGCACCCACCTGTTCGTCGAGGATAGCGGCATCGGCATCCCCCGGGCCGACCTCGCCCGGCTCGGCCGGCCGTTCACCCAGGTCGAGGCGCAGATGACCCGCAGCCACAAGGGCTCGGGGCTCGGGCTGGCGATCACCCGCTCCATGGTCGAGCTGCACGGCGGCTCGCTGCGCATCCGCTCCGAGGAAACGGTCGGCACCGTCGTCCTCGTGCGCCTCCCGGCCCCGGCGGCCGAGCAGAAGGAGCAGCCGGGCCGTGCCGCCGGCACGAAGCGGGAGGCCGTACGTCCGGGCGCACGCCGGTCGGCCGCGGCCTGAGCCGGCCGCCGATTCACCGGCGCGGATCGAGGCCGCCCAGACGCGCCAGCCGACCCTGCTCCACCTGCCAGCGCGCATCCGCCACCGCCCGGGAGAGACGCCGGATCCGCCAGCGCCGGTAGAGCGTCAGGAGAGCGGGGCCGCCGAGCCCGGCCTGATGATGGCGCAGGCGTCGCAGCAAATCCGGCAGCACCGACGCCGCGGCATCGGCGGTGGCGATCTCGATCGCCCGCAATTCGGCCCGCAACCCGGCCTTCCAATCCTCCATGGCGACCCGGGCCCCTCGGCGAGGAATCGTCCGGGCCGGCGGAGCAGGATCCCCCCGCGACACGGATGCGCCCCCGAGAACGCGCGTCGCGCACCGGCGTTTCCCCCTTAGAGGATCCGCCCGGCGGATCGCCATGGAAAGAGACGATCGATGCGCTCCAGGACCACGCTCCGCTTCACCCTCGCGGCCCTGCTCGGGCTGGCCGCGGCCCCGGCTCTGGCGCAGAGCGTCGGCTACGCCACCGGCTTCCCCGGCAAGGACCCGGCCGGCGACGAGGAGATCGGCTGGGGCCCAGCCTATCGTCCGGAGACGAGCTTCGCCCAGCCCGGCACGCCGCCCACCCCCGGCCAGATCGCCGGCAGGGCCTATCGGGCCCGGACCGGACACGGCGTCTACGACCAGGTCCAGGGCGAGGGTCCGTACCGCAACCGGTAGGCGTCGGATTCAGCGCCGCCGCAGAGCCCGCTTGGCCGCGGCGCGCGCCGCGTGCTCGAACCGGGCGAGCCGCAGGCGTCGCTCCAGGGACAGGGTGCGATCCCCCGGCGGCAAGGCGATGATCTCGGCGATACGGGTTCGCTCGCGGTAGAGGCTCTCCAGGGCCGAGCCGTCGAGCGTCGCCGAATCGAGCGTGTCCGCAAAGCCGGTCTCGTGGCAGGCGCGCACGATCTCCGCCTCCAAGAGCAGGCCGGGCGCGTGGCTGCGCAGGTCCTCGTCGTAGGCGGTCTTCAGGAGCGTCGCTCTGCCCCCACCGACCAGGGCCAGGCTGATCGCGATCGGCCGGCCGTCGAGCGTGAGGGCATCCGCCCGGACGCCGACGGGGCCGGGCCGTTCGGCGAAGAGAGCCCGCGCGAGTGCCGCCGTGTCCAACCGGCAAGCCATCGCGGTGCCGGCCTGACCCTTCCAGCCCTTCCGCTCGAGGGCCAGGAAATCGGCCACAAGCCGCGCCAGTTCCGGCCCGCCCGCGGCGCCGACATGGGCCACAGTGCCGGCCTCGGAGAGGCGGCGGGTGCGCCGACGCAGATCCTTGAACCGGGACCGGTTCGGGTGCCCGGTCAGGAACGCGTCGTGATCGACCCGCCGCACCATCAAAGGGCGCTCGAACGCCGTCACGATGCCGATGGCCCAGCCGCGCGCCCGCATCGCCGCGAGCATCTCGGGGACGGCCCCGTCTTCCGTCGGCAGGAGCGGCCAGCGCCAGGCCCGTCCGCCGGACGCCTGTTCCAGCCCGGCGACCAGGGCCTGGATCGCCGCCGCGCGGTCGGGTCCGTCGATCACCTGGGGCGCTGTGGCGGTCACCAAGGGCGACAGGAACGGCTGCGCCACCCGGCCGCCGAGACCGGCGAGATCGCGCCGCAGCGTGAAGGGCAGGAGCGCGACCGGATCGCCGCCGCGGTGGACCGTGACGAAGCTGAGCGCCCCGGGCAGCAGCCCGGCTTCCCGATGGGCCGCGACCGCGTGGTGCGTGTAGTGCGGGTGCGGGGCGGCGCTCGACGCGTACAGCGCGTCCCACGCCGCCGGCTCGGGCGCGGGGCCGACCGAGACCGACAGGCCGGATGTCGTCCGCTTGGATTGCGCCAGGGCGTTCACCGGATCGCTCCCGCGGACCAGATCGGGGTCGGCAGCCCGTGCAGGCGGCCGGCGGCGCGGGCGAGCAACGCGGCGCGCGCGATCGTAGCCAGCGCCACCGCCAGGGCGGCCCCCAAGGTGCCGAAGAGCGGGATCAGCATCAGGCATAGGGCGCAGGCCACGATCAGCATGAGGGCGGTGATCCCGGCGCAGAGGCGCTCGCCGCCCAGCATGGTCAGGAGATCCTCGCCCGGTCCGAACAGGCTCGCCGCGACGCTGCCGGCGACCAGCACGGCCAGGATCGGCACGCTGGACCCGAGGCCGGGGCCGAACATCGCCAGCAGCAGGGGGCTCAAGCCCACGATCGCGCCGCCGACCAGGGCCGTGGCACCCGCGGTCAGCCGGCCCTGGCGGCGCACCAGATCGGCGAGCAGGGCACGGTCGGCCCGGGCATGGGCGGCGCTGTAGCGCTGGAGCGTCGCCGCGCTGGCGGCGAAATGCACGAACACCACGAATTGCTGGATCCGGGTCGCGGCGAAATACAGGCCGAGCTCGGCCGGGCTCACCAGGGCCCCGAGCACGATCACGTCGACGAAGGTGAAGCCGGCATTGGCGAGGTCGACCCCGGCGATCGGCAGGCCGGTGCCGAGCCAGGTCCGCCACCGGTAGCGCTGCGGACCGGCGGGCAGATCCGCTCGCAGCCGCGCCACGAGCAGGCCGGCCTGCAGCGCGGTGGCGATGGCGGCGGCGACCAGCATGCAGGCCATCGCGACCTCGGCCCGGGGCGGCGCCCCGAGCAGCACGGCGCCGACCATGCAGGCCATCATCAGGCCCTGGCGCAGCAGGTAGGGTGGCGCGATGGCGAGCCCGACCCAGTTCTGGCTGCGCGCCACGCCCTCGAGATAATCCTGGAGCGCGAAGAGCGGCATCACGCAGAGCGCGACCGCGATCGGCGCCCGGTAGGCCGGCGCGAACAGGCCGGGCTCCAGCCACAACAGGGCGGCGCCGAGACCGGCCACGCTGAGCGCCGCCCCGCCGGTGACCAGGGCACCGGCCCGGATATAGCCGCGGGCGAGGTCGAGATCGCCCCGTGCCTGGTCGGTCGGCACGAAGCGGCAGGCGCCCTGCGACAGGCCGAGCGTCAGGGTGTGGCCGAGCATGGCGGTCCAGACCCAGACGGCAGCGAACACCCCGTAGGCGTCCCAGCCCATCAGCCGGGCGGCGAGCACCTGGGCCGCGTAGGCGAAGCCGGCCGCCCCGACCCGGATGGCGAAGACGGTCAGCGCCGCCCGCGCCGGGCCGCTCCGCAAAGCGTGGAGGCGCCGGCCGGCGGCGGCGAGCTTGGTGGGGGCTGGGACGGCCGTGGCTGACACTACGCGCTCCGCGCCGGGCTCGGAGCATCGTCCCGAAAGGCGGCCGCCGGATCGGAAACAGACGATGTCCCGTCAAACCCGCTGGAGCATCGTCCGAGATCCAATATCCGGGGCGATAGTCCAGTGATCGTGGGTGAACGATCGCGGGTTTCCAGGTCTAGCCCGGGGCGCGTTGCGGCTCGGTTAAAGGCGGCGCGCCCGGGGCGGCCTTCGGGTCCGGAGCCGGGTCGGTGCGCATCAGCGAGGTGGCGATGGTCAGCGCCACGTGCTCGGCCATGCAGCGCAGGCCGAGATCGTTGAGCCGGAACTGGCGGCCGAGCATATGGCCCTCGCCCTTGTCGCTGCGGCTCGACAGGTAATGCAGGGCCTCGTAGCGGCGCACCAGCGGCACCTGCTGCTGGGCGGCTACGGTGCGGACCGCCTCGACGATCCGGTTGTAATCGACGTCGGCGGCCATGCTGGCGGTGTAGATCGGGTCGACCAGAACCACGTCGATCCCGTGCGAGCGGATCCAGGCCACGGCCTCGCTGAGCGCGCTCGCGAAGGCGTCGGCATCGACCCGGGCGATGGCATCGTGGGTGCCGACCTGCCAGACCACGAGGTCAGGCTCGGCCTCCGCCACCATGGTGCGCAGGCGCTCGGCCGCCCCGGAGGCGATCTCCCCCGGCAGGCCGCGATGGTCGATCGACACGTCGGTCTTCGGCAGCGCCCGTTCCAGGGCGGCTTCGAGCTTGGCCGGGTAGGAGGCCGAGGCGCCCGGCGCGGCACTGCCGCCGATCGCCAGGATCCTGAGCGGACGGTTCTCGCCGAGCGCGGTCCGGACCGCGCCCAGCTTGGCCATGGTGTAGAGCTGCGCGCCCGGGACCCGGCATTCCTGCGACAGGCCGGGCTGGTCACCGGCGCCCGTATCGGCCGGTTGCTCCGCGGCCGCCCCCGGCACCAATGCCCCCAGGATCAGCGCGGCCAGCGCCCAGCGGGGGACGGGGACGCGCGCACGCCTCACGACCGGGCCCGGGACGACTTGGTGCGGCTGCGCCATTCGACGAACCATGCGGTGAACCCCAGACCGACCAGGCCGCTTCCGGCGACCAGCATATCGACCAGCACGCCGCCGCCGGTCTGGAAACGCACGAGCTGCCCGATCAGGCTCAGGATCGAGCCCATGGAGAAGACCGCCAGGGAGTTCCGGCCCAGCTGACTCAGATAGCGCCCGACCACCCCGATTCGGGGAGCCAGAAATGCGTAGAGCGGCGCGAAGGCGAGCAATACCCCCAGGAAATGAAGAAGCCGCGCCGGTGTCAGGTAGGTCTTCTCGAACGTGAACAGCAACCGCGGCTCTGGCACCATCAGCGGATCCGGCCGGAGACCCGTCACGGCGAGCGCGATGCCCAGGATGACGATGACCACGCCGGCCGGAATCAGGCGTCGCGACCAGCGGCGCAGGGTATCGGAGCGCAGGTTCCAGCCCTGGAGCACGAAGCCCAGCACCAGCAGAACCTGCCAGCAGAAGGGATCGAAGAACCAATCCCCCTCCCCGGGCCAGGACGGGACGTTCCACTCGAAGACGAGGCTGGCGAGATAGATCGCCCCCGACAGTGCCAGGGCCGCGATCAGGCTGACACGGCCGACCAGCACGAAGATCGGCGCGATACCGATCAGCACCACGTAGAGCGGCAGGATGTTGAAGAAGCCGAGCTGGTAGGTCATCAGCGCCATGCCGCAGACCGACTGGATCGGGTCCGCGAAGAAGCCGCCGGCATTGTGCCATTCGAGGATCAGCGGGTTGTCGAGCAGCAGCGCCGACCCGGCGATGAGCGCCAGCGCCAGCAGCATCACGGTGAGCTGCGCGCGGTAGACCTCGACGGTGCGGGCGAGCAGCCGGACCACGCTCTGGCCGGCCGGCTCCGGGGTCCCGTCGCGCCGGCGCGTGGCGATGCCGATCGACCAGCCCGCCAGGAACACGAACAGCTCGGCGGCATCCGAGATGCCGTATTGCGAGAAGGTGTAGCGCTCGAAGGTGTTGCCCGGGATGTGGTTGACGAAAATCGTCACGAGGGCGAAGCCGCGCCAGAAGTCGATCGCGTTGGGGTCCCGCATCGTCGCGGCGGCTCCGGGGTTTCGACACTGGATCGGGGATGCGCGCCCCTGATACGGCGCCGGGCCCGGTCTGCAAAGGCGAACAAACGGGGAGTTCGCCCGGGGGCGCGAACCGGGTGGTCACGCTCGCGTTAGGTCCGGGCAAGGAGATCCGGACAGATGACCCGCACCATGACGATCCTCGGCCTCTCGGCCCTGCTGCCGATGCTGGCCGCGACGGCCGCCGCGGCGCAGTCCCAGACCGGAACCGGCGGCGGACCGACCTCGACGGTGACGGCGCCGCACACCTCTCCCGTCGGCCGCACGATGCCGCCCGCCTCCGGCGCCGGCGCCGCCACCCCGAACGACCGGCGCGACCGCACCCAGCAGCAGATCCAGGACGACAAGATCTCTCAGGGCATCTGCATCGGCTGCAGCCCGAAATAGGGTTTTGCGGTCTCGCCTCCTCCGAGACGGTCCGCTGCAACAATTTCCCACCCGGCACCTCATCCTGAGGTGCCGGAGCGCAGCGGAGGCCTCGAAGGAGGCCTCCAGCCAGCCGCGCGATCCCTGGAGGGATCCTTCGAGGCGGCTGCGCCGCTCCTCAGGATGAGGGGAGATTTGGAGGTCCGTCGAGCGAACGCGCCGTTCGATCGCAATGACCCCGTCAGGAGTACAGCTTACCGCAGCGCGAGTTCGTCCTCGCTCTCGCGGGCGAGGCGGAGCAGGTTCTGGCCGTAATTGGTCTTGGCGAACATCTCGCCGCGGGCGATGAGCTGATCGCGGGTGATGAAGTTCTGCAGGAAGGCGATCTCCTCCAGGCAGGCCACCTGGAGACCCTGGCGGTTCTGCAGGGTGCGGACGAACTCGCTCGCCTCCAGCAGGCTGTCATGGGTCCCGGTGTCGAGCCAGGCATAGCCGCGCGACATCCGCTCCACGTAGAGCTGGCCGCGCTCGAGATAGGCCTCGTTGACGCTGGTGATCTCCAGCTCGCCCCGGGCCGAGGGCTTCACCGCGGCGGCGATGTCGAGCACCTGGTTGTCGTAGAAGTACAGCCCGGTCACCGCCCAGGTCGATTCCGGCTTCTGCGGCTTCTCGACGATCTTGGTCGGGCGCCCGGTCTTGTCGAGATTGACCACGCCGTAGGCCTGCGGGTTGTCGACGTGGTAGGCGAACACCGTCGCGCCTGACTTGCGGGCGCGCGCCTCATTCAGCAGCTCGCGCATGCCGGCGCCGAAGAACAGGTTGTCGCCGAGGATCAGCGCCACGTCGTCGGTGCCGACGAAGTCGCGCCCGATCACGAAGGCCTGGGCGAGGCCCTCCGGCCGCGGCTGCACCGCGTAGGTGAAGTGCAGGCCGAACTGCTCGCCGGTGCCGAACAGGCGCTTGTAATTGTCGAGGTGCTCCGGCGAGGAGATGATCAGGATCTCGCGGATGCCGGCGAGCATCAGCACCGAGATCGGGTAGTAGATCATCGGCTTGTCGTAGACCGGCAGCAGCTGCTTGTTGATCGACAGCGTGGCCGGATGCAGGCGCGTGCCGGATCCGCCGGCCAGAACGATGCCCTTCATGGCTTGGAAGCTCCCTCTCGAACCGGCCCCACGAGCCGGTCCAGGATGTCGTCGAGCGCCGCCTGCCAGGGCCGGGGCGTCATGCCGTAGGCCGCCGTCAGGCTGTCGGTGGACAGGCGCGAATTGGCCGGCCGCCGGGCCGGGGTCGGGTAGGCGGAGGTCGGGATGCCGGTGACCGGGATCGACCGGCCGCCGCGTTTGGCGGATCCCGCGACGATCGCCTCGGCGAAGCCGTGCCAGGTGGTGGCGCCGGCATTCACATAATGGAACGTCCCGGTGGGCGCGTCCGAATCCTCGGCCAGGCGCCGGGCGATCGTCGCCAGGGCGGCGGCGAGGTCGGAGGCGGAGGTCGGGCAGCCGTGCTGGTCGTTGACCACCGTCAGGGCGTCGCGCTCGCCGGCGAGCCGCAGCATCGTCTTGACGAAGTTGCCCCGGTGCGGGCTCACCACCCAGGCGGTGCGCACGATCGCGTGGCGCGGATTGGCGCTGCGCACGGCGAGCTCGCCCGCGGCCTTGCTGGCGCCATAGACGCTCTGCGGGTCGATCGGCGCGTCCGGCGCGTAGGCGCCGTCCGGCTTGGTGCCGGCGAAGACGTAGTCGGTCGAGACGTGCACGAGCGGGATCGCCTTGGCGGCGGTCGCGGCCGCCAGGATCGCCGGGGCGAGGGCGTTGAGGCGCCAGGCCTCGACCACGTCGGACTCGGCCTTGTCCACGGCGGTGTAGGCGGCGGTGTTGATCACCGCCCGGTAGGCGCGCGCCTCCAGGGTCCGGGCGACGGCGCCCGCATCGGTGATGTCGAGCTCAGCCCGGGTCGGCGCGTGCACCGACACGCCGGCCGGCCAGGCCAGGGCCTGCAGCTCGGTGCCGACCTGGCCGGCGCCGCCGAGGACCAGGATGTCCATCAGCGGGTCAGCCCCAGGCGCTCGCCCGTGTAGCGGCCCTCGCGGATCGGGCGCCACCAGCTCTCGTTGTCGAGATACCAGGCCACGGTCTCCTCCAGGGCCTGCTCGAAGGTCTTCTGCGGCCGCCAGCCGAGTTCGGTCTCGGCCTTGGTGCAGTCGATGGCGTAGCGCCGGTCGTGGCCCGGCCGGTCGGTGACGAAGCTGATCAGCCGCTCGTGCGGGCCATTCTTGGGCCGTAGCCGGTCGAAGGCCGCGCAGAGCGCCTTCACCACCGCGAGGTTGTTGCGCACCGCCCGGCCGCCGAGCAGGTAGGTGTTGCCGATGCGGCCGCGCTCCAACACGGCGACCAGGCCCTTGGCGTGGTCCTCGACATGGATCCAGTCGCGCTCGTTCAGCCCGTCGCCGTAGACCGGCAGCTTCTTGCCCTCGAGGGCGTTGAGGATCATCAGCGGGATCAGCTTCTCCGGGAAGTGCCGCGGCCCGTAATTGTTCGAGCAATTGGTCACCAGCACCGGCAGCCCGTAGGTCTCGTGCCAGGCCCGCGCCAGGTGATCGGAGGCGGCCTTCGAGGCCGAGTAGGGCGAGCGCGGATCGTACCGGCTGTCCTCGGTGAAGAACGCGTCCGGGGGCAGCGAGCCGTACACCTCGTCGGTGGAGACGTGCAGGAACCGGAAGGTCGTCTTCTCCGCCTCCGGCAGGGCCTCGTAATAGCCCCGCGCCCCGTCCAGCATGGTCTGGGTGCCGATGACGTTGGTGCGCACGAAGGCGCCCGGATCGGTGATCGAGCGGTCGACATGGCTCTCGGCGGCCAGGTGCATCACCGCCTGCGGCTTGAAGGCGGCGATGGCGGCCTGCACGGCGGCGCGGTCGCAGATGTCGGCCTCGACGAGGCGGTGGCGCGGGTTGTCGGCGAGCGACGCCAGGGAGATCGGGTTGGCCGCGTAGGTCATCGCGTCGAGGGTGCAGACCTCGTGGCCGAGATCGTTGACGAGATGCAGCACCAGCGCCGAGCCGATGAAGCCGCAGCCTCCGGTCACGAGAATGCGCATGGCGGGTCCCCTTCGGATCGATCGCGGATGAAAATGAGCTGCCGGCAGCTAAAGACCGCCCGGCGTGACGAAAATACGGCCCGGCCGCGGGGCGGCCGGAAACGCCGTTCAGAACACCTGGCCGAGGTCGGCGAGCTTCGGCGCGCGGCGGTCCTTGTCGGACAGGATCGCGGCTGCGCCGGAGACCGGCCACGGGATCCCGATCGCGGGATCGTCCCAGGCCAGCGCCCGGTCGTGCTCGGGGCTGTAATAGGCGTCGACCTTGTAGGCGACCATGACGTCGGGGGTCAGGGTACAGAAGCCGTGGGCGAAGCCGTGCGGGATGTAGAGTTGCTCGCCGCACTCGGCGTCCAGCGTCACGGCGACGTATTTGCCGAAGGTCGGCGAGGCGCTGCGGATATCCACCGCCACGTCGAGGATCGCGCCCTGGAGCACCCGGATCAGCTTCGCCTGCGCCTGCGGGGCGATCTGGAAATGCAGCCCGCGGATCGTGCCCTGCGGGGCCGAGAAGGACTGGTTGTCCTGCACGAACGGCGTCGTGATCCCGGCCTTTTCCATCGCGTCGACCCGGAACGTCTCCGAGAACCAGCCGCGGCTGTCGCCGAAGCGCTTGGGCTTGATGCGCTTGACGTCCGGAATCTCGGTCTCGATCACGTCCATGCCAGCGCGTCCCTCCCCGCGGATGCCGTCGGCCAGCCCCGCGGACATCTCCGCCTCGGTCGTCCCGGGCATCGCGCCCGCCGCGCCGAGAACAACCTCGATGATCGACCCGCGACTTCCGGTCATTCGCCGGCCGTGTCAAGGCGTGTTGCCTGCGGGGATGTTCGCCCGCGCGGTTTTCGCCAGGGCTGGTCTTGCGTTATCGGGTGCCGATGACGGGCGGATCGGTCGAGTCCCTGCTGCGCGACCACCTCGCCGACCCGGCCTGTGCCTGGAGCCTCGGCGCCTACGGGGCGGTGGCGGCCTTCGCGCGGAATCCGGCCGAGCCCGTGGCGATCCGCGAGGACGGCCGGATCGGGCTTGCGACCCCGCGGGGCGCGATCGCGCTCACCGCGTCACCGGACTTGGTGCCGTTCGCCTACGAGACCGGTTTCACCGGCGGCTGGAGCCAGGCGGTCGCCCTGTGCCTGCCCGAGGCGGATTGCACCATGGGCCGGCGCGCGGTGCTGACGGAACTCGGGCCCGACGCGGCGGCCGCGCGGGTGCAGGATCGCGGGGCGATCCTGTTCGATCTCGGCCTCGGGCTTCGGGCGGTCGATGCCTGCCTGCGCGTGGCCGATCCCGGCTTGATCGACGCCCTGCGGGCCGCCGCCGGCCGGCCGGTCTTCGCGCCCGGCAACCCGATCGGGCCGATGCTCGTGGCGGCGAGCCCGCACCGGGTGTTCCTGGCCCGGTTCGGCCGGATCGAGGTCTACACGCCGATCCCGCCGGCCGGCGGCGCGAGCGCCCCCGGGCCGCACAGCCACATCCTGCCCAAACTCCTGTGGCTCGGCCGGACCCATGCGGCGACCGCGCCGATCCCGGCCGGCCTCGTGCCCTGCGCAGCGCTCCATCCGCCGCATCCCGCCAAGGACGCGGCCGGCCGCCGGGCCGGCTTCGATGCCGCCCGCCATCTCGCCTTCGGGCGCCTGCTCGACGCCTGGGGCGACCCGGCCCTCACGGCGCTTCGACGGACTGTGCTGGATGGCGATGAATCCGATCCCACGCTGGTGAACGGTCGCTTCGCCCGTTCGGCGATCCGGGCGGCGCGGGCGCAGGTTTTGGCCATGGGCGTTTAGCGCCACCGGCGTCATTGCGAGCGCAGCGAAGCAACCCAGGGCAGCGCGCGCTCTCAAGATGTAGCGCTACACTGGGTTGCTTCGCTGCGCTCGCAATGACGGTGTGGCCGGCGTGAAACCGTTGACCACACCGTCGCCAACCGCATGCGCGTTCAGCGAGCCGGAGGCGGTGGCGGCGGTGGTGCCAGGAGCGGGGCGAGCGCCGGGTGGTCGCCGGCGGTGATCCAGGCTCCGCCCTGCGGGTGGATCTGGGTGGCCGCGCTCAGGGTGCCGGCGCGCGCCTGGGCGGCCAGTTCGGAGAGCGGGAACGGGCCTTCGACCGTGTTGCGGTAGACGTAGAAGAGCGCGGCCGGCGGCGGTGGCGGCGGGACGGACGCGGCTGGGTTGGCCAGTCGCAGCAGCCCCTCCGTGGTGAAGGAAGCGGGCTCGATCACGCGCTTGTCCACGGCCCGCAGGGCTGGCGGGTCGGCCGGGTCGCGGTTGGCCTCCTCGGCCGGTACGTCCGCGAGGCTGCCCGGGATCGGCTTCGTCCAGGCGTCGATTTGGGCGAGGAACGCGTCGAACAGCCGGTCCGGATCGCCCGGCAGGCCGCCGGCCTCGACGGCGCCCTGACGCCAGCGCCGGCTCAGCGCGTCCGCCACCGCGTGGCCGATCCCGCCGACCCGGGCCTCGGCGTCGAAATTCACCGTCTCGCGCCGGGGCGCGTAGGCGCGCTTGGCGGTCCAGGCGAAGAGCGCCGCCATCGCGAGGTTCTGGACCGGCGACAGGGCCGCCTCGGCCTCGGCGAGCTGGGCCGCGATCGCCGCGCGCTGGACCCGGTCGAACAGCTTGCGCCGCAGGGTCCGCTCCGAGCCGACGCTGCGCCAGTCGCCGGGCTCGAAGGCGAAGCGCCACAGCCCGGTTTCCGGCGCGCGCTGGAGCAGGCCGAGGCAGACCGCGCGCAGGAACAGCGACAGGGTCTCGCGCAGGGCGTCGGATTCCTCGGCCGAGGGGGCGACCGGGTCTGGGAAACGCAGATAGTCCTTGTGGTTGTGGAGCGGGATCGCGTCGAGGCGGTCGAGCTCCTGCGCGTAGGCGTTGCGCCAGTCGCGCCGCAGGGGGCCGAGCACGTCGAGCGGCACGCCGGACAGCTCGCAGTAGCAGACGATGCGGCCGCGCTGGCTCGATTCGAGGAAGCCGATCTCGCCGGCGCCGAGCACCGGCGGCAGGCTCGCCCGGAGGATCGGGCCGAACTCGGCCTGGAAGGCGCGCGCGCCCTCCACCGCCAGGATCGTCTTGAACTGGTCGCCACCCGGGCTGAAGGCGTCGAAGCGCGCGTAGATCCAGGGCATGCAGCGCAGCAGCATCAGCTCCAGGGTCTCGCGCTGCCGGGCGGGGGGCAATTCCCGCAGGGCGTCGAGCGCCGAGGGGATACGAGCGCGGTGCGGCCCGAGCCGGCGCCGGGCCATGTCGCGCACCGCGTTGAGCAGGTCGGCGCGGGTGTCTTCCTCGCGCAGCAGCGCGAAGATCGCCCGGGAGCCGCCATAGGCCCGGAACGCCTCCCGGGCCCAGGCCAGCTGCTCGGCGGGCGCGACCGCGATCTTGTCCGGCAGGTCGCCCGAGGGCAGGACCAGGAAGGTGCCGCCCGAGGGGCGCTCGATGGCGTTGCGGATCTCGGCGATGTCGAGGCGCAGCTCACGCATCAGCCGGCCGACATCCTCGTGGCCTTGGTTCAGGGCGCCGAGCAGGCCGTCGTAGCGGGCGGCGCCGGTCTCCGGGTCGCGCCCGGTCCGGGTGCCCAGCTTGGCCGAGACCCGGCGCAGCAGCTCGGCCGCCTCGCGGGCGGCCACCGACCGGATGCGCAGGACGCAGGAGCCGCGCAGATCCTCCCTTGCCTGCTCCAGGTAGCGCTCGGCGTCGCGGCGATGGGAGAAGATCAGGCCGGGTCGGACCTGATCCAGCCGGCTGAGCGAGGCGGAAAAATGCTCGGCGAGCATCTCGTCGGCGAGCCGGGCATAGGTGTCGGCGGCGGCATTGAGGCGGGCGAGCGCGCCGCCATCGGCCTCGATCAGGTCCTTCACGCCCTCGATCAGCGCCCGGGCATAATCGAGGCCGCCGCGCTCCTGATCGTCGAGCAGACGGTAGAGGGCGGCCGGCAGCGTGCCGTCCTTGTCGGAGAGCCAGGCCGATTCGAGCTTGGCGCGCACGTCCAGCACCTCGGCGCCACGGGGACCGTAGGCGGCCCCTGAGCCGGTGCGGCCCAGGATGTCGTCGCGCAGGCGCTCGGCCTCCTTGCGCAGGTTCGGGGCCCAGTCCCGGGGGCTCGCGATCTCGGTCCTGATCGCGTCCACCGCCTCCTCGACGCCGAGCGCCACCGATTCCTGGATCGACGAGCCGTCCGCCCGCTGCAGCAGCGTGCCGACGAGGTCGTATTCGGGAATGCCGGGGGGCGCCGGCCGCAGCACCTTCGGGAAGGCCTCGAAGGCGGAGAATCGCAGGGCGAGGCGGTCGGCGGCGAAGCGGTCCCGCTCCTCGACCGTGGGGATGTGGCGCTCGCCCTGCCCCCGGGCGACGCCGAAGAACGCCTCGACCATGCCGAGACCCGCCCGGGCGGCGTGCTCCTCGAATTCGAGGCTGCCGCGGGTGGCGAGCACGGCCTGGCCGAGCGCCGAGTAGTTCAGGGAGAACAGGGCGGCCCGGCCGGCCCGGTCCGGGCTCGGGGGCGCCCATTTGCGCATCTTGTGCTGGGTCTGGTTGACGCCGGTCGAGCGCTTGCGGCCGGAGAATTCGGAATTGCCGAAATCCTCGAACAGCACGTCGGCCATCATGTCGTAGAGGTCGCCGATCGCGCCGGTGCGCTGGTCGGCGAGGTTCTGGGTGTCGAACAGGTAGACGTCGCTGAACGGCCGCTCGACCCCGCGGGCAACCCGGGCGTGGTCGCCCCAGCTCTCGACATAGGGCGGCTCGGGATTGCCGCGCATGGCGTATTCGAGCTCGGACAGGGTCGCGACGCCGTTGGCGAAGACCCGGTCCTTGTTGGCGCCGACATAGCCCGAGGGCAGGACCAGGAAGAGATCGACCGCGTCCGGGCGCTTGGGCGTCTCGAGCGAGGAGATCGCGTAGCCGGCGTCGATCACCGCCCCCGAGCCGGTGCCGCCGGCCACCGACGCCACCACGACGACGCGAAGGTCCGTGGCGGTGTCGAGGCCGAGCGCGCGCAGCTGCGCCTCGTTCGAGACGTTGGCCAGCACCGCGCCGGCTTTGGCGGTCAGCCGGTCCATGAAGCTGCGCACCTCGTCGAAGAACAGCAGCCGCGCGATGGCGCGGATCTGCCCCGCGCCCTTCGAGGCGTCGATGCGCGACAGGTCCCGGGCGGGCAGCCAGGAATCGATATGCGGGTAGCTGCGCCGCTCGGCCTGGTAGCGGGCGAGGTTGACCGCCTTCTGCAGGGTCTCGCCCTCGCGGAACGCGACCTTGGCCGAGAGCGCGTCGGTGGCGGCCGCCCGGCCGGCCTCGCGGGCCTCCAGGGTGTCTGTGTCGAAGTAGAGGAAGGACGCGGCCGGGAATTGGTCGAGGGCGCTGATCCGCGTCCCGTTCCAGTCGGCCTGGAGGATGCGCCGGCGCAGGCGCAGCAGCACCTCCATGCCGGTGCCGCCGAGCGCCACGAACACGGTCGGGCGGACCTTCAGGAGCGTCTCGGTCTCGGCGGGCCGGGCGTCAGCCATGGTCTCAGCGCCTCCGTTCGGGTGCGCGCAGGAACAGCACCAGGGCGGCGCCGAACAGCACGAGGCAGAGGGCGAAGCCGGCCGCCAGCCCGGCCCAGGCCTGCCAGAGCCGGCCGACCGTGGCGCTGACCAGGATCGCGGCGGTGAGCATCAGCGCCGAGAACAGCATCCAGCTCGCACCGTTGGCGGCGTCGAGCGTCGCCCGGCGGTTGATCAGGTGGGTGCGCACGCCCTGGCGGACGAACAGGAACAGCACAGCCAGAACCACCAGGGCGGCGGCGCCGAGCGCGAATTCCGTGGTGGTCGGCCCCCGTTCGAGGGTGCTGAACGGGTTCGCCCCGGTGCTCGTCCCGGTGGGGGCCGGCGCGGTCTGGATCGGATCGGCCTGCGGGGCCGGGTTCTGCGGGGCGGGGATGGTGAAATCCTGCCCGGTCCGGGCCTGGACGTGAACGAGCCCGGGAGGCCCCAGGCGGTCGAGATGCAAAGGAATCATGCGCCGGGTTCGGGCTCCTGCAGGCGGGTGGCGCGGGCCGGCCCCCACAGCCCCGCCCGCACCTGCCAGCGGCTGCCGTCGGGGGCGCGCAGGGTCTGGGTGCGATAAGGGCGCAGGCTGACCCGCTTCGGGACGGTGCCGAGCATCACGGTTTGGACCCGCGCCCGGGTGAGCGCGAGGGCCCCGAGCCCGGCCGCGGCGGCCAGCGCCAAGGCGGCGGAGGCGGCGGCGATCAGCGGCCAGGGCGAGAACGCCGCCTCGATCCGCACCGGCAGGCTCACCGACGCTTCCGAGACGCCGCGATAGTCGCGGAACAGGCCGGGCAGCCGGCCCTCCACCGCACGCGCATCCCCGACCGGCCCGCCCATCTGGTCCCCGGACAACAACCCGCTGCCGAAGATCGGCCGCACCCGTTCCAGGAAGGCCGGATCCAGCGCCAGGCGCAAGTCCGCGAGCCGTAGAGTGAGGGTGCCATCCACGGTGCGGCCGTCGGAGAGCAATCCGGCGAGGCCGCTCGGGCGCCGAATCGGCGGCAGGGTCAGCACCACGGAGAGCGGCCCGCTCTCGGCCTGCGGCGCCAGGTCGGCGATCTCGGCGGGCGAGACCGCGGCCTGAGCGAGCCCCGCCTCGGTGCCGACCTCGCTCCAGCTCAGGGCGAGCCGGGCTGCCGCGACGCGCTGTGGGTAGAGGCCGTTGCGCAGATGGGCGGTCAGCCGCAGGGCGGTGCCGGCGGCGGCATCGGCCCCGCTCACGATCAGGACGCCGTTCTCCAGCCCGGCCTGCAAGCCGCCTGTGTCGAGCCGGTCGAAGCGTAGGGTCAGGCCGCCGGCCAGCACCGGCTTCAGGCTCACCGGCGGGTGGCTGAACAGGGCCTTGAGCGCCGGGGCGCTGATGGCGGATTCGAGGGCCCGGCCGCCGGCCGCGCCGTAGCCGATGCCGTAGATGACGAACCCGCCCTCCGAGAAGTTGCGACCTTTGAGGGGCATCCGCACCGGGTAGGCGACGATCCGGCTGATCGCCGCCGAGTCGCGCAGGGCCGCGTAGAAGGCGGCGGTGTTGCGCTCGACCTCGGCGCTGTTGCCCGGGCTGTTCTTGTTGTTGGTGACCATCCAGATCACCCCGTCCCGGCCCCGCAGGCCGGTGCGGATCGCCCCGAGCAGCGCGCCGTTGAAATCGGCATCGGCATAGGCTGTGCCGCCGGCCTTGCGCGGCAGGTCGATCGAGGCGATCGCCGCCCGGACCCGCGCGGCGTCGTAGGCGCCGTCATACAGGATGCGCGGCGAGGGCCGGCCCGGGACCTGCCCGTCCTGGTCGAAGGTCGCCACGGCCATATCGGCTCCCGGGACCCGAGCCGCCGCGACCAGGGCCTCGACCAGAGGCCGGAACTGCGAGCCCTCCGCGGTCAGGAACGGCTCCATCCAGCCGGAATCCTGCACGAGGAAGACCTGCCGCACCGGCGCCTCGGCCCGGGCGTGTCCGCCGAGCGCGAGGACGAGCATCAGAAAGATCCGCAGGACCATGCTCATGCCGCGCGCAGCCGCAGGGCGTGGCAGCGGCATTCCGACCGGCTCCAGAGGTAGAGCACGCCGTCGTGCAGCAGCGCTCGCGCGTCGCCGATCCGCGACACCGCCAGACCCACCGGCAGGCGGCGCAGCCCGGCCCCGTGGGCGTGGTGGAGGATGTGGCCGGTCACCGGCGCAGGCAGGCGCTCGCCGCGCAGGAAACCGCCGCGCGGGCCGGGAATGTCGAGGGCGAGCAGGATCGTGTCGCGGGCCATCGACAGGCGGGGCACCAGCAGGTTGCCCGCATGGGTGCCGAGATTGAGGGCCTCCTCGGCGGCCTGCCAGGGCACGTCGAACCGCTCCGTGCCGGAATAGGTGCAGGGTCCGGCCGCCAGATGCGGCCCGTCGAGGCGGTGCAGGTCCGGATCCGGAGCCAGCGCGGCGACGTGATAGCGGCCCTCCGCCATGCCGAGCTGGTGATACAGGTCGGCGCGGTCCCGCCAGGGCGCCTGGGCGATGATTGGCGTGAAGCCCCCGGGCCAGGGAGTGGCCGTGGTCTCGTCACCGAGCGTCCGGCAGGCGACGAACCCGTCCGGGCCGGTCCAGACGGCGTCGCCGAGCCGGTTCATCCACGGCCCGGCGAAATCCCCATCGGGGGCGGCGCGCCCGAGGTCGCGCAGGTCGAGGGCGTCCGACTCGGCCGCAAGGCGACAGAGGACGAGGAGCCCGCCCCGCTCGCCGAGGACGAGAAGATCACCGCCGCGCCAGCACGGCGCCGACAGGAACCGCAGGCCCGCCGCCCGAGTCTCGGTGTGGACCAGACCGCGCCCGAGTTGCGGCAGTCGCACGCCGACCAGCACCTCGGCGGTGGCGTAGGCGATGCCCCTGCGGCCCGCCGTGATGCCGGTTCCGACCGGATGCGGCGGCAGCCGTTCGTGGCCCACGAAATTTCGGCCGTCCCATTCCGCGAACGCGCCGAGATTCTCCTGGAACAGGTACAGCGCGGCCGGGTGTCCGGCCCGGATCAGCGCCGGCACGCCGCTCGGCAGCGGCACTTCGGCGAGGCTGTCCAGGTCGATGTCGAGGATGTCCGGGGCCGGAAGCGGGACCGGCGGGCCCAGCGCGGCGCCGGTCTCCGGCGAGTGCGCGAAGGCGGCCGGAAACGGTCGGCCCTGCCCGTCCCGGCGAATGCCCAGATAGGCGATCCGGGCATCGGTCGCCGGGACCACGGTGCCCGCGACCTCGGCCGCGCGGGCCCGCCCGCCCCCGAAGGTCCAGCGCTGGCGCCCGGGCAGATCCGTGACCCGCGGGTCCGGATCGATCGGCCAGATGCCCTCCGGTGCGGCGTGGGCGAGCGGCGATGGATCGTCCAGGTTCAAGGGCACCGGTCCAGGGGCGGGAAAGTGGCGGGGATCGTTCCCGATTTTTGGCGGGATGGGAAGGGTGGGGGCGATGGGACGGCCCGTTCACGCCAGAACGAGATACGGGTCCCCCCTCTGCCCGCAAGCGGGGCGAGGGGAGATGCGGCCGCACGGCAGAGCTACGCCGGCCGGCCGCCTCCTCACGGGATCCCGATCATCTTGTGGGTCTGCAGCGACAGGCGCCAGCGGGCGTCCTGGCGGCAATAGGCGATGGCGGCCTGGGTGCTGGCGCCCTGCTCCGGCCCGTCCATCGGCTGGAGGAAGCGGTGCCGGAAGGCGAGGCCGACGAAATCCGCCGGGTCGGCATCGACCTGGGGATAGACCAGCTTCAGCTCGTGGCCGGTCGTCTGCGCGAGGGGATTGGCGCCCTTGGGGCTGACGCAGATCCAGTCGATGCCCGGAGGCGCCGGCAGGGTGCCGTTGGTCTCGATCGCGATCTCGAACCCATGCCCGTGCACGGCGTCGATCAGCGCGGAATCGAGCTGGAGCAGCGGCTCGCCGCCGGTGAACACCACGTAGCGGCATTCCGGCCCCCCGGCCCAGGTCCGGGCGATGGCGTCCGCCAGCGCCGTCGCATCCGCGAAGCGGCCGCCGCCCTCCCCGTCCAGGCCGACGAAGTCGGTGTCGCAGAACCGGCAGGCCGCCGCGGCGCGATCCGCCTCGCGCCCGGACCAGAGGTTGCAGCCGGCGAATCGGCAGAACACCGCGGCCCGTCCCGCCTGGGCGCCCTCCCCCTGAAGGGTGTGGAAAATCTCCTTGACCGCGTAAGCCACCGTGTCCCCGAAACCTTTTCGCTCGACCGTGATCCCGCACATAAGCGGCGCGGGCCTTCCGGACCACCGACAACCAGGCGGCGCAGCCCCGCGGTTGTGTCTCGCCTTGCTCTTGCCACGGTGGAGACGTTGATGCCGTGATGCAGCACGATGGCCGCCCCGGCGGTCCGGGCTGCGCGAATTCCGGCCGGCCGGCCGGAAGAGCGGCACCTCGCGGTGCCGACCCTGGCGATCCTCTGACGAGTCGGGCTCGAATGTCCTCTTCACTCCTCCGGCGCGTGACCGTCGGACTCGCGGCGATGACGGGTCTTCTCGGCACGAGCCTGATCGGGATCCAGGCCGCCAACGCGGTCACCGCGCCGATCCTCGTGGTCGATGTCGATTCCGGCAAGGTGATCTATTCCCAGGCCCCGACCGATCCCTGGTACCCGGCCTCGATCACCAAGCTGATGACCACCTACGTCGCCCTGGACCTGGTGCGGCAGGGCAAGGTCTCGCTCGATTCGATGATCACGATCTCGGCGGCGGCGGCCTCCGAGCCGCCCTCCAAGATGGGCTTCAAGCCGGGGACGCAGCTCACCCTCGACAACGCCCTCAAGATCATCATGGTCAAGTCGGCCAACGACATCGCCTACGCGATCGGCGAGAATCTCGGCGGCTCGATCGAGGGCTTCGCCGACCTGATGAACGAGACCGCGCAGCGGATCGGCATGCGCGACAGCCGCTGGACCAATCCCAACGGCCTGCCCGACCCGCGCCAGTGGACCTCGGCCCGCGACATGGCGGTGCTGGCCCGGGCGCTGATCCGCGA
Organism: Methylobacterium brachiatum; assembly: GCF_900113845.1. Lineage (NCBI taxonomy): Bacteria > Pseudomonadati > Pseudomonadota > Alphaproteobacteria > Hyphomicrobiales > Methylobacteriaceae > Methylobacterium > Methylobacterium brachiatum. The sequence continues at coordinate 13,647 of NZ_FOQW01000013.1, read as the reverse complement.
CTTCCCGGATTCCCACGACCTGTTCTCGATCTCGGCGATCCAGTTCGGCCGGGCGGTCATGGCCAACCACAACGGCCTGCTCGGGCGCTATCCCGGCGCCGACGGCATGAAGACCGGCTTCATCTGCTCGGGCGGGTTCAACGTGGTCGCGACCGCCTCGCGCAACGGCCGCCGGGTCATCACCGTCGTGATGGGCCAGCCGAGCCCGCGCGAGCGCGACGTGAAGGCCGCCGACCTGTTCGATTACGCCTTCACCCAGAGCGCCGGCTGGACCAGCCCGACCCTCGACGCCCTGCCGGCCTCGGCGCTCGGCGCGCCGCCGGACATGCGCCCCTTCGTCTGCGGCGGCAAGAAGCCCCCGGCGATCGACGACGGCCCCGGCGCGGTCAGCGCCCCCGGCTCGGCGGCGCAGCTGATCGGCGGCTCCGCGGCCAATTCCCCGGCGCTCGCCATGGCCGCCTTCTCCAGCCCGGCTCTGCGTGCCCGGACGCTCCCGCCCCGGGCGCCGCTCCAGCCGATTGCGGTCTGGATCGGCCGCAACCCGGCCGAGGGTCAGCAAATCCTCGAGGCGCAGGAGAACGCCCAGAAGACGGCCGCCGCCAACACGCGGGCCGCCAAGCTCGAAGCCGCCAAGGCCAAGCGCGAGGCCGCGCTGCAGGCGGCCAAGCAGGCCCGCGAGGCCCGGCTGGAGCAGGCCAAGGCCGCCAGCGCCGCCAAGGCCGCGGCCAAGCCGGCCTCGAAGGTCGCCGCGAAGCCGGCCCACGGTCTGCCGCGCAGCGCCAGCGCCTATACCTCGTCGGTGGAAACGCCCGGCATGCCGGAGGCCAAGCCCGGCAAGGGCCTCTCGAAGCCCGCCGCCCACAAGGCGCCGGCCAAGCCCGAGGGCAAGAAGGCCGAGGTGAAGAAGGCGCCGGCCAAGAAGGCGACCGCCGAGGAGTAGCGGCCTCCCGGCATCGCGCCCCGGCGCGTTGCCTCCGTCCCCGAAAACCCCCATCTGCGCGGTCATGTCCCTGACCGCCTCGCCCGCCCCGGATCCGCGCCGCCCGGAGCCGATCCCGCTCACCGTGCTCACCGGCTTCCTGGGGGCCGGCAAGACCACCCTGCTCAACCGGCTGCTGCGCGATCCGGCGCTCGCCGACACGGTGGTGATCGTCAACGAGTTCGGCGAGATCGGCCTCGACCACTTGCTGATCGAGACGATCGACGAGGACATGGTCCTGCTCGGCGCCGGCTGCCTGTGCTGCACGGTGCGCGGCGACCTGATCGCGACCCTCGAAGACCTGCTGCGCAAGCGCGACAACGGCCGGATCAAGCCGTTCCGCCGGGTGGTAATCGAGACCACCGGCCTCGCCGACCCGGCGCCGATCCTGCACGCGCTGATCTACCACCCCTATCTCGTGCTCCGGTACCGGCTGCAGGCGGTGGTGACGGTGGTCGATGCGGTGACCGGCGCTGCCTCCCTCGATGCCCATCCGGAGGCCGTGCGCCAGGCCGCGGTGGCCGATCGGATCGTGCTGACCAAGGCCGACCTCGCCGACGACACCGCCGGGATCCGGGCGCGGCTCGCCGCCCTCAACGCGGCAGCGCCGATCCTGCCGCCGGATGCGGCGGCCGAGGACCTGCTCGGCGGGCTGTTCGGCCTCGACGGCAAGGGCGCCGACGTGCGTGCCTGGCTCGGCGACGCGGCCATGGAGGACGCGCACCACCACCCCGGCGACGTGAACCGCCACGACGCGGCGATCCAGGCCCTGTGCCTCACCAGCGCCGCGCCGGTGCCGCGGCCGGCCTTCGAGATGTTCATGGACCTGCTGCGCTCCGGCCACGGGCCGAAGCTCTTGCGGCTCAAGGGGATCGTGGCGCTGGCCGACGACCCGGAGCGCCCGATCGTGGTCCACGGGGTCCAGCACGTGTTCCACGCCCCCCTGACCCTGCCGGCTTGGCCCGATCCCGACCACACCTCCCGCCTCGTCCTGATCCTGCGCGACCTCGACCCGGCCTTCGTCCAGCGCCTCTGGGACGCCTTCCTGGGCCGCCCACGCGTGGACGCGCCCGACGCCGCGGCGCTGACCGACAACCCGCTGGCGATCCCCGGGAGCTGAGCCGCCCGGCGGCACCGTCCTTGAAGCCATCGCCCCGAACGGCGCCTCCGGGGCGCCCCGCCGTCCCGGAATGGGACGATTGGTCGAGAGGTCGGGACAGGCGATGGCGCGACGCTTCACCGTGATACAGGGCGGCCTTCCCGGGACGACGGCCCGGCAACCCGCGTCGGACCGGCCGCGCCCGGTGCTCGTCCTCGTCTGGAGCCGGGATGCTCTCACCGTCCAAGCGGCCCCCGTCCTGCTCGATGCCGACGCCGCTGCGGCGGTCGACCGGGCGATCCGCACACGGCTGGCGGCGCTCGGTCGCGCGGGTCGGCCCGCCGCTCCCGCCCGGGCGGCGGATCGCCCCCGCCGGCCGCGGGCGATCCCGGCCGAGAACCTGCTCGGCGTGCGGCCCGCGGGCTGGGCGCCGCCCGAGGTCGCCCTGCCGGTCGTCGCGGATCGCATGCCGGCCGTCGCCGTGGCGTCCGAAAACTTCTGGGGCCGGCTCTCGGCCCGGAGCGGCGCCCTCCGGTCGGCATTCCTGCGCCGGGTCGAGGGATTCGCGGCCGGCCCCTTCGGCCTCGGCGCGGGTCCCGTGGCCTGGCGCCGGGTGCGGGGCTGAACGGGGCCGTCAATCCGCCGCGTGTCGGGCCGGCCGTCCCGGCCCTAGCTGCTGGCCATGACGCGCGACACAACCCACGGCCTCCGGCCCGCACCGCGACGGACCAAGGCCCGCGCCGCGCCGCAACCCGGTGAGGTCGGCCGGGTCGCGGCGGTGCTGGCGCGTCTGGCCGAGGCCGATCCGGACCCGAAGGCCGGGTTCGACGACACCGATCCGTTCCGGCTGCTGGTGACCGTGCTGCTCTCGGCGCAATCCACCGGCCCGACGGTGGCGCGCATCGCCGACGCGCTGTTCGCCCGGGTCACGGATCCGGCCGCGATGCTGCAGCTGGGCGCGGCGCAGATCACCGAGATCATCCGCCCGGTGGGGCTCGGGCCGTCGAAGGCGCGCAACATCGTCAAGCTGTCGGCGGCCCTGATCGAGACCCACGGCGGCGCGGTGCCGCGCAGCGCGGCCGAGATGCGAAAGCTCCCGGGGATCGGCCGCAAGAGCGCCGAGGTGACGGCGAATTTCGCGTTCCACGAGCCGGTGATCGCGGTGGACACCCACGTGTTCCGGGTCTCGAACCGGATCCCGCTGGCCCAAGGCGCCACGGTGGACGCCGTGGCCGACGGGCTCGCCCAGGCCGTGCCCGAGCGGTTCAAGGACGGCGCACATATCTGGCTGTTCCGGCACGGGCGCGACATTTGCACGGCCCGCAAGCCCGCCTGCACACGCTGCCCGGTCTCGGACCTCTGCGCCTGGCCCGGCAAAGAGACCTGAGCCGGCCTACTCGTCCTCGCCGAAGCGGTTGGCGAGCAGCGCCTCGATCGTGTCGAGGCAGGTCTCCGCATCCGGGCCGACCGCGGTGACGGCGATGCGCGTGCCCATGGCGGCCCCGAGCGTCAGCAGGCCCATGATCGAGCGGCCGCCCACCGTCTCGCCGGCCCGGGTCACGGTCACGGCGGCGTCGAACCGCTCGACGGTCTGGACGAACTTCGCCGAGGCCCGGGCATGGAGGCCGCGCCGGTTGATGATCGGCAGCATCCGCAGGAAGCCGCCCTCGGGCACGGGAAGATTGTCGTCCGTCTCGAACAGGTCGTCCATCGCCCTTCGTGTTTCCCGCCCAGATTCCGGCTGATCGCGCCGCTTGCTTCGACACCTAAGCAGACTTGGCCCGGCCGGCCAACGGATCTTCGGCCGAGGTGTTTGAGCCGATGGGGATTTTGAACGCGAAACCGCGCCGCGGTGTGGTGGAGTTCGCACCGATCATTAATCGATCGCGGCGATACGGCGGGATCGAGGGGACGACAGTTTCTTACCGCTCGGCGTCGCGCCGGTGTGCGCCTACGGCAAAATCGATCGCTCCGTCATCCCGGGGCGCCGCAGGCGAGCCCGGGATCCAGAAACGCCGCCGGTGCAAGACCTTCACCTGTCGGCGGCTCTGGATCCCGGGCTCCGCTACGCGGCCCCGGGATGACTGCGAGGATGATCGAATGGTTCAGGCAGATCGCGAAACGAAGACAGACGTCCGGTGCGCCCTCGCCCCTACCACTCGTATTCCGCCCCCACCCCCAGGCTGGTCCGGCCGTCACTGCCGGCTTCGCCCTTCAGCTTGATCCGGCGGGTGACGTCGACATCCACCCCCACGGCCGTGTCGGCCGGATTGGCCCCGGCCTTCACGCCGACGCTGACCCGGTCCGAGATGTAGCGCGAGGCCCCGAGCGCCGGGCCGCCGCTCGCGCCCGTGGAGACGTCGAGGCTGTCGAGGCCCAGCCCCTTGCGGGCCTGCTCGAACACGTCCGGGCCGGCGGCCCCGCCCGAGAGCTGCGCCACGGCCTGCGCGAGCTGCAGGGCCTGGAACGGCGACAGCCCGCCGGCGGCCTTCTTGAACAGCAGGCGCGACAGGATCTCGTCCTGCGGCAGCACCGGGTCGGAGGTCAGGGTGAATTGCGGCGCGTCGGCGAAGCCGCTCACCGCCACCCGGGCGGTGACGTCGCCGGCCTTGGTCTCGGCGGCGAAGTCGAGGGCCGGGGTGGCGAGGCTGCCCGCGAAGGTGAGGTTGCCGCGGCTGAAATCCAGGCGCTGGCCGACGAGCTGGAACACCCCGCGGCGCAGGCCGAAGCCGCCCACCGCGTTCGGCGACCGCGACGTGCCGGTGACCCGGAGCGACCCGCCGAGCTCGGCGTCGATGCCGCGCCCGCGCACGAAGATCCGGCTCGGCGCATCGATCCGCACGTCCAGGGTGGCGTCGAACGGCACGGCGGGTTTGGTCGCGCGCCGCCCGGGCTTCCCTGCCGCCTTCCGGTCGGCCCGCTGCGCCAGCCGCGCCCGGGCCTCCGGCGGGGTGTTGACGTGGCGGACACCCGGCAGCGGCCTGACCGTGGCGGGCAGGCGGTCGGGCACGGCCACGTCGATCGACACGACATCGACCCGGCCGGTGATGCGCGGCGTCCGGGCGAGCGGACCGGAGAGGTTGAGATCGACGCTCGACACCGCGGTCATCAGCGGGCTGGAGACCAGCTCGGCCCTGTCGGCGGTGACGTGGAACTGACCCGGAAAATCCGGCTCCAGGGCGACTCGGCCGGTCACCGAGAGGCGGCCGCCGTTGCGGGCCGAGGCCGTCAGTCGCTCGACCACGAGGCTGTCGCCCCGGCCGGTGACGCGGCCGTCGATGTCGGTGAGGCGGATGCCGTTGAGCGGGTCGGTGAAGCTGCCGCCGGTGAGCACGGCCGAGCCCTGGGCGCGGGGCGCCGCGAGGGTCCCGGTGACGCCGCCGTCGACGGCGATCCGCCCGGTGACGCTCTGGCCGCCGACGCTCAGGAGAGTGTTGGCGAGCGACGCGTCGAGGGTGCCGCGGGCGCGCAGGTTCAGCGGACCGCCGGCCTCCACCGGCAGGGAACCCGCCACGGTCAGGGCAACGCCCTTCCCGGCCGTAACCCGACCGTCGAGGCTGGCCTGCCCGTCCGACAGGGTGCCCTTGGCGCTGGCATCCACCGGCGGCAGGCCGGCCTGGCGGGTCTGCGGCGCCACGAGCTTCGAGATGGTCAGCGCGTAATGGCCCTCCGGGCTCGCGGCCGGCCCGTGCAGGTCGGCGTCGCCGTCGAGCGTGCCCGAGAGGGCGAGGTCCGGCGCGGCGATCCGGGCGAGCGACAGCGGCAGCGCGCGGATCGCCACTTTGAGATCGAGTGCCTGGCCGGCCCGGCCCGAGACCGTCACCCGGCCGGAGCCGGCCGCGATCGACAATCCGTCGATCACCGCGCCGCCGTCGCGCAGGGTGATGCTGGCCGGACCGGTCAGGGCGAAGCGGTCGCCGCCGCGAGCGGCGGACAGACGCTGGATGTCGATGCGCGTGTCGTCGGCCGGCAACAGCCGGACCGCCCCGTCGAGGTTGAACCCGCGCGCCTTGGCGGTGAGCGTCACGTCGCTGCCCGCCGGGCTGCTAAGCGCGGCCAGCCGCACCGTATCGATCTGCTGACCCGCGGCCAGCAGCCTTTCGGCGTCGAGGCGCCCGTCGAGGACCGGGTGGGCGCCCAGGTCGCGGCCCTTCAGGTCGGCATCGAGGCGGTTGAGACCGTAAGCGCCGTAGCGCAGGGCGGCACCGGTCGCCCGGATCGCCGCGTCCTGGCGGCCGCCGTCGCGGGCGAGGTTCACCGTGGCGTCGAGCTGCCCGGCGAGGGGCTCCGGGGCCAGCGGGGAGATGTCGGCGAGGTTGCCCGCCTTCACCGAGAGCGTCCCGGCCGACAGCCAGGTTTCCGCCGCCACGATCGCGTTGCCCGAGACGGAGACGGAGCCGAGATCGAGGTCGAGCCGGTCGAGCACCCAGTCGGCCCCGGTTTTCGCGACATGGGCGCCGCCGCGCAGCGCCTTGCCGGCGACCTCGCCGGACAGTTTCAGGGTGCCGTCGGGCGCGAGCAGCGCGTCGCTGAGGACGGCCTCGGCGCGCAGGTCGCGGATCGGCTTGCCGTCCGCGGTCGCCGACGGCGCCGTGACCGTCGCGGCCAGAAGCGGATGCTCCAGGGAGCCGGTCATGCGCGCGTCGATGCCGGCGCGGCCGGTCAGGCGGCCGTCGAGGTCGGCGAGGCTCTTGAGGTCGACCCGTCCGGTCACATCCGCGGCGGCCGAGGTCGCCTCGCCCTGCAGGGTCGCGGTCAGGCCGGAGCCCTCCAGGCGCAGATGGTCGAAGCCGTAGCCGTCATAGGATTGCGACACCCGGCCCTGGAGCGTCGGGGCGCGGCCGAGCACCCGGTCGGCCGCCGCGATCCCGGTGGCGAGGCCGGCGCTGGTCACGGTGAGGTCGGCCGCTAGCGCCTTGCGGGCCGGATCGCCGCCGAGGCGCGCCTTGGCGTCGAGGCTACCGGCGAGCCCGCGCCCGGCAAGGCCGGAGAACACGGCGAGATCCGGCAGGGCTGCGTCCAGCGTGCCGGCGAGGGTGTTCTGGCCGACCCGGCCGGAATAGCTCGCCTTCGCGGTGTCGGATTCGACCCGGAGGCTCGCGACGTCGAAGACCCCGTCCGGCCCGGAGGCGGCCCGCAGGGTCAGCTGCGCGCGGCTGCCGATCGCCCGGCGCAGGGCCGGGTCTGCCAGCCGCAATCCCTCGACCTTGCCGTCCGCCGTGATGGCGAAGCGCTGGGCCGACGGGTCACCCTGCGGATCGACCCCGAGGCGCGCCTCGACCCGCTCCAGCGCCGATTCACGGCTGCGCAGGCCGGCCGCGTCGAGGTTGCCCCGCACCGTCGGCGCGGTGAGCGGACCCTTCACGCTGCCGTCGAAGACCAGCTTCTCGATCTCGGCATCGCCGGCCTTGGTCACCGCGCCCTCGGTGGGCAGGGCCCGGGCCTGGAGCGTCAGGTCGGCGATCCGGTCCTTGGTCAGGCTGCCGCCGGCGGCGAGCCGCGCGGTGCGCGAGGTCAGTTCCAGCCGGTCGATCCGGAAGGCGCCGCTATCCGCGAAGGCGACGCCGCCGTCGAGCTTGGTCGTGCCGGCGAACACGGAGGCGGCCGGCCCCGGTACCAGGCCCTCGATCCGCGCGGCGAGGTCGAGCGCCAGCCGGCGCTCGGCGCCGATCCGGGAGATCTTGGCGCCACCCTTGGCGCCGATATCCGGGCCGGCGGCGAAATCGAGCCGGGCGTTCCAGGCATCGAGGGTTCCGGTGCCCGCGAGGTCGAAATCGATCGGCGGCGTGCCAGGGACGTTGGCCGCCTTCGACAGCAGGCCGCCGGCCGGCTCGACGAGATTGGCCCTCAACTCCAGCTTGTCGCCCTCCGGCACGTAGACCAGGGAGAGCAGGAAGCGCCCGGCGGCGTCGAGGCGCTGGGCCCTGGCCTGCAGGTCGAGCCCCTCGCTGGCCGCCCCGAGCCGGGCCTTGCCCTCCGCCGAGAGCCGCGCCGGCTGACCGGCCACGGGCTCGCCCAGCACCAGCTCGGCCAGCTTGAACCCCTTGATCTCGACCTTCACGGGCAGGTCGGGCAGCAGCTTGCCGTCGGGCTTGGCCTCCGGCGGGGTCGGCCCGGGAATCGGCCGGCGCAGGACCTCGAGCCGTCCGATCTCGAGGCTGTCCACCTCCAGCCGTCCCGACAGAAGGGCGAGCCGGCGCCAGACGATCCGGGCCCGGTCGAGCTTCAGCCAGACGCCGTCGCGGTCGCTCACTGCCACGTCGCGGATCGTGGCATCCGAAGAGAGCGCGCCGTCCACCGCGCCGATCGCCACCCGCGACGACGGGGTCGAGAGCGCCCGGGACAGGAGCCCGCCGAGCACGGATTTCTCGCCGTCGTCGGCGTGAGTTGGGACGGCGGTGGGGATCAGAAGAATAAGGAGAAGCGCGAGGCAGGCCAGCACAAGCGCGGCCTTCTTGCCTTCCCTGCAGACCACAAGACGCGCAGATTCGTGCGTGAAGGCCGCGACGAGCCCCCTCTCCCGTCCGGGAGAGGGTTGGGGTGAGGGACCAGGTTGCTCCGGAAAAGTCGCACCCCTCACCCTGTCCCTCTCCCGCACGGGAGAGGGGACCCGCGCCGCATCCTGACGGGTGTGAGGTTGGCACGAGAACGGGTCGCCGCCGGGGTTCACCTCCGACGAAACGGCCTGTCTCAGCGTCCCGTAAAAACCAGCCATTCAGAACGCCTGCCCGAGGCTGAGATACAGGACGGCCGGGCGGACATGGCCGCCCTTGTAGGGATCGAGCGGGAAGGCGAGATCCGCGCGGATCGGGCCGATGCCGGTGTAGTAGCGCAGGCCGATGCCCACCGATTTCCGAATCTTCTCATCGAAATCCGGCAGTGACGAGGCGAAGGCGGTGCCCGCATCGAAGAACGGCACCACGCCGATCGTGTCGGTGATCTTGATCCGCGCCTCCACCGACGCTTCCAGCAGGCTGCGGCCGCCGATCGGCAGGTTGAACGGCCCGATCGGCCCGAGCGTCCGGTACGGATAGCCGCGCACCGAGCCGCCGCCGCCGGCGAAGAAGCGGAAGTTGTCCGGGATGTCCCCGAGCGGCGCGCCGGAGACCGAGCCGAAGCCGATCCGCCCGGCCAGGATGTACCGGGACTCGTCGTCCAGGGAATAATAGGTCGAGCCCTGCGCCTTCGCGACCACGATCCCGGGCGACGAGATCGCACCGGGATAGGCCGCCAGCGAGGCGATCGCCCGGAACCCCTTCGTCGGGTCGAGCAGGCTGTCGGTCGAATCGTAGGTCACCGAGGCCGGCACGCCGATCAGCCGGTAATTGACCGTGCCCAGCGCATCCTTCGAGCGACCGGCCTGGGCATCCAATCCGATCTGGGCCGAGAACGTATCGGAGAACCGGTGCCGGATCGCCGCCGAGACCCCGCCGCCATCCACCAGATAGCTCTGCTGGACCTCGCGGGTGATGAAGGCGTTGGCCAGGAAGTCGTTGCGGGTGCCGCCGAGCGCCGGCTGGACATAGGTCGCCGACAGGCGCCCGCCGAGTCCGTTGGTGCCGATCCGGGCGATCTTGCGCTGGGTCGCGAACGGATCGTTGCCCAACCCGAGGTAGTAGATGTCGGCATCGAGCCGGAACGTCTCGCCGCCGCCGAACAGATTGCGGTTGGCGTAGTAGGCGCGCACCCCCGGGCCGTCGACCGTGGAATAGCGCGCCGAGACGCCGACGAGATTGCGCTCGCGCTCGGTCAATTCGGCGAAGAGCGGCAGGTTTCCGTCCGTGTCGAGCGCCGTCCCTTCGCGGACCCGCGCGGCCCCGATCGCCTCGATGCGCGTCAGCGACTTGCGGATCGCCGCCACCGCCTGGGGCGAGTACGGGTCCCCCGGCTCGGCATAGATGAACGACCGGATCGTCGCCGGGTCGATCCCCGGAGCACCGCTGACCGCCACGGGCCCGAGCCCGGCCACCGGCCCGGGATCGACCGTGAAGGTCACATCCATCACGTGGGCGGCATCGTCCACCACCGGATCGCGCGCCACCACCTTGGCGAAGGGGTGCCCCTGCGCCCGGAATTCGTCCACGATCCGGGCTTCCCGGGCGAGCACCGTGGCCGAGCGGGCTGGCACGTCCTCGTCCACCCGGGTGATCCGCGGCGGCAGCACATCGTCGGGGAACGGCCGGCCGGCGACGTCGCGGACCGTGATCCGGCGCAACGTATAGAGCGGCCCGAGATCCACCGCGATCCGCACCGGCACGAGGCCGCGATTGCGCCACCGCTCCGCGGCCCCCACGGCGGAGGCGGCCGCGGCCTGACCCGCCACCGGCACGGAATCGATCCGGATCGCGGCGGTCCCTTGGTAATAGCCGTAGCCCGACAGGACATCGGTGAGCTTGGGCAGATCGGTCTCGGCCCGGCGTAGGAGCCCCTCCCCGTCCGGCGGCGGGTCCTGGCGCAGGCGGTAGAGGGTCGAGATGTCCTTGAGCGCCTGAAGCACGTCGGAATCGTCGGTGCCGGTGATCCGCACCGCATACGGCAGGGCGGTCGGGCTCGGTGCCGGCGGCTCCGGCTCCGAGCCGAACAGGCCGAACAGGTCGAAGGCCCGCGCCGTCTCGGGCTGCGCGGCAACGAGCGTCACGGATGTTGCCGCGACAAGCATCAGCCGCGGCAGCGCACGCGGCGCACCGGACAGACTCGATCGACCCAGGCGAACGGACACGCGCAAAACGCGGTCTTCAGCTCCGTTCGCAGTCGGTGGCGCGGCGCACGCGGTGATACGTCATGATCCCCCCTCCGCAGCTGAAGCCGCGTCCCCGCACGTATTGTAAAGCTCCGGATGCCGAACGCCAAATGCGGGCGGCCCGGCCTGGGGACGGACGGGGGATGACCGGGGCTGGAAACGCCCGCTCGGGACGGGTCCGGAAGGCCGATCCGCTTTTGCGAGCACGGCGGCATTGCCGCGCCGAGCCGCGATATGATGCGCCGACGGCGCCTGCCCCTGGCCTCAAGCCGATGCGGGCGATCGGCCGCTCTCGGCCCGGAAGGTCGATTCCGCGACCAGCGCTGCCAGCGCGTCGATCGCGAGGCGCACGCGCAGCGGCAGATGCGGGCTCTGGGGCCAGAGCGCGTGGCTTTCGAAGGCATGCGCCGGCAGATGGTCGAGCACGGTCACGAGTCGTCCCGCGGCCACGTCGTCCCGGATCAGCCAGGCTGGAAGCCAGGCAAGGCCTTGCCCGCCGAGCGCCGCGTCGCGAAGCGCGCCGAGATCGTCGAACCGCATCCGGCTCGGCGGGACGATCTCCGTCGCGGGGCCGCCCGGTTGTGGAAACAGCCAGGAACGTACCCGCCCGGGACGGCCATAGAGCACGGCGTGATGGCCGGTTAGATCCGCCAGGGATTCGGGCGTGCCCGCACCATCGAGATAGCGCGGCGCCGCGCAGACGCGCATGGGCTGGGACGCGATCCGCCGCGCGATCAAGCCGGGCCAATTCTGCAGCCGCCCGTTGCGCACCACAAGGTCGAAACCGTCCTCGACCACGTCGACCAGCCGGTCACTGAAGTTGAGATCGACCTCCAGCTTCGGATGTGCGTCGGCCAGACGGATCAGGATCGGCGCGATGCGCAGGCGCCCGAACAGGACCGGCATCGAGACGCGCAGCCGGCCCGCGATCGTGTGCCGGCCGGAATCGAGCAGCGCGGTCGCGAGCTGCACCTCGCCGAGGGCGCGCCGCGCGTGCTCGAACAGGGTCAGCCCGTCCTCGGTCAAGGCGAGGGAGCGGGTCGTGCGGTGGAACAGCCGGACACCGAGCCGGCGTTCCAGCCGGGCGATGCTTCGCCCGACCGCCGAGCGCGTCAGGTTCAGTTTCGCGGCCGCCGCGGCAAAGCTGCCGGCCTCGACGGCCGCGACGAACATCGGCAGCTCCGCCAGCAGATCACCCGGAATCATTGTTGCCCCGCACGCACCGATCCGGGTCCGAACTATCGCCACAGGGGGCCGTCGATCAACGCTACGCATCACCGGTCGGCAGACGATCGGAGATTCGCGAATGACCATGATGAGGCGTTGGGAGATGACCGGCTTCGGCCGCGAGGCACTCCGGCTGCAGCGGGTCCCCATCCCTGAACCAGGGCCGGGGCACATCCTGGTGAAGTCCGCGGCGGTGTCATTGAACTACCGCGACACGCTCGTGATCGAGCATGGGATGGGGCTCGCCCTCGATTTCTCGTTCACCCCGGCATCCGATTTCGCCGGGACGATCGCGGCCATCGGCGCGGGCGTCACCCGCTTCCGGGTGGGCGACCGGGTTCTGACGACCTTCTTCCCCGGCTGGATCGACGGCCCGGCCCCGGGAACCGCGAAGGCTCTGGATGTCCGATGCCTCGGCGGCGTCCATCCCGGCGTCCTGGCAGAGTACATCGCCGTTTCGGAGGATTGGTGCGTCGCTGCTCCGCACAGCCTCGATCTCGCGGAAGCCAGCACCCTGCCCTGTGCCGGCCTTACGGCCTGGTTCGCGCTCATCGAGCGCGGGCGGCTCAAGGCGGGCCAGAGCGTGCTGGTCCAGGGGACCGGCGGCGTCGCCCTGTTCGGTCTTCAGATCGCCAAGGCGCACGGCGCCGAGGTCTTCGTCACCTCGAGTGCCCCCGAGAAGCGCGAACGCGCGCGCGCCCTGGGCGCCGACCACGCCATCGACCGCGACGATTGGGTCGAAGCCGTCTATCGGCTCACCGCGGATCGCGGGATCGACCACATCCTGGAGATCGTCGGCGGCGCGCACCTCGCGCGATCGCTCGAAGCCGTGGCCGTCGATGGGCGCGTCTCGGTGATCGGCGTCATCGCAGGATACGACCTGTCGGGCGCCGCAGGGAACCTGCTGCTCAAATCCGCCACAGTCCAAGGCATCCGCGTCGGCCATCGGCGGGCCCTCGAAGACCTCGTCCGAGCCGTGGACGTCATGGCGTTGAAGCCGGTGATCGATCGACGCTACGCTCTCGAGGACGTGCCCGCCGCTCTCGATCACCTGGAGCGCGGCCCCTTCGGAAAGATCGTCATCGGGTTCGACTGACCGCAAGGCGGCGGGCGGGGCTGCGTCGCGGCCCCCTCCCCTGCCTCAACGCGCCACCGCGTTTCCACACGACCGGGCCGCGCTCCGTCTGTCGGACGTTCGCGTCAGAGGGAGCCCCGAACGCAGAAAACCCGGCTCGCGTTAGCGAGCCGGGTTTTCCGAAGGGTCGGGTCGTCGAAAGAGATTTGGTTGCGGGGACAGGATTTGAACCTGTGACCTTCAGGTTATGAGCCTGACGAGCTACCGGGCTGCTCCACCCCGCGCCAAGGTTGTGCGGCTGGTCCGGGCTGGCTGATCGCCTGTGGGGCGGGCTCCGGGGCCGATCGCGGTGATCGTGCTGAGGGAATGGTGTGATTGCGTTGTGCGGGTCTGGCGGCGACCGACTCTCCCGTGCCTTGAGACACAGTACCATGGGCGCTGGCGTGTTTAACGGCCGAGTTCGAGATGGGATCGGGTTCTGGGCACGCCGCTCAAGCCACCAGACCGGCGCAACGCAATTCTGTTCG